>DYEI01000123.1 GCA_020725765.1 Anaerolinea sp. | reverse complement strand
GCCCAAAACACCCATGGGGAATGACCCCCCCCCCCGGGCGGGCACGATGTGCCCGCCGGGGGGAGGGGTGGGGGGTGGGGGCAGCAACCGTACGTGTGGCGCCATATGACCCCTTAGGACTGCTGGAGCAAGGGGTAAGGGACCAGGACCTAAAAAGGCCAAACTCGAGCCCACACGGAAAGGGCCCCCTCCCCCGGGTCGGCCTGCAGGCCGACCCGGGGGAGGGGGCGCCGGGGGTAGGGGCCTTGCCAGCAGCGCAGAAGAGCTTGCCCCCAGGGTGAACTGCACCCATGCCGCCCATGCCATTTGCCAACAACGCGGGGCGGTGTTATACTTGCGCTTTGTGACTCTTGGGGAAAGGCGGTGTCAATGTGGCCGACATCATGAGGGTGCTTTCGCGCCCAGAACCCAATCCAAATATCCCACCCCTGCGCCCCGGGGATACCGTGCGGGTGCATAACCGCATTGTCGAGGGTGAGCGCGAGCGCGTCCAGACGTTCCAGGGTGTCGTGATTGGCCTGCGCGGTGGTGGTGCTGATGCGACCTTTACGGTGCGCCGCATCGCTGCGCATGGTGTGGGAGTCGAGCGGACCTTTGCCTTCCATTCTCCGAGGCTTGAGAAGGTCGAAGTCCTGCGGCATGGGCAGGTGCGGCGAGCCAAGCTGTACTACCTGCGGGGGCGACGAGGGAAGGCGGCCCGTCTCCGAGAGCGGCGCCAGCCAGCGCCGACCAGCCCTGCTCAGGCCTCTCCCGAGCCGGCGGCCGAGTAGCTCCCGTCGCAGGCTCTGATGGAGGTCTCCGCTGGCGCCTTCCAGCCCCGGAGCCTTCCAGTGGGGCGGCATGTGCAGAGGTGCGGTGTCGTGCGCCGTGGTGGCCGTGGCGGGTTGCCGGCTAACCTGGCGGAGCGCTAGCGGATGGTGCCGGTAAGACCGTCTCTGGCGGCCGAGCGGCGTGCGAGGGCCCGAGGGTACGGGCTCGTTGCGGGCGTTGACGAGGCCGGGCGAGGGTGCCTGGCGGGGCCCGTCGTCGCGGCGGCGGTCATCCTTCGGCTGGACTCGGCCAGCCAGCTGGAGCGCCTCCGTGAAGTGACGGACTCCAAGCTGCTCACTCCCCGGCAGCGCGACCGCCTGTTGCGCGAGATCGAAGGGGTCTCGATTTCGATGGGCGTGGGTGTCGCGCCTTCGTGGGAGATCGACCAGGCGGGCATAGTGGTCGCGACACGGCGGGCCATGGCCCGCGCCGTGCGGGCACTCGTCCCCGAGCCGGATTTCCTGCTCATTGACGCGCTCTCCCTGCCCGAATCCCCCTATCCCCAACAGGCCATCGTCAAGGGAGACAGGCTGTCCCTCACGATTGCGGCAGCTTCCATCCTGGCCAAGGTCAAACGCGACGAGTGGATGGATCTGTTCGACCGGGCCTGGCCGGGCTATGGCTTTGCCGTGCACAAGGGGTACGCCACATCGCTGCATCGGCAGGCGCTGGCCAGCCTGGGACCGTGCCCCATTCACCGGCGCACCTTTGCGCCTGTCGTCGCGCTCTTGGGCGCAGAGGACGAGGCTGGCCCCTAGCCGGGCCATGCCGGCGAGGCGCTCCATGCCAGAGCTTCCGGACCTCGAGGTGGTGCGTGAGTTCCTCGGACGGGTCCTGCCGGGTGAGGTCGTGGCGGGAGCTCGAGTCGCGCGCCCGATAGTCGTGCGCGATCTGGTGAGCGAGGGGGCGTCAGCGCTCGTGGGAAGGTCCGTCTCAGGGGTCGGCCGCTGGGGGAAGTACCTCTGGATCGACCTGGGCCCTGGCATGTGTCTGACGGTGAACCCCAAGCTGGCGGGCCGTCTGGCGTGGTATCGGGCGGGTGAGCGTACGCGCGGTCGGCCGGCCCTGGTCATAGAGCTCCGCTCGGGGAGGGAGTTGCACTACCTGGATGCGAAGGACATGGGCCAGGTCTACATAACACATCGACTCGACGAAGTGCCCGGCTTCGCGGAGCAGGGACCCGATGCTCTCGATCCCTCGCTTACGGTGGAGACGTTTGCCGCTCGCCTCGCGCGGTTTCGTGGCGAGATCAAGGGGGTGTTGACGCGCCAGGAGTTCGTGGCGGGAATCGGGAACGCCTATGCCGATGAGATCTTGTACGAAGCGAGGATCAGCCCGTTCCGGAGGAGGACGCAACTCACCGCAGCGGAGGTCGAGCGGCTGTACGAGGCGATGCGCACCATCCTGAGCGAGGCGGTCGCAGTGCTCCGCGAGCGCGTCGGAGAGCGCATCGATCTGGAGGTGCGGGACCATCTGCGAGTTCACGGGCGTGGGGGAGCCAGGTGCTCGCGCTGTGGTCGCACCATTTCGGAGCTGCGGGCGCGGCAGCGGATAACCAGCTTTTGCCGGGGCTGCCAACCGGGTACGCTGGTGCGCGGCTGAGTGCGCCCGGCCCGGCCCAAAGGAGAGCAGAAGGGTGAAGGTTGCCGAGTTCCTTAAGAGGATCACCGAGGCCAGCGGAGTCTCTGGTGCCGAGGGCGAGGTGGGCACTATCGTGGCCGAGACCTTCCGCACCCTGGCGGACGAGGTCCGGAGCGATGTGATGGGGAACGTCATTGCGCTCAAGCGGGGCGAAGGCCTGCCCTCGGGGGAGCACCCTCGGGTCATGCTTGCCGGCCACATGGACGAGATCGGCCTGATGGTGACGAAGGTGGAGGATGGGTTCCTTCGCTTCACAACCGTCGGCGGGTTCGATGTGCGAACGCTGCTCGGGCAGGAGGTCCTGGTGCACGGCCGGCGCCCGCTGCGGGGGGTGATCGGGTGCCGGCCTCCTCACGTCCTGACGCCCGCTGAGAACGAGCGCGTCGTGCCGCTGCAAGAGCTCTTCATAGACGTCGGCTACGAGGAGGAGCCACTGCGCGAGCTGGTGCGCGTGGGCGACTTCGTGACCGTGCGCCGGGAGCAGATCGAGCTGGCGGGCGGGCGGCTCGCGGCCAAGGCCCTTGATGACCGGGCGGCGGTCGCCGCCATTGGCTTCTGCCTGGACCTCTTGAAGAAGAGGCGTCACCAGTGGGATGTGTGCGCTGTGGCCACCGTCCAGGAGGAGGTCGGGCTGCGCGGCGCGATCACCAGCGCCTTTGGAGTGGCCCCGCATCTCGGGATCGCCATAGACGTGACCTTTGGCAGCCAGTATGGCGTGCCCGAGTATGAGACTGTGGAGATGGGAGGCGGCCCGCCCATTGGGCTGGGGCCGAACTTTCATCCGAAGGTGCACGAGCGGCTGGTAGAGACGGCGAAGGCGCTGGAGATCCCGTATCAGATCGACCCGATCCCCGGACGCAGCGGAACGGATGCCTGGGCGATCCAGGTGACCCGGGAGGGCATTCCGACGGCACTGTTGTCGATCCCGCTGCGGTACATGCACACGCCGGTCGAGACCGTCGACGTGCGCGATATTGAGCGGACGGGTCATCTCATGGCCGAGTTCATCTGTGGGCTGGACGAGACCTTTGCCAGTGAACTCGGGGTGCAGGTGCGGCGCCTGAACGGGCAGGGAGGGCCGACGTGTTGCTGAGAGAGCTTGTCGAAGCGGATGGCGTTTCGGGGTGCGAGAAAGCTGTCCGCGACATTCTCATCAAGGCGATCGAGGACCGGGCCGACGAGTACCGCATCGATGCTCTGGGCAACCTCATCGCTGTGAAGTACCGGCGCAGCCGCTCCGGGGCAGGTGTGGCGAAGGTGATGGTCGCCGCCCATATGGATGAAGTCGGCCTGATGGTGACCAAGGTCGAGCGCGACGGCTTCATCCGCTTCGCCCCTGTTGGGGGCGTGGATCCGCGGGTGGTCGTGGCCAAGGTCGTGCGCATCGGCGAGGAGCGCATCCCCGGGGTGATTGGGGTCAAGCCGGTGCATCTCCTCGAGCCCGGCGAGCGGGACCGGGTGCTCAAGTTCGAGCAACTCGCGATCGACGCCGGCATGTCGGGGGAGGAGGCGCAGCGCAGGGTCAGGCCGGGGATGTATGCGTCCTTTGCCACTGCTTTCGAGCTACTGGATGAGGGCGGCCTGCGGACCGTCAAGGGCAAGGCCTTTGACGACAGGGCGGGCTGTGCCGTGTTGGCCGAACTCCTCGCGGAAAGCTACCCCTTTGACCTCTATGCCGCCTTCACTGTACAGGAGGAGGTAGGCCTGCGAGGAGCCCGCGTCGCGGCCTACGCCGTCGAGCCGGACGTGGCCTTTGTGCTCGAGGGCACGGTGTGCGACGATAGCCCAAAGGAGAAGGACACGAGCCCCACGACGCGGCTCGGAGCGGGGCCGGCCCTCACGGTCATGGATCGCTCGGTGATCTGTGATCGACGTCTGGTGCAGTTGCTCATCTCCGAGGCCGAAGCACAGGGCATCCCCTTCCAGGTGAAGCAGCCCGGCATCGGCGGTACTGATGCCGGAGCGATTCACGTCCAGCGGGACGGGATCCCTTGCGCGGTAGTGGCAGTGCCGGCGCGCTACATCCACTCGCCCGTATCGGTGATGAGCCTCAACGATTTCGAGAACACCGTTCGGCTGATGCGTGGCACGTTGCAGCGTCTGCAAGGAGGCCTGGAGCTGTGAAGGAGCTAATCAAGAGCCTGGTGGAGGCATTCGGTCCGTCCGGGTCGGAAGACCGGGTGCGCGACCTGATCGCCGCCGAGGTTGGCAAGGTGGCTCGCGAGGTCCGTACCGATGCGCTCGGCAACCTCATCGCGACCGTTGGCAGCAAGGGGGCCGGTGGCCGACGGGTGATGCTGGCGGCCCACATGGACGAGATCGGGATCGTGGTGAGCCACATCGATGCGAAGGGGTTTGTGCGTTTTGGCGGGGTCGGCGGCGTGTTTCGCCTGGCGCTCATCGGCAGCCGCGTCCGTTTCGCCGATGGCCGGATCGGGGTGATCGGCAGCGAGCAAAAGCGCGTCGAGGGCGACCTGCCCCGATTGGACCAGCTCTTTATCGATGTGGGAGCAAAGGATAGGGACAGCGCACCGGTCAAGGTTGGCGACGTCGCCTGCTTTGATCGACCGTTTGTGGACCTCGGCGGCCGCCTCGTGGCGAAGGCCATGGACGACCGAATCGGTTGCGCCGTGCTGGTACAGGTGCTCAAGGAGCTGGGCGAGACGCCCCACGAGGTGCACTTTGTGTTCACCGTGCAGGAGGAAGTCGGCCTGCGCGGCGCGCAGACCTCGGCCTACGGCATCGATGCTGAGCTGGCCATCGCGGTCGACGTCACAACAACGGGCGATACCCCCGAGGCGCGCACGATGGCGGTCAGCCTCGGATCGGGTCCGGCGGTGAAGGTGAAGGACCGTGGCATGCTGTCGCACCCAGGCGTGCGGCGCTGGCTCGTGGAGACGGCCGAGCGCGAGGGCATTCCCTATCAGCTCGAGGTCCTCGAGGCCGGCACCACCGACGCTGCCGTGATGCAGACGACCCGCGCAGGGGTTCCGGCGGGCGTGCTCTCGATCCCGACGCGGTACGTGCATACACCTTCAGAGATGGTGGACTATGAGGATGTGCTCGGCGCCGTGCGTCTGCTGGTGGCGGCCCTCCGGGGCCCGGCGGAGATAGGCTGACCGCGCGAACCACAGCATCCCCGGTGCAGCGAGCGCCTGAGCGCTGCCGCGCAACCTGCGGAAGGGCCCGTCTGCCGGTACCGGTACGGCTGCGGTGTCCGGTGCTCACGCGGCGCTGGCCGGGGATGGGCACGCCGATGGCTGTGTGAGAGCCCTGCCGAAAAAGGTCCGAACGGTGCTTGCGGGGCGTGGGCGGCTGTGGTATAATGATCCCTCGATGAACTCCAGTCCGCGTACACCGGGTCGAGCGATGCTCGCGCATATGAGCGGGAGGGCAGAGCCTTCGCTCTGCCTATGGGCGATTCCCAGCCCGCAACGGCCCAATAGGGGCCCAGAGCCAGCCGGTTCTGGGTCCTTTTTTTGTGCCTCGAGGGGAGGTAGATCGGGGTGACGCTGCTGGCGCTGCCGGGCCTGATCGATGCCCACGTGCATCTGCGGGAGCCTGGGGGTGAGCACAAGGAGGACATTGCGAGCGGCACCGCGGCCGCGCTCGCCGGAGGGATCACGGGCGTCCTCGACATGCCGAATAACGTGCCGCCGGTGACCGACGGCCAACAGCTCGAACGGAAGCGCAGGCTATTCGGGGAGCGGGCGTGCTGTGACTATGGGCTTTTCCTGGGGGCCGGCGAGCAGGCGCTTCCCCGCCCCGAGGATGCTGCGGAGGCTGTCGGCCTCAAGCTGTACCTGACCCCGACCTTCGGGCCGCTCCGACTCGAGTCGTTGGGGGCACTCCTCGCGATCTTCAAAGGGTGGCCGGCCGCGAGGCCCATTGCGGTGCATGCTGAGGGCATGAGCATGGCGATCCCCATCCTGCTGGCGCAGCTGATGGGCAAGCGGGTGCACCTGTGCCACGTGGCGCGCGCGGATGAGATCGCGCTGGTGCGGGCAGCCAAGGAGCGCGGGGTAGCGGTGACTTGCGAGGTGGCGCCGCATCACCTGTACCTGACGCGCGAGGACGCTCGGGCTTTGGGTGCGCTCGCGCAGATGAAGCCACCGCTGGCCGGGGCCGAGGACGTCGATGCGCTGTGGCGTAACCTGGGTGTGGTGGATCTGGTGGCCTCGGACCATGCCCCACACACCCTCACCGAGAAGCAGAGCGCCGAGCCGCCTCCCGGCGTGCCGGGTGTGGAGACGATGCTCCCACTCTTGGTCACTTCGGTCCACGAGGGCCGCCTGAGCGCGGACCGGCTCGTCGGGCTCCTGCACGAGGGGCCGCAACGGGTGTATGGGGTGCGCGCCCCGGAGGCGACGGTCGAGATCGAGGTGGGCGGGCACCTGGAGATACGGGCGGCCAACCTGCACACCCGATGCGGGTGGACGCCCTTCGAGGGTCGGCGGGTGAACGCGCGGGTGCGGCGGGTTGTGCTGCGCGGCCGCACGGTGTTTGAGGATGGTCACGTCCTGGGCAGGCCCGGATCCGGGTGCCAGCTTCGATCCGCATAGCACCGCCCGGGACGCCAGAAAACTGGACAGGCTGGCAAGGAGGGAGAGCATGGCCATGGTCAGGGCACCGATTTTCGCTCAACTGATGGCGAACACTAACAACGGGTTCTACCAGCAGGACATCATCTCGGTTCGCCAGTTCGACCGGGTCAAGCTGGACTATATCTTTGGCGTGGCCGAGGAGATGCGGCACATGGTCCAGCAGATCGGGTCCGCTGATCTGCTTCGGGGCCGGGTGCTTGCCAACCTCTTCTACGAGCCTTCGACGCGCACGAGCTCGTCCTTCATGGCGGCCATGCAGCGGCTGGGCGGCAGCGTTATTCCGATCAATGAGGTCCGCTACTCCTCCGTGACCAAAGGCGAGTCCCTGCCCGACACGGTGCGGACGCTGGAGTGCTACGCCGACATCATCGTGCTTCGCCATCCCGAAGTCGGATCAGCGCAGATTGCGGCGGACTATGCCTCCAAACCCGTCATCAATGCCGGCGACGGCACGGGCGAGCATCCGACTCAGGCCCTGCTAGATCTGTTCACAATCCAGGAGGAGATCGGGCGGATCGATGGTCTGAAGGTGGCGATGGTGGGCGACCTGAAGTACGGGCGCACCGTGCACTCGCTCACAAGGCTCTTGTCGCTCTTCGACGTCGCGCTGGTGTTCGTATCGCCGGAGGTCCTGCGGCTGCCGCGAGAGCTGGTCGACGAGGTAAAGGCGAAGGGACTGCCGTTCAGTGAGCACGAGGACGTCGCCGAGGTCGTGGCGGATGTGGACGTCCTCTACGTCACCCGGGTGCAGCGGGAGCGGTTCGAGGACGAGTCCCTGTACGAGAAGGTGAAGGACTGCTACGTCATCACGCCGGAGCTTCTCAAGCGGGCAAAGGAGCGCATGATCGTCATGCACCCGCTGCCCCGCGTCAATGAGATCAGCTATGAGGTGGATAGGGACCCGCGCGCGGCCTACTTCCGGCAGATGGCGAACGGCATGTACATCCGCATGGCCCTGCTGGCGGCCGTGCTAGGGCGGGCGTGAGGGGCCATGGCGTTCTTTGCAGAGCTCGAGGAAGTGTCGAGGAGGCGAGGGAGCCTCCTCTGTGTTGGGTTGGACCCTGATCGGCGGGTCATGCCGGAGGCCTTTGCCCGCGAGCCGGAGCCGCTGTGGGCGTGGAACCGTGCTGTCATCGAGGCTACGGCCGCATACGTCTGTGCCTACAAGCCCAATATGGCGTTCTATGAGGCGGAGGGCGCGGCGGGGCTGGAGGCGCTGAGGCGAACGATCGACTGTGCGCATGCCCACGGGACGCCGGTTATCCTGGACGCAAAACGCGCGGACGTCGCCCACAGTGCAGAGGCGTACGCTCGAGCCGCCTTTGAGGTGTGGGAGGCGGATGCCGTCACGGTGAACCCGTACCTGGGCCGTGACGCCATAGGTGCGTTTGCTCGCTACGCTGAGAAGGGCGTGTATGTGCTGTGCCACACGTCAAACCCCGGAGCCCGCGACCTCCAGGAGCGACGAACGGAGGGCAGGCCGCTGTACCTGGCCCTGGCCGAGATGGTCACCCGCCTGAACACCGCGGGCAACCTCGGGCTGGTGGTCGGTGCGACCTATCCGGAGGCGGTTCAGGAGGTCAGGTCGGTGGCCGCCGGGCTGCCCTTCCTGGTTCCCGGTGTTGGGGCGCAGGGTGGCGAGGTCGAGCGCGCCGTCGCGGCCGGCCTGCGGGCGGACGGGGGCGGCCTCCTTATCAGCGCCTCGCGGTCGGTGATCGCAGCTGAAGATTTCGGCGGCGCGGCGCGTGCGCTGCGGGACGCCATGGCGGCGGCGCGGGCTGCAGCCCTGGGCGAGCCGCAGCGCGAGACGGCTCCGGAGGCCGCCCTGATCGTGGCCCTTCATGAGGCGGGGTGTGTCCGCCTGGGGGACTTTGTGCTGCACTCGGGGCAGCGCTCGCCGATCTATCTGGACCTGCGCGTGCTGGTGTCGAGCCCCGAGGTGCTGTGGCAGGTGGCGCGGGCGTATGCCAGCCTGCTTGAGAGCCTGAGGTACGACCGCCTGGCAGCCATCCCCTATGCTGCGCTGCCGATCGGTACTGCCGTGGCGCTGCTCGTGGACAGGCCGCTGGTGTACCCCCGCCTGGAAGCCAAGAAGTATGGGACCGCGCGGCGAATCGAGGGCACCTGGAACCCGGGAGAGAGGGTCGTGGTGCTCGACGATGTGATCACGACTGGCGCGAGCAAGCTGGAGGCGATCCGTCCACTCGAGGAGAGTGGGCTTGTGGTGCGCGACATTGTGGTCCTCATCGATCGTGGTCAGGGTGGACGGGAGGCGCTGGAGGCGGAGGGCTATCGCGTGCATGCGCTTCTGACCCTGCGCCGGATCGTGGAGGTGCTCGCGTGCCTGGGCCGCATCTCGGATGCTGACCGCGACCGGGTGACGGCGTTCATGGAGGACCGGAAGCCTTGAGGGATACCGACCTCTCGGTCGAGCTGTGCGGCATCCGCCTCCGCACCCCTTTCGTCCTTGCTGCCGGCGTGCTGGGGACAACGGCGGCCCTCCTTGAGCGGGTCGCACGGAGGGGGGCGGGTGCGGTCACGGCCAAGTCGTGCAGCGTGCGCCCACGGCGTGGGCACCCCAACCCGACGGTCCTGCCCTGGGAGGGCGGGCTCATCAATGCCGTGGGGCTGGCGAACCCCGGGGCGGCGGCAATGGTGGGCATCCTTGCCGATGCCCGCCGCAGGCTCGCCCCCCTGGGTGTGCCGCTGATCGCCAGCGTGTTTGCGGAGGAGGCGGGCGGGTTTGGGGAGGTAGTGCGAATCCTCGAGGAGGCAGAGCCCGACCTTTACGAGGTGAATATCTCGTGCCCGAACGTCGCGGAAGAGCTCGGGATGCCCTTTGCCGCCGATCCCGTTCAGGCGGCGCGGGCGACGGCTGCGGTTCGGGCAGCAACGCGCCGCCCAGTGATCGTCAAGCTCTCGCCGAATGTGGCTGATATCTGTGCGGTGGGCAGAGCAGTGGTGGACGCGGGCGCGGACGCGCTGGCCGCGATCAACACCCTCGGCCCGGGGATGCTCATCGACATCCGGGCGAGGACGCCGGTGCTGGCGAACCGGATGGGCGGGCTCTCCGGGCCGGCCGTCCGGCCGGTAGCGGTGCGGTGCGTCTACGAGCTGAGCCGGGCGGTGCCCGTGCCCATCATTGGTATGGGGGGCGTAACTACGGGTGAGGATGCGGTGGAGATGATCATGGCCGGTGCGACCGCAGTGGGCGTGGGCTCGGCCTTCTACCAGCGGGGGATGGGCGCGCTCGAAGCCATGGCTGCGGAGATGCGGGCCTTCATGCAGGAGCAGGGCTTTGGGTGCGTGTCGGAGATGAGGGGGCTGGCCCATGGCGCCTAGCGTGCATCTCACCGGAAGGGTGGTCCGGGTTGAGCCAGCCGGCCATAGGGGTGTTACGATCGTCTCAGATGTCCCGCTTTCCGCGCGGCCCGGCCAGTTCGTCATGCTCTGGGTACCACGGATGGACGAAAAGCCCTTCAGCCTGGTTGCGGACAGCCCCCTGACGCTGGCCGTGGTGCCGGTCGGACCGGTTACCGGCCGACTCCAGCGGTTGCAGCCCGGCGATCCACTGTATGTGCGGGGGCCGCTGGGCCGGGGCTTCTCGTTGGATGGGAAGCGGCCGCTCCTGGTGGCGGGCGGCAGCGGGGCTGCTCCGCTCGCCTTCCTCGCGAGCCGGCTCGCCGAGACTGGCCGTGAGGTGACGGTGGCCCTCGGGGCGCGCTCCGCCGACGAGTTGCTTCTGGTGGAGCGATACCAGGCGGCCGGAGCGCGCCTGTGGATCACCACCGAGGATGGCAGCGCAGGGGAGCGGGGGCTCGTGGTGTCGGTTGCGGAGCGCCTGCTGGCCAATGGGGGGTGCGACCGCGTGTACGCTTGCGGTCCGGTGCCGATGCTGGAGCGGGTCGCAGCCTTGTGCCGGCTGTATGGGGTGCCCGGCGAGGCTAGCTATGAGGCGTACATGCGCTGCGGGATCGGTGTGTGTGGCTCCTGTGACCGGGGTGACGGACTCCTCGTTTGCCGCGATGGGCCGGTGTTCGGTCTGTAGGAACCCTGTCTGCCGCCATTGACATGGCAGGCCTCCCATGGCATATTCCGCTCCTGTCAAGGTCCCCTTTCCCGATCGTGATGAGCAGGTGAGGCGCACATGGCCGCGGACCGGTTGCCCACTGGAAAACTGTCCCTGGAGATGCTCGCCGAGTTGCTGAAGGAGTGCCCGATACGCGACCTGCGGGTAGTCGCCGGAGCGGGCGTGGGCAGGGACGCGGCCGTGATCGATATGGGCGACCGCCTCCTGGTGGCCAAGAGCGACCCTATTACCTTTGCGACCGATCGCATCGGCTGGTATGCCGTGCACGTGAACGCCAATGACGTGGCGACGACTGGGGCGGCGCCGAGGTGGATGCTTGTTACCCTACTCCTGCCGGAGGGCAAGGCTGGCTTTGCCGATGCCCAGGCCATCATGGGGCAGGTCCGTGCGGCGTGCGAGGGCCTGGGGATCTCGGTGGTTGGTGGGCACACCGAGGTCACCTATGGTCTCGAGCGGCCGATCGTCGTCGGGCACATGCTGGGCGAGGTGAGCCGCGACAGACTGGTGAGCAGCGGGGCCCGTGTCGGAGATTCTATCGTCCTGGCTGGCGCAATCGCGGTAGAGGGGGCGGCGCTGATCGCCAGGGAGTGCGGGGAAGCGCTCCAGTCCCTGGGCATCGAGGAGGCTACTCTGGCCGAGGCGCGGCACTACCTGGATGAGCCGGGCATCAGTGTGGTGCGGGCGGCCCGCCTGGCGATCGAGCACGCAGACGTCCATGCCATGCACGACCCAACGGAGGGAGGTCTGGCGACTGGCCTGCACGAGCTCGCGTGGGCCTCGGGCGTGGGCCTGCGCGTGTACCGGGATCAGATTCCAGTGCTGCCCGCCTGCCAGCGTCTGTGTGACGAACTGGGCCTGAACCCGCTCGGTCTGATCGCCTCGGGATCGCTGTTGGTGGCCGTTGACGCGCGCAGCGTGCCTGCCCTGGGAGCGGCCTATGAGCGGGAGGGCATTCGCTGGGCCGAGATCGGTGCCGCAGTGCCCCGCGGCGAAGGGCTGCGGTTGATTGATGGCGGCGTGGAAACGTCGCTGCCACGCTTTGACCAGGACGAGTTTACGCGACTCTTGACCTGCTGAAGGAGCAAGTTGGCCAAGCTCTTGCTCGTTGTGGCGTGGCCGGCGGTGCTGGTGGCCCTGGCGGTGCAGGCCTGGCGGACCAGCCCGGCCCGGGCGCTGAGGGCGCTCTTGCAGGGGACGCTCTGGTATGATGCGGGCCAGAGCGCGATCGGTGGCGCATGGGCGCAGGCAGCGCTGGTTCTGGGGCATGGCATGGGCCTGGCCTATCTCTGGCGCATCTGGGGCAGGAGCTATGAGCAGGCCGTACCGCTCGGCCTGATATCGGCGGCGGCACTGCTCCTGCCGCAACTGGGGGCGCTCTGGCGCCGTCGCGGTGTCGACGCAACGGCCTTGACCCCGCTGGTCGTACCATACGGAGCAGGGCTCCTGCTGGGGCTGCATCTGCTCCCGGCGGCCGAGGGGTATACGCTGCTGCGTGTCTGCTGCGTGGCCGCCGCGGGCTATACGTTGCTGATACAGGCCGAGCGCTTCTGGCCGCACAGGGTGGCGGGAAGAGCAGCCCGCCCGGCGCCGCTCCTGCTGCTGGCTTTCACCGGGGTGTGGGCGCTGGCCGAGTACCTTGGTGGACGCACCCATGGGGTCACCGGCAGCGACCCCTACTGCTACGCGCAGATGGCCGTGGATATCGCCCGGCACCACGATCCAAGGCACGTGTTCACGCTTTTCCCGGCAGTGAGTGAGCTGGGGATTCCCTGGTGGCCGATCGTACACGTGGGGTACTATCCTCCGGGAGATGGCGGAATCTCGGCGACGGTGTGGCCTGTCGGCTGGCCGGCGCTTCTCGCCGTGGGGTACCTCTTGCTTGGCGAGGTCGGCCTGTACGTGTGGGCGCCGCTGATGGGGCTCCTTGTGCTGCTCTCTCTGGCAGGCCTGGCCTGGGAGGCTTGGCCCGAGCAGCGCGGACCGAACCGCTGGCTGGGGTTGGCGCTTGGGGCGCTGATCCTGGCTACGTCGCAGGAGCAGGTGCTGCAGCTTCTCGTGCCCATGGCGGACGTGCCCGCGCAGCTGTTCTCCGTGCTGGCCGTGTGGCTGGCGCTTCGCGCCGGGAGGAGGGCGTCGTGGCCTGAGGCGCTGCTTGCGGGGATGGCACTGGGCGTTGCCTACGATATTCGCCACACGCAGGTGTTCCTGGCACCGGTGGTGGCGGTCGCCCTGTGGCGGAAAGGGGCGCTCAGGGGGGCGCTCGGGCTACTCGCTGCTGCGGCGGCGGGGGCCTGTCTCATGGCGCTGCCCGACCTCTGGTACCATGCAGTCGCCTTTGGCAGCCCGTGGCGGCCAGAGTCTCCGGAGCTCTGCCTCATCGGGGTACGGTACTGGTGGACGAATGCGGTGCGAATGGCCGCGGCAGCAGGGGGGCGCGCGGAGTTTGGCCTGCTCGTGCCGCTATTGGCATACGGCGCGTGGCGCCTGTGGAAGGAGAACCGGAGGGCAGCGACGGTCCTGGGCCTCTGGATTCTGCTGAATGCCGGAACCCAGTTCCTCTACGGCCCGCTGCGCTGGCGGGACCTCCTCGCGGTGGTGCCACCCCTGGCACTGTTTTCGGCCTACGGCGGGGCCGCGTTCCTGGCCTGGCTTCGTGCCAACGCACAGCCGAGCTGGGCCCCGGGGTGTGCGGCCCTGGCGATGGCCCTGGCACTGACCCTGCGGGTGGGGATCATGCTGGAGTGGCCACTGCGGGATTGTGAGCAGACCTTTGGGTACCTTTCGGCTGAGGAGCGGCGCGCGTTCGCCTTGCTCGGGGAGATCACTGAGGAGGACGCGGTCATCGGGACGAGCCTCAACAGCGGTTCGGTCGAGCTCTGTGCGGACCGGGAGTGCTTTCGGCCGGGAGATTGGTCGCGGAGGGAGCTCGAGACCTTCTTCCGGGCTATGGAGCAGGCGGGAAGGCCGGTATACATCATTGACGATGGGAACGAGCACGCGGCACTCGTCACGTCCCTGGCGGTCGAAGGCCGGCTCGAACCAGTTCGGAAGCTTACCGTGCCGCTCTACGGTGACCGGGAGCGGCTGAGCGGGACGCTCTACCGCGTCCGGCCGTCGCGTGAGGTCGCCGGGTCTGGCACAGAGGCGGTGCCCGGGATGTGGGTGTGCCCTTGCTCCTCCTCTTCTGCCGCGGTAGAATGGCGACCGCTTGTGGGCTAGGTCGGAGGCTGGCGTGGAGGATGCGATGGAGGAAGCGCTCAGCGAGCGGGAGTTGGAGATCCTGCGGCTTGTTGCGACAGGAGTGACCAACAACGAGATCGCTCTGCGCCTGATGATCAGCCCCCATACGGTCAAAGTTCACCTCCGCAACATCTTTGCCAAGATAGGCGTCCAGTCGCGTACGGAGGCGACGGTCGTCGCTATCCAAAGGGGTTGGGTGGAAGTGCCCGGCGCTGCGCCGGCCGGGGCGATCGACCGGACTGGACGACGTCCGCCCCTCTCTTGGGGGCGCCGGGGGTTTCTGGTTGCTGCGTTGGGCGGTGCGCTATCGCTGGCCTTCTGGTCTGCGCCCGCGTCGCGCCTTTCCTCGCAAGAGGACGCTCTGAGCGACCGGGCACCCGCGGGGGTGCCAGCCGACCCGGGTACTGTGCAGCGTTGGGCTGCCCGGGCCCCGCTGCCGGAGGCGCGGGGCCGGTTCGGCTGTGTGGCCTTGGGTCAGCGCATCTATGTGATCGCTGGCGAGACGCGGGCGGGCACGACCGACTCCGTCGACATCTACGAGCCGTCGGAGGATACCTGGCACGTCGGTGCGCGCAAGCCGACGGCGGTGGCCAACGTCGCTGCGGCCGTGATCGGCGATGAGGTCTATGTGCCGGGGGGCTATGACCGCGACGGCCGGGTGGTCGCCGCAGTGGAGGTCTACGCGCCGGAGAGCGACTCGTGGCGAAGTGCGTCCCCCTTGCCGGCTCCTCGCTGTGGCTACGCGCTGGCGGCGAGCGGAGGCCGTCTCTATCTCTTCGGGGGGTGGGACGGGAGCAGGTACGTTGCTGATGTGCTGATCTATGACCCGGAGGAGGATGCCTGGAGCTATGGCACGCCGCTGGGGAGGCCGCGGGGCTTTGCAGCAGCGGCGAGCTTCGATGGGCGAATCTTTGTGGCGGGCGGATACGACGGAGTCAACGAGCTCGCTACGTGCGAGGTGTACGATCCCGCGCTTGAGGGGAGCGGCGAGTCGCCCTGGCGGACGGTGGCAGCCATGTCTCAGGGGAGGGGCGGGCTTGGCCTTGTGGTGGTAGGGACGCGCCTCTATGCCGTTGGCGGTGGCTGGAACGGCAACCTCGCCTACAACGAGAGCTATGATGTGATGGGCGACCTGTGGCGGCCTTTCCCAAGCCCCGTGCTCGGACGGTGGCGGAATCTGGGGGTGGCGTCAGTAGAGAACTCGCTGGGCACGACGGTCTATGCCCTCGGCGGCTGGAGCGGTGACCTGCTGGCCATCAACCAGGCGTACCGGGCGGTGCTCCGCATCTTTCTGCCGAGCCTTGGCTGAGGCGGCGCCCGGGCGCCGGCCTCTGTAAGAGTTCCGGAGAGAGGAGGAGGGGCAGGCATGGCGACGGCAGAGCGTCTGACCGATGAGCAAAAAAAGCTGGCAGCGGTGATCGACCATACCCTTCTGAAGGCCGATGCCACGCCGGAGCAGGTTCGGAGCCTCTGCTCCGAGGCGCGGATGTACGGGTTCGCCTCGGTGTGTGTCAACCCGTGCTATGTTCCGCTGGCCAGCAGGCTGCTTGAGGGGTCCGGAGTGTGCGTCGGCACGGTTGCAGGGTTTCCGCTGGGTGCCAACACGAGCCTGGTCAAGGCATACGAGGCGCAGCGGGCGATCCTCGACGGGGCGCGTGAGATAGACATGGTGCTGAACATCGGCGCGCTCAAGGCCGGGGACCTGGAGGCGGTCGAGGAGGATATCCGTGCCGTTGTGGAGGTCTGTCACGCAAAGGGGGCGTTGCTCAAGGTGATTCTCGAGACGGGCTTCCTCACCGATGCGGAAAAGATCGAGGCGTGCCGGCGCGCAGTCAGCGCAGGGGCCGACTTTGTCAAGACCTCGACGGGCTTTGGACCGGGCGGCGCTACAGCCGCCGATGTGGCGCTCATGCGGGCAACGGTTGGGCCGCAGGTTGGTGTCAAAGCTGCTGGGGGCATACGTACCTATGCCGCTGCCCGGGAAATGCTCGATGCGGGCGCCAACCGCCTCGGGACCAGCGCCAGTATCCAGATTCTGCAGGGGATGGCGTAGCGCGGAAAGAGGCGCTCAACCGCTTGCCGCGCCGGGGCCGATGCCCCAGATGGGCATATCGATTGGTTGCATTCTGCTCCAGGCGCAGGTATACTGGGTCGCGTGCCGCCGTGCCACGCGGCACCGGGCCCGATTGGGGAGGAGACGGGTGACGCAGCCAGGGTCCTGCGAGCTGTGGCCGACGGAGGCACAGGCGCGCGAGGAGATCGTGCGCGTGTGCAGATTGCTGTGGAAGCGAGGGTATGTGGCCGCTACCGACGGGAATGTGTCGGTGCGGCTGGGACCCGACAGGATGCTCGCGACTCCCTCCGGCTTGAGCAAGGGCTTCCTGCGGGAGGATCAGCTCGTCCTCACCGATCTCAGCGGGGTGTTGGCTTCACCGGCGCCGTCGGCAGCGGGACTACGGCCCTCGTCGGAGCTGCGGATGCACTGTGCGGTGTACCGTGAGCGCCCGGACGTTCTGGCGGTGGTGCACGCGCATCCGCCGGTGGCGACTGCCTGCACAGTGGCGGGAGTGTCGCTGATGCAGCCCGTCCTGCCGGAAGTGCTGGTAACCCTGGGCGGGGTTCCGACGGCGCAGTACGCGAGGCCGTCGAGTGCGGAAGGTGCCGTCGTGGTCCGTGAGTTGATCCGTGGCCATGACGCTTTGCTGCTCGACCATCATGGCACTCTGACCGTTGGACGGAGTGCGTTCGAGGCTTACCTCAAGCTCGAGAAAGTGGAGCACGCCGCCCTGGTGCTGCTGGGGGCGCGGCAGCTCGGTGGTGTGCGCGAGCTGGCTCCAGAGGAGGCGGAGGCGCTCCTGGCATACTACAGGCAGCGCAGGGCGGCATGGACGGAGCACGGTGGTGAGTCCTGAGCCGTTGGGCCGCAGGGGCCTGGGCCTGTCGAGCCAGCCACGCGCGGCTGGCTTTGTTGTTGGGGAAGGCCATGCCGAATAGAGAACGGCTGTATCGGACGGAGGGGATCGTCCTCAAGCGCAACGACTTTGGGGAGGCGGACCGGCTTCTCGTCCTCATCACGCCCGAGTTCGGCAAGCTTCGCGTCCTTGCCAAGGGAGTGCGCAAGCTCCCGAGCCGCAAGGCTGGCCATGTTGAGCCCTTTATGCGCACCCAGTTCCTGCTCGCCCGGGGTCGCGACCTGGATATTGTCACACAGGCGGAGGCGATTGAGGTCTACCCCGGTCTGCGTAGCGACCTGGGTCGCATGGGGTACGCCTTCTACATGGCCGAGCTTGTGGATGCCCTGGCCGAAGAGGGGGGTGAGAGCCAGGCTCTGTACGCGCTCGTGGCCGAGACGCTCCGACGCCTGTCATCGGGCGACCAGCCGGTGCTGCTCATGCGCTTCTTTGAGCTGCATCTCCTGGACTGTGCCGGCTACCGGCCGGAGCTGCAGCGGTGCGTGACCTGCGGGGTAAAGCATGAGCCAACAGCCGTGTACTTCAGCTTCTCTGAAGGGGGCGTCCGCTGCCCGCGGTGCGGCGAGGGCGTCCCCGGGCTTCTGAGGCTATCTCTCAATGCCTTCAAGGTGCTGCGCTACCTGCAGGGGAACGACTTGGGCGCGATCTCGGGCCTGCGGCTGCGACCGGAGACGGACCGCGAGCTGCAGATAGCGCTTCAGCGCTACCTGGTGTGGATCATCGAGCGCAACCTCAAGACCCTGGGTTTTCTGAGCCGCGTGCATGGTGGCACTCCGGGCACTTGACGGAGCCTGGGGACAGTAGTAGATTGTCGTGCATTCTTGCGGCCGGGCCAAGCCCCCTGAACCGGCCGTAGAGGGAGTGACCGTCGGATGAACTTTCAAGAAGCTATCATGCGCCTGCAGCAATACTGGGCGGAGCAGGGCTGCATCATCTGGCAGCCGCACAACGTCAAAGTCGGCGCGGGAACGATGAACCCGGGAACATTCCTGCGTGTGCTGGGCCCTGAGCCGTGGCGGGTTGCCTACGTCGAGCCTTCCGTGCGGCCGGCGGACGGGCGGTATGGTGAGAACCCGAACCGCTGGGGCCAGTACTACCAGTTCCAGGTGATTCTGAAGCCCGACCCGGGCAATCCGCTCGAGCTGTATCTGGATAGCCTGCGTGCCCTGGGTATAGATCCGGCCCGCCACGACATTCGGTTTGTCGAGGACAACTGGCAGCAGCCGGCCCTTGGCGCCTGGGGCCTGGGCTGGGAAGTCTGGCTCAACGGGCAGGAGATCACGCAGTACACCTACTTCCAGCAGGCGGGTGGCGTTGACCTCTCCCCTGTGTCGGTGGAGATCACCTACGGGCTTGAGCGCATCGTCATGGCGTTGCAGGATGTGCCGGTCTTTCAGGACATCCAGTGGCTCGACGGGGTCACCTACGGCGATGTGCTCTTCCGTGGCGAGGTGGAGCAGTGTCGCTACAACTTTGAGGCGGCCAGCATCGCTCGGCTGCGGGAGATGTACGACCTCTTCGAGGCCGAGGCACGGAACGCACTGGACTCGGGCCTGGTTCTGCCTGCCTACGACTATGTGCTCCTCTGCTCGCACGTGTTCAATGTGCTGGATGCGCGCGGCGCCGTTGGCGTGACCGAGCGCGCAAGCTTTTTCGCGCGCATGCGCGATCTGGCCCAGGAGGTGGCGCAGACGTACCTGGCGCAGCGGGCCGAAATGGGCTATCCGCTGGCGGCGCGCGGTTTCGGCGGAGCGCGGCTGCAGCCGGTGCAGAAACCGGTAGCGGCCCAGGCTCCGAAGGAGCCTCGCACCTTCCTGCTTGAGGTCGGCACGGAAGAGTTGCCAGCAGGGGACCTTGCGTTGGCGATTGACCAGCTCAAGAGGGTGGTCCCGGAGGTCCTCAGAGACACGCGCCTGGAGCATGGAGAGGTGCGGGTCATGGGCACGCCGCGCCGTCTGGTGGTGAGCGTGTCGGGTGTTGCTCCGCTGCAACCGGATAGCGAGCGCGTCATCAAGGGGCCTCCCGCGAGGGTCGCCTTCGATGAGCAGGGGCGGGCTACGCAGGCCGCGCTGGGCTTTGCGCGCAACAACGGGGTCCCGGTTGAGGCGCTGCAGGTGCGCAGCTTCGAGGGGCGAGAGTACGTGGTTGCAGTGCACACCGAGCACGGACTGCCGGCGACGGAGGTCCTCGGGCCGGCGGTCGCGCAGTTGCTGGGCCAACTCCGTTTTCCGCTGACGATGCGCTGGAACGGGACGGGCGTCGCCTTCTCCCGGCCGATCCGCTGGCTCGTGGCGATGCTTGGGGAGGCGACGGTGCCGTGCACCTTTGCCGGTGTGACCTCGGGCAGGGCGTCCCGGGGCATCCGGCCGGCGGGATCCCCGGAGGTACTGATCCCCTCGGCAGAGACCTATGAGGGGATCATGCGCGAGCAGGGCATCATGCTGAGCCCTGAGGAGCGGCAGGCGGCCATCCTCGAACAGGGGCGAGGGCTGGCTGGGGAGATCGGCGGGCAGATGGTTGAGGACGCCGACCTGCTCGCCGAGGTGGCTAACATGGTCGAGTGGCCCACGGTGCTGCGAGGCAGCTTTGCCGAGGAGTACCTGCACCTTCCGGAGCCGGTGCTCATCTCGGTGATGAAGGAGCATCAGCGTTACTTCCCGGTCGCGGATGGTGGGCACCTGCTGCCCGCCTTTCTCGCGGTCGCCAACGGCAGGGACCTGGACTGGGCGGCCGTGCGACACGGCAACGAGGATGTACTGCGCGCGAGGTACGCTGATGCGGCCTACTTTTACCGGTCCGACCGTTCGCAGTCCCTGGCCGACTTTGTGCCGCGGCTCGAGACGCTCACCTTCCAGGCGGACCTCGGGTCCATGCTGGACAAGACGCACCGCCTGGAACGGCTCGTGCCCGTCCTCGCGCGGCTAGTAGGGCTGAGCGCAGCGGAGATGGTCGCAGCGCAGAGGGCGGCCTTCCTGTGCAAGGCAGACCTCGCGACCAAGATGGTTGTTGAGCATACCTCCCTGCAGGGGGTGATGGGCGGGCACTATGCCCGGCACTCGGGGGAGCTGGAGCCCGTAGCCCGGGCTATCGAGGAGCACTACCTGCCTCGGGGGCTTGGCGACCGGCTGCCCGAGAGCGGCCCGGGGATGGTTCTCGCCCTGGCGGACAGGTTCGACAGCCTCGTGGGGCTCTTCGCCGTGGGGTTGGCGCCCACCGGATCGTCGGATCCTTATGCGCTCCGGCGAGCTGCGCTGGGGATTGTGCAGATTCTGCTGGGTCGAGAGGTGTCGCTCTCCCTTCGCGGGGCCGTGGATGCTGCAGCGAGCGTGCAGCCGGTGACTGTGGAGCCAGAGGTGCGCGGGGAGGTCCTGTCCTTCTTGCAGCAGCGGCTGCGAGGCTTTTTGCTGGATGAAGGGCTGCGCTACGACGTGGTCGACGCCGTGCTGGCCGAGCAAGGGGATGACCCCCTTAGAGCGGCGCGTTCGGCCAGAACGCTGCAGGAGGCGGTCCGCGAGGAAGATTGGGGCCGCATCTTGGTGGCCTACGCACGGGCCGTGCGGATCACCCGTGACCTGGAGACCCGGTATGAGATGCAGCCGCGGCGCTTCACGGAGCCGGAGGAGAGGGCGCTGTATGAGGGCTACCGGAAGGCTGCCGAGATGGTCTCGGCGCGGCCGGAGGTCGCGGTGCTCGTCCGCGCCCTGAGGGAGCTGGTCGAGCCCATAACGCGGTTCTTTGACAAGATCCTTGTGATGACCGAGGAGCCGGACGTGCGTGCGAATCGCCTGGCCTTGCTGCAGAGCATCTCGGCGCTGCCAAAGGGGATAGCCGACCTCAGCCGCCTTGAGGGGTTCTAGCCATGTTGGGAGAGGAAGCGCTCGTCGGGACGTTTCTCGATGAGAAGGGCGGGCATACCGTTGCGCGCGTGAGCTTCAAGCTCCGGCGGGATGTGGCCATCGACGGCTTTGAGATTGTCACTGGCGAGTTCTCCCTGCAGGAGGAGCTCTGCCCGCTGCACACAGGCCTGGCAAGGCTTGTCCCGGACAAAGGCGAGCCGTTGCTGGTCAGGGTTGTACGCGTGTCGCGGCCGGCAGGCGATGGCGAGTTCGAGGTCGTCGGGCCGGTAGATCCAGACGATCCGGGGCACGCGAGGGCTGCTGCGCCATCGTGACCCCGTCTACCCGCACTGACTCGCCCGAGAGACTGGCACGCAGGGGCACGGAACGCCGTGCCCCTGCGTGTTGTTGGTCGGATGCGAACCCTATGGGCGGCACAGATCGACGATCAGCCGCAGCGTCTCGGGGCCGCCGACATTGCCCGGGAACACGATGTAGGGCGCACCCGGGAGGCTGCTCTCATCGCCCAGCCTCCATACGGGGACTCCGGGCTGGATCTGCCCGAGCACGAGGGCACGGCGCACGCCGAGCGCCCGGGTTGCGAGGTCGCTGGAGGTGATGCCCCCTTTGGCCACGACGAACGCGGGCCGCGCATGGTCGAGCACACGGCGGGTGAGCTCGCACAGTGCCGTGGACACGGCGCGGGCGATGGCGAGGGAGTCCTCGGGGCCTGCGCCGGCGATGACTCTGCGACTCGTGGCAATGACCACGTCGTGGCCCGCACGCAGACCTGCTGCCGCGACATTCGCCAGGTCGGTGAGGGCCTCCGTCCGCTGTGCGGCGTCCAGCACTGCCGGCACGGAGAGCTCGAACACCTGCAGCCGCGGGAGCTCGAGGAGGGCGCGCAGCTGCACCGAGCTTCTCTGCACGTGCGAGCCTACGACCACGAGGCCCGGGCCGCGGTCTGCGTGAGGCAGGTAGAGCTCCTCCGGCGACAGGAGCCCTCGCTCGGGGATCAGACCTCTCACGCGCACAAACGATGCCGCTGTGCGGTATAGGAAGTGCTTTCCTGCATGCTCGGCGTCCAGGAGGCCCGCAACAAGCACCTCCAGATCGCGGTAAGCGGCTGCGTTGACCACGATGGGGGTGCGGTCTCGTGCTTCGAGGAGCGCTTTTGCCGCGGCAGCCGGCCCGGCGGAGCGGAGCATCTCCAGGGTGATGCTGCGGACACGGGAAGCTGGAATGCGTCCTCCGCTCTTTTCCTCAATCCAGCGGCGAAGGTTCGACTCATGGTACCCGAAGGCCGGATCGCGGGCGAACTCGGTGTCTCCGGCGGGCACAAGCTGCTCGCCCTGCGCCACCCAGTGAACGTCGCCGATAGTGTAGCGCCCGCCCTCGAGGAAGAAGGGCACGATCAGGGTGCCATCAAAGCGCATGTCGAGCCGGGATTCCAGGACATCGGCGAGGGCATCCACCTCTGCCGGATAGTGGCCGCGAAGGGTGGAGTCGCTGCGGCTCACGACGACGAACTCTCGCCCGGCGAGGCGTGAGGCGGCAGCGAGATTGCTGGCAATCTCCTGCGCGAGAGCGACCGCCTCGCCCTCGGGGAGACTGCGCGAGTTGGTGAGGACGTAGAAGGTCGTTCCCGGCTCGCGGAGGGCCTCGGTGAGCTCAGAGATGGCCCATCCGGCGAGGATTGGCACCCCGTGCACGGTCTGCGTGCCCGTGGGGTCGTCATCCAGCACGACGACCTTCCGATCGAGATGCGGCAAGTGCTCCTTGGGGTCGGGCAGAGGATTGTCCGGCCAGGGTGGTGGCAGGGAGGCAAGGAGCTCGCCTGTAGGCCTCGGGGTAGGTTGGGATGTGTCCATAGCGTCCGTCTCGTCTGTGTCAAGTGTACCAGGGCCTGAGCTTACCACAGGGGGCGCAGGAGCGCAAAAAGAGACGACTCGATGTGGACATCGGGCGGTAGGCGCGCCCGGAGCGCCACCGCCGCCCGAGACCAAGTGTGCGCACCGTCATTGGACCACATCTTTGACGGGGGCGGATAGGTGTGGTACGATGGCCGCAGAGGAGGGCGCGATGGTCGAGCGGCTACACCTGTGGGCTTTTCTCCTTGTGGCCCTGGTCGCCGCTGCGGCACTTGTGGCAGCCTGTGCGGGGGGCGGCCCTCGGGAAGATTCGGCCTCGCAGGCTCCACCCTCTGCGCCGGCGGGCGGCGTGCGGGCCACTACCACAGCAGAGGAGGCGGTAGCAATGCTGGAGAATGTACACTGGCTGGGGCACGCATCGTTCAGGATCGGCGACGGCAAGACCATCTACATTGATCCGTGGCAGCTGAAGGATGCGGTGCCGGCGGACATAATTCTCATCACTCATGAGCATCACGATCACTGCTCGCCGGAGGACGTGAGCCGGATCCGCGGCCCCAACACTACGGTGGTTGCGACCGCCGACTGCGTCGCCAAGCTCGGCGGAGACGTGGTCGTGGTCAAACCCGGGGACAAGATCACCGTGCAGGGCGTCCCGGTGGAGGCTGTGCCTTCCTACAACCTGGACAAGCCCTTCCATCCCAGGCAGAACGGGTGGGTCGGCTATATCGTCACGGTGAATGGGGTGCGCATCTACCACGCCGGCGACAGCGATCATATCCCCGAGATGGACTCC
Organism: Anaerolinea sp.; assembly: GCA_020725765.1. Classification (GTDB taxonomy): domain Bacteria; phylum Chloroflexota; class Anaerolineae; order SpSt-313; family SpSt-313; genus SpSt-313. The sequence continues at coordinate 34,107 of DYEI01000123.1, read as the reverse complement.
CTGCAGGTGGATGTGGCGCTTCTGCCCGTGGGTGGCAAGTACACTATGACGGCGAGCGAGGCGGCGGCTGCGGCCAACGCCATGCGGCCGGGCGTGGCGGTGCCCATGCACTGGGGCCGCATTGTGGGGAGCCGGCAGGACGCGGAGCGCTTCCGCGATGGGTGCAAGGTCCCGGTGCAGGTTCTGGAGCCGGGTGCGTAGGTCGCGCTTTTCGGGGAACAGCACCCGACGGAGCCTTACGCTGCGTCGGGTGCCGGCAGCCAAGGTCCGGGACAAGCCACGTCAGTGGTACCGCTCAACTGTGAAGCGGTAGAGCCTGATCGGCTCGTTCGGCCCTATGCCGGCCTTGCGGCGGGCGATGTCGATCTGGCAGTCCACCGTGTCGATTCCCTCCAGATCGGGGAGAAGGAGGCCACGCCGGTAGCCGCTCTGCACGATCACCCCATACTTCTTGGGGTCGAGCCTGTCGGGAGAGTTGACCGGCTCGGGAGGGGACAACACGTCGACCGAGATCTCCAGGTCGGCGAGCTCTGCAGGACGCACGGGCGGGAAGCGGGGGTCCTGCGTCGCGGCCATGATTGCATTGTGGATGACCTCGAGAGCCACGTTGGGCTGTGTGGGCTCAATGGTCCCGATGCACCCGCGCAGCTCGCCACGAGCGTGGAGTGAGACGAATGCGCCTGCCCGGCGCCGGGCTTCGGGAGGCAGATCAATGGGAGGGCTGATCTGCCGGCCCTCGCGGACGTAGGTCTCTATGGTCTGCCTCGCCAGGTTGACCAGAGGATGATGCTCTTCGCGGGACATAGTGCCTCCTTCCCGCGCGCCCTGAAGGCGGGTCGCCTCTAGTCTGGCAGCTGCCACTCCAGGAGGCGGGCCGGGTCGACAAGGTTCCCACCCACCCAGACGGCCCAGTGCAGGTGCGGGCCCGTGGAAAAGCCCGTCGAGCCGACCAGGCCGATGGTCTGACCCTGCTGGACGTACTGGCCGGCCTCTACCTTGAGGGCGCTCAGGTGATAATAGCCTGTGAACAGGCCCCAGCCGTGGTCAATGATGACGATGTTGCCGCGAACCTTCAGTGGGCGTGATAGGACGACACGCCCGGCGTTGGCGGCTGCTACCGGGACTCCTTCGTCCGCAGCGAGATCGAGCCCGCCATGCTGGTCGGTCGGCGGGCCGCCGTTGTAGCTACGCAACATCCCATAGGTCGACGATATCTCGCCCTGCACGGGTAGCATGAAGCGACCCTGCCACAGTCGCTCGGGAGAGCGCTGTGACACAATCCCCGCGATCAGGCTGTTCTCTCTGGCGAGGGCCTCCGTGTCGAGCACGAGGTCCAGGGTCGAATCCTCCATGTCGACCCTCTCGATCTCGAACGCGCGCGAGCTGATCCGCAGGGCTCGCTCCTCAACGGCCGGCGAGCCGCCGTGCGGGTCCTCCGCCGTCACGAGGAGCGACCACGTTGCCGGCTTGCTGCCTGCCCAGATGCCGATCAGGCCATACCAGCGCCCGCCATCGTAAAACAGAGGCAGAGGCTTTCCAGCGAGGGTGGCCGAAACGGTCACCGGTCTGCTTGGCTCCACGATCAGGGTGCCGATCTCTCCCTGTGGCACGACCTCCGGCTCGAGGCGTATCGAGAGGGAAAGCGGCGCCGCAGTAGCGGTTGGTGTCGCCGTCGCCGTCGGCGTGGCCGTGGGGGTGCCGGTGGCGGTGGGGGTCAGCGTGGGGGTTGCGGTGGGTGTGGGCGTGGCCGTCGCCGGGGCGAGCAGCGGGAGCCCACTGCAGCCGGTGGCGGTGGCCGGGAGTGCCACCATGGCCAGCACGGCTGCCAGCGAAGCCAGCAGTCGAAAGCGGCGTACACATCGGTGCACGGCAGGTTTCCTCACTAGGCCGGCTCTCTCGCGGCATCTGGAGGCGGAAACCGGTCGACATGCGGCGAGTGTAGCATGGGGTAGAAGAGGTGTCAAGCTCCGGATGCGGGTGACGCTGCCCGGGCTAACCTCCGGCAGTGCCGGTGCCGCCGGGCGAATCGCTCCGCGTGAGCCGGTAGACCAGCGCCATCCGCTGCAAGGCGGTCACGTTGGTGAGGATGGCCAGCACCCAGAGCACTGGCTGCAGCAGACCGAGGAGGAGCCCCGCGGCGAGCACGAGGATGCGCTCTACGCGGGTGAACCAGCCCTCCTGGCAACGGAGTCCGAGGCCTTCGGCGCGTGCCCGGGTGTAGCTGACGAGTTGGGAGCCGAGGAGGGCGATGTACGTCAGGTAGAGCCCTTCGCGGTTGTCGGCGAGGGCGAAATACACGAGCAGCCCAAAGAAGAGGGCGCCCTCCGAGAAGCGATCGAGCACCGAGTCCAGGAAGGCGCCGAAGCGCGTGGCCTGCCCTGAGACGCGAGCGAGCGCTCCATCAAAGGCATCCAGCGCTGAGAATAGCAGGATGAGCGCCCCTGCCAGTCGCAGGCGACCGCTGGCCAGGAGCCAGGCATTGACCAGGCTGAGGAGGAACCCGATGACCGTGAGTGCGTTCGGCGTGACTCCGAGACGGTGAAGCGCACGCGCAATGGGCTCGACGAGCCAGCGCGTGTAGCGGCGCAAATGGTCACTGAGCATCTGTGCAGGGTGCCTTTCCATCCAACAGCTGGAGATAGTAGTCCATGACGCGGCGTGCGACCCTGTCCCAAGCGAGGCCCCGCGCAGTCTCCTGCCCGCAGGCGCCCATGCGAGCTCGCTCCGCCGGATCCTCCAGGAGGCGGATCAGCGCGTCGGCAAGCCCCTCGGGGTCGGCGGGTTGCACGAGGAGTCCCTCCCGCCCGTGCGTCAACACGCTTCGGTAGCCAGGGATGTTGGAGGCCACGACCGGACGGCCCGCCGCCATGGCCTCGAGGAGCACGATGCCAAAGCTCTCGAACCCGGTTGAGGGTGCGCAGAAGACGTCGCAGGATCGAAAGCAGCGGGGCTTTTCCTCGTGGGGAATGAACCCGAGGAAGCGGACACCATGGATGCCCTCCCGGCGGGCTTCGAGCACGTAGGGCTCCCTGTCCTCCCTGCTGTAGGCTCCGGCTACGAGGAGCTGCGCGTTGGGGATGTGTTTGCGCACCCGCCCGAAGGCGCGCAGCAGGTACTCAAAGCCCTTGCGCTTCTCAAGGCGCCCGAAAAAGAGGATAGTGGGCCGGCCCTCGCCATACTCAGGGAGCGGCTCGACCTCACGGCTGTAGAACTCGTAGTCTATCCCGTTGGGGATGATCGTATAGTCTGCGGGGAAGTAGCGCCAGATCGCGTCCCGCGCGGCTTCGGAGACGGCTATCCTGCCATCGAGCCGATCGAAGAAGGGCTGCAGGAGATGTCGGCCGTACTCATAGCCGGGGTGACTGTCCTCGCGGTAGGCATGGAATGTCCCAACGTTGAGCGAGTGCGAGTGCCGGAGGACGGCGAGGGGCAGCAGCGGCATGAGTGGCTCGTGCAGATGCACAACCTCAAAGCTCATCTCGCGGAGGATGCTCTTCACCCGCCGGTATGCCCGCGGCGACAGGGACACTCGCGCCACAGACCCGCTCGATGGCAGAGGAAAGACTCCGCCTGCGACCTTGAGGACATTGCTGTGGAGCTCTTCCTCATTCTTGCTCGAAGTGGCGAGCACCCAGACTTCATGGCCCCACTGGCGGAACACGCGGTCGAGAGCAGCGATGTGCTCCGTCACACCGCCGGGATAGGGGTAATCGTAAGGTGAGACCAGCGCGATCCTCAACCGTTGCCTCCTCAACCACTACGAATGGTCTCACCGCGCCGGTGGCCCCCTGGGAGGGAGATGCCCCCATCCGGGAGCCACAGCGGCTGAAAGTAGACCCACTGATCGGGATAGCGAGACACGTACCTGGCAAAGATGGAGAGCACCTTGCGTACCGCATTCTCGACGTCGCGCTCCGGGTCAGACGTGCGCTCGAGCGGTATCTCGGGCTCGACGACGATATGAAAAGCGTTGTCTGGCGAGCGTCGGCAGAAGGCTACGACGAGCCCTGCTCCGGTGCGGAGGGCAAGCCTGGCATACCCGTCTGGGACCCGAGCCGGCCCGCCCAGGAAATCGACGAGGCGCCCTGCATCCGTGACGTTGCGGTCGAGGGCCGAGCCCACAACCGCGTTGCCGTGCAGGGCGCGGAAGACCGGGCGCAGCCAGCTATCGATTGGGATGAAGGACAAGCCATGGCTCTCCCGGGCCCGGCGGACGTAGTCGAACAGCCGCTCGGGCCGCAGATGCTCGGCGATGGCGATGACCCGGTAGCCACGCAGCGCCAGTATCTGTCCCGCGAGGTCAAAGTTGCCAAAGTGGGCACTCGTGAGCACGACGCCACGCCCGCGCGCGAGGGCTGCATCGAGGTGCTCCAGGCCGACCAGCGTGCGCACGCTGGTGCGGATATCTTCCTCGTCCAGAGCCGGCACGCGCAGGAGGTCGAAGTAGTTCTTGACCTGGTTGCCGTAGATGCGTCGGGCGATCTCTCTCACGCGCGGCGAGCCCGAGGGCTCGCCGAGGACGTGCGAGACATTGTCCTCTACGTGGCAGCGCAGCGGAGACACCCGGTAGACCAGCGCACCGAGCCGCTCTGCGAGACGGTAGCCGACAGATGCCGGTATGTGCGGCGCGAGTGCACCTGCAGCGCGGAACAGGTAGTAGGTTAGACCGTCCCAGACCATGAAGGAGGCTACCTCTTTTCCGTGCTGACCGGCGCATGGAAGGCGGACCACCCTGATCTCCGCCGCGCCGGCGCGCGCAGTGTAGCCCAGATGGGAGTTGCTGTCAAGGCTTCTTTAGAGGGCAGAACCGGCGGAGTCCGACCGGTTTTTGATGGTTTGCCCGGTGTGGCGTAGAATGGACGCGGTGAGGCATGCAGGCCATGGGAGATGATCTGGAGAGTCGCGCCGTGCATCCGCTCTGGCGCAGGGCGTGGGAGGTGCGGCAAGAGCTCTTTGAGCCGCACATCCGCTTTGAGCGACCCTCGGCCACGCTGGCGGTGAGTGTCACCGGAACGGTCTGTGCGCTGCGGTGTGCACACTGTAACGGCCACTATCTGGCCGGGATGCGCACACTCGACGATCCCGCACTTGGCCGGGCGCGCAGCCTGCTCATCTCGGGTGGTTGCGATCGCGAGGGGCGCGTGCCGGTGTTGCCCCGCCTCGAGGAGATCGCGCGGCTGGCTGCGGGCAGGCGCCTGAACTGGCATGTGGGTCTGATCGATGAGGCTACCATGCTGGCCATCCGGCCCTATGCACACGTCATCAGCTTTGACTTTGTGGGCGACGATGACACGATCCGGGAGGTGTACGGCCTCGACAAGACCGTAGGCGACTATGTGGCCTGCTACGAGATGCTGCGCCGGCACGCTCGCGTCGTGCCGCACCTCACCATCGGGCTCTATAGGGGACGGGTTCGGGGCGAGCGGCGCGCTCTGGAGCTCCTTCGATCCCTGGGCGCTGAGGCGCTGGTGCTCATCGTCTTCATCCCTACGCCAGGGACGGCGTATGCCGGGTGCGAGCCACCATCAATCGGTGAGGTTGTCGATCTCCTCGCAGAGGCCCGGGTGCGCTTTCCTGACGTGCCGGTGCGCCTTGGCTGCATGCGTCCGGGCGGGGAGTATCGCGAGCAACTCGATCCCCTCGCAGTGGAGGTAGGGCTAAACAGCATCGTGAACCCGGCCCGGGCCGCAGTCCTGGCGGCGCAGCGGCTGGGGCTGCGCATCGAATGGGGCGACGAATGTTGTGTACTCTAGGCGACACGGCGCCGGATGACGGTCTGGACGTGCGCGTATCCTCGGGGTCGGCAGCGGTCCTCGGGCTGGCCTCGCTTCGCATGGAGGTACCCCCGACAACGGTGTACCTCATGCTGGGTGAGCGATGCTCGCTCGATTGTGCCTTCTGCGCCCAGGCGCGGGCGAGCAGTGCGCCAGCGGACCAGCTTTCGAGGGTCATCTGGCCGAAGTATCCGCTGGCGACGGTCGTCCCGCGACTGGCGCCCGCCTATGCCTCGGGTGCAATCGTTCGCTGTTGCCTTCAGGTTGTCGCCGCCCCCGGTCACGCTGCCCGTACGCGCGCGGTCGTCCGCGCCATCCGGCGAGAGGCGGCACTCCCGCTGTGCGTCTGCACGCGGGTGAGTCGTCGGGAGGAGATGGGCGAGCTGCTTGCCCTCGGGGTCGAGCGCGTGACCCTGGCATTGGACGCGGCCAGCGAGCATGTGTATAATCGGGTGAAAGGGCGCCATTGGGAGAAGACCCTTGCCCTCCTGCGAGAGGCGGCGCGGGCGTATCCCGGGCGCGTAGGCACGCACATTATCGTCGGCCTGGGTGAGACCGAAGCTGAGGTTGCAGCGCTTCTCCAGGAGATGCACGACCTGGGGGTCCTGACAGCGCTTTTTGCCTTTACGCCAGTCCCAGGCACGGCGCTGGAGCGCGAGCAGCCGCCCTCGGAAGTAAGCTACAGGCGCTGCCAGGTGGCGCGGTACCTCATCGTGAACGGCCTGGCGCGGGCGGAACGGTTCCGCTACTCAGCGCAGGGCGAGATAGCTTCCTACGGCCTACCCGCCGGAACCCTGGAGGAGGTGCTCCACACGGGAGAAGCTTACCGCACGTCGGGGTGCTCCGGATGTAACCGCCCCTTCTACAACGAGCGGCCGGGCGGTCCCCTCTACAACTACCCTCGTCCGCTGTCCGCAGCGGAAGCCAGATCGGCTACTGCGCTCGTCATGGCGAGCCTGACCTACTGACGAAGGGTCAGGGCAGAGGCGGCAACGGGGCCGCTCGGTACCATGCTGGTAGAGGTCAAGGAGGAACGCATGGCGAGGAGGACAGAGCTCTACGCACGCCACGTCGCGTTGAACGGCCGGATGATCGACTTTGCGGGCTGGCTCTTGCCCGTGCAGTACCCCACAGGTCCCATCGAGGAGCACCATACCGTCCGCCGGGCAGCGGGACTCTTCGACATCGATCATATGGGGCAGATCGTGGTCAGGGGCCCGGACGCGCTGCCCTTCCTGCAGCACGTGCTGACTGCGGACATCAGCCGCATGGCGACCGGCGAGGCCCGATACTCGCTCGTCTGCTACGACGACGGCGGAGTCGTTGACGATGTGTTTGTATACCGGTTGCCCGACCGGTACTTTATCGCGATCAACGCCGCCAACGTGGAGAAGGACACCCTCTGGTTCCGCTACCATGTCGGGCGCTTTCAGGCCACGGTAGAGAACGTCTCTGAGGAGACGTACATGCTGGCGCTGCAGGGGCCGCAGGCGGAGGCGATCCTCCAGAAGCTGACCCCGGCACAACTGGACAAGCTGCCCTTCCATCGGGCTACAGAGAGCAAGGTGGCGGGCGTGCCGACCCTCATCGGACGTACCGGCTATACCGGCGAGGACGGCTTTGAGCTCTTCTTCCCTCGCGAGAAAGCGACTCTGCTGTGGGATGGCCTTATGGAGGCCGGCGCCCCCCTTGGCCTCAAGCCGATTGGCCTGGCCGCGCGCGACAGTCTTCGCTTCGAGCCAAAGCTGCCCCTCTACGGGCAGGAGATCTCGGCGACGATCAACCCGCTGGAGGCCGGATTGGGTTGGGCGGTCTCTTTCGAGAAAGGGGAGTTTGTGGGTCGGGGCGCCCTTCTGAAGGTCAGGCTGGAGGGCCCGCAGCGGAAGCTGGTGGGGCTCGAGATGGTTGATCGGGGGGTGCCGCGGCACGGCTATGCGGTGGCCCTCGATGGGCGTACCATCGGGGAGGTGACCACAGGGATGTATGCGCCAACGCCTGGCAAGTACCTTGCCCTCGCCTTCGTGCCACCGACCCAGGCTGCCATCGGCACCGAGGTACAGGTGATGATACGCGGTGAGGCGAAGCGGGCCAGGGTGGTCAAGACACCGTTCTACACGCCAGCCTACCGGCGCCAGCCGGCATGAGCGGTCAGTGCTGACAGGAGGAGAACACAATGAAGGTGGACAGGGCGAGTCGCTATACCCGGACGCACGAGTGGGTACGCCTCGAAGGTGACGAGGCCGTTTCGGGCATCACGGACTATGCCCAGGAGCAGCTGAGCGATATCGTCTACGTGGAGCTGCCGGCCATAGGGGAGCACTTTGGCAAGGGCGAGGTGTATGGGGTGGTCGAGTCGGTGAAGGCGGCCTCCGACAACTATATGCCTGTCGGAGGCACGATCACGGCCGTCAATGAGAGCCTCGCCGACGAGCCCCAGCAGGTGAACACCGACCCGTATGGCGCGGGGTGGATGATCCGATTCAGGCCCGATGACCCGGCCGAGATCGAGCAGCTGATGGATGCGGCCAGCTATGAGGAGTACGTCTCGAGCCTGGAAGGAGCGCACTAGATGTCCTATGTTCCGCATACCGACGCAGACCGGCGGGAGATGCTGGCCGCGATAGGCGTGCGCTCCGTCGAGGAGTTGTTCGCGGTCGTGCCGGAGTCGGTGCGATTCCCCGAGCTGAAGCTACCCGAGCCCCTTTCGGAGGCCGAGGTGCTGGAGGAGCTCCGGGCGCTGAGCGACTCGAACGCGGACCTCGACCATCTGGCTTGCTTCCTCGGGGCCGGCGCCTATCGCCACTATATCCCCAGCGTCGTGCAGCATGTGATCGGGCGCTCCGAGTTCTATACGGCCTACACGCCCTACCAACCGGAGATCAGTCAGGGCACGCTGCAGACGATCTTTGAGTACCAGAGCATGATCTGTGGCCTGACGGGCATGGACGTTTCGAACGCCTCGCACTATGACGGGGCGACGGCCATGGCCGAGGCGGTGATCATGGCCATCAGCGTGGGCCGTGGCAAGCGGCGCAAGGCGGTCGTGGCGCCTGCGGTCCACCCGCAGTACCGGGAGGTGGTGCGGACCTACACGCAGGGCATGGGCGTTCAGGTCGTCGGAGACGAGGACCTGACGGCCGACATCGGCCGGCTGGCAGAGCGGATAGATGGCGATACAGCCTGCGTCATCGTGCAGGTGCCTGATTTCTTCGGCGGGCTTGATTCACCCGAGACGCTTTCGGCGCTCGCCGACGCAACCCATCGGGCAGGGGCGCTGTTTGTGGTGTCGGTAGACCCCATCTCGCTGGGGCTGCTCAAGCCCCCGGCAGCGTATGGGGCGGACATTGTCGTGGGTGAGGGGCAGGCCCTCGGGCTCCCACCGAGCTTTGGGGGACCCTATCTGGGGTTCTTCGCGTGTCGCGAGGAGTATGTCAGGCGAATGGCCGGGCGGCTGGTCGGTGAGACGGTCGATGCCCAGGGCCGCCGCGGCTACGTGCTCACGCTGGCCACCCGGGAGCAGCACATCCGGCGGGAGCGCGCCACCTCCAACATCTGTACCAACGAGGCGCTGTGCGCACTGGCGGCGTCGGTGTATCTGGCGGCACTGGGGCCGCGGGGTCTGCGGCAGGTGGCAGAGCTGTGCTACCACAGGTCGCACTATGCGGCGAAACGGATCGCGCAGGTGCCGGGCTTTGCGGTCCTCGGCGATCGCCCGTTCTTCAAAGAGTTTGTGGTTCGCTGCCCGATCCCTGTGGAGGAGATCAACGCCGAGCTGATGGAGTGGGATATCCTGGGGGGTTATGACCTCGGCCGCGACTATCCGCATCTCGCGGGGCATATGCTCCTCTGTGTGACAGAGCTCAACACTCGGGCGCAGATCGACGACCTGGTGATGGCGCTCCGCATCATCGGTGAGGGAGGCGGGGAGTGACCGAGAAACTCATCTATGAGCTCAGCCGGCCGGGCAGATGCGCGTGCTTCCTGCCCAAGACCGATGTGCCACCCGCGGACCTGCCCTCGGAGTGGGTGCGTGAAGAGGCGCCGCTTCTGCCCGAGGTCAGCGAAGTTGATCTCGTGCGGCACTATGTGCGGCTGTCGCAGCTCAACTATGGCGTCGATACGGGCTTTTACCCGCTGGGTTCCTGCACGATGAAGTACAACCCCAAGGTCAACGAGGAGGCCTGTCGACTGCCCGGCTTTGCGCAGACGCATCCCCTGCAGCCCGAAGACACGGTGCAAGGCAACCTCAAGCTGATGTACGACCTGCAGTGCTATCTGCGGGAGATCAGCGGGTTCGCTGCGGTCAGCCTGCAACCCGCCGCTGGGGCGCACGGCGAGTTCGCCGGGATCCTGATCATGCGGGCATACCATCTGGATCGGGGCGATACGGGCCGCTCTCGCATCCTGATCCCCGATTCTGCGCATGGGACCAACCCCGCGAGCACCACGATGAGTGGACTCGAGGTTGTCCAGCTCAGGTCGGATTCGAGGGGGAACGTAGATCTCGACGACCTGCGGGCCAATCTGGATGACCGTGTGATCGGCATGATGCTCACCAATCCCAACACGTTGGGGCTGTTCGACGAGCATCTGGAGGAGGTCGCGCGCCTCGTGCATGGGGCGGGCGGCCTCATGTATGGCGACGGAGCGAACCTGAACGCGCTGATGGGCATCGCCAAGCCGGCAGCCCTGGGCTTTGACGTCATGCATTTCAACCTGCACAAGACGTTCTCGACGCCGCACGGGGGCGGCGGCCCGGGCTCGGGGCCAGTGGGTGTCACGGAAGAGCTGGCGAGGTTCCTGCCGGGCCCCGTCGTGATACGCACTCTGGACGAGGAGGCCTGCACGTGCGGGCCCGACGATGAGCACGACGAGTTCTGCTACCGCTATGAGTTGTCTCAGCCGGGCTCGTCCATTGGGCGGCTGAAGGCCTTCTACGGCAACTTTGGGGTGATGGTGCGGGCCTACACCTACATCCGCATGCTGGGGGGAGCGGGGCTTCGGCAGGCCAGCGAGGATGCCGTACTCAACGCCAACTACCTGCAGGCCCGGCTGAAGCAGGTGTATCCGCTTCCGTACGACCGGCCGTGCATGCACGAGTTTGTGCTTGAGGGGCGCCTCGCGGATGCACCGGGCATCCGGGCACTGGATATCTCCAAGCGCCTCATGGACTATGGCATGCATCCGCCGACGAACTATTTCCCGCTGATCGTGCATGAGGCTCTGATGATCGAGCCGACGGAGACGGAGAGCAAGGAGACGCTCGATGCGTTCGTCGATGCGATGACGCGCATCGCGGAGGAGGCACGAACGCAGCCCGAGCTATTGCACGACGCACCGCACACGACACCCGTCGGGCGACTGGATGAGGTCCGTGCCGCACGCGAGCCGCGTCTGCGATGGAAGCCGCCAGCGCCCTGAGGGCAGGCTGGTCGGTTCAGCAGGCACACGCGAGGGTCCGGCTGCTGGGGTTGGCGGCCGGACCCTCGCGTGTGGCAGGCGGAGCGCGGGGGCGTCCGTCCGGTAGGCCTTGGCTTGTGCCGCAACGTGTGCGGGGCTAGAATGCAATGGACTGTGACAGGAGTGGAGCAGGGGAGATGTCTTCGGTACCGGTGGTGTCGGTAGTGGGGCGCTCGAACGTGGGCAAGACGACGCTGCTGGAGAGCCTGATTGCCGAGCTGAAGCGGCGGGGCTACCGGGTGGCGACGGTCAAGCACGATGTGCACGGCTTTGAGATGGACCGCCCGGGGAAGGACAGCTGGCGGCATGCGCAGGCGGGGAGTGACCTGGTGGCCATTGTCTCGCCGCAGCGGTTCGCCATGATTGGGCGGAGCGCTGGGGAGATCGCGCTGGACGAGCTCGTGGAGCACCTGCCGGTGCCGGTAGACATCGTGTTGACGGAAGGCTACAAGCGGGGGGACAAGCCCAAGATCGAGGTGTCGCGTGCGGCCTGTGGGCGGGAGCTCCTGTGTGGTGCGGAGGAACTGCTGGCGTTGGTAACGGACGAGCCGTATCCTGGCCTAGCAGTGCCGCAGTTCGGGTTCGAACAGGTAGGGGCGGTTGTGGACCTGCTGGAGGAGCGGTTCGCGCTCGCCCGCTCTTCGCATAGTCACTAGCCCAAAGCACAACCCTGTCCCACTTCGCTACCTTGAGCCACGTTAGGCTATGCGAAAGGAATTGTGGGCGATGCAGAGCTTCTGTGGGTACAGGGCTGCTGGCGCAGGTTAGGGGAGATACTTGCCTATCAGCAGCGCAAGCTGCTCTCTCCGCACGCTGGGAATCGCCGCTGGATCGGTGATGATGGCATTCTCAAGGGCATGGGGACAGGGGCACGTGCGCTCCCGGGCGATGCACCGGATCGCGCCCCGAATGATGGCCTGGGCCGTCTGCACGTTCTGATGCAGGTTGCGCACGACCACCTCTACCGTGACCGGCTCCTCGCTGACTTTCCACACGTCATAGTCGGTGACCATGGCCAGCGTCGCATAGCAAATCTCGGCCTCGCGCGCCAGCTTGGCCTCCGGCAGGGCCGTCATCCCAATGATGTCCATGCCCCACTGCCGGTACACCTCCGACTCGCCCCGAGTCGAGAACTGCGGCCCCTCGATGACCACAAAAGTGCCGCCACGATGCACGCGAACGCCCTGGTCCCGCGCAGTCTCGTACAGGACGGCGCTGAGGTCAGGACAGAACGGGTCCGCGAAGCCAATGTGCGCCACGATCCCCTCGCCAAAGAAGGTGGCCGGCCTGATTCCCTTCGTGCGGTCGAAAAGCTGGTTGGGGATCACCACGTCGAGCGGCGCGATCTCTTCCCGGAGGGAGCCGCACGCACTTACCGAGATGATGCGCTCCACGCCCAGGGACTTGAGTGCATAGATGTTGGCCCGTGAGGGCACCTCGGAGGGTGAGTGCCGGTGCCCGCGGCCGTGGCGCGGCAGAAAGGCCACGCTCTCGCCAGCCAGCCGGCCAAGCACAATCGCGTCGCTCGGTGGTCCGAAGGGCGTTTCCAGATTGACCTCCTCGATGTCGGTCACGCCCTCCATTTTGTAGAGGCCGGTGCCGCCGATCACGGCGATGCGAGCGCTGCGCATGTGGTCACCTCCTGGAGTCTGGGCTGGGCTGTGCCTGCTCCTCGGCGCCCTGGCCGAGGCCAGGCAGCGGAAGATGCGGGTGTTCTGCGCAATGGCAGGCGGCTCCTGCTCCGGGCAGCCGGAGCAGGCCGCAGCACGTCAAAAGGGCGCAGGCCTCCACGGACCTGCGCCCGAGGTGGAGATGGCGGGAATCGAACCCGCGTCCAGAAAGTTCGACCAGCGATGTACTACAAGCTTAGTCGGCGTTTTGGGTCTCACCCTCCCGGACCTCCACCGACCGAGTTCCCGGAGGGCCAGCCGATCCCGCCGGCTCATCGCCTGCGGCTTGAGCCCGCCTATCGGCGTCGACGGGCCGCACCCTGCTGTGCCTGGCGCCCGTCCCCGAGCCAGCCGGGCGCACCCGGGGCGGGCGTGATCACGCTAGGTGATCGGGCGCCGTCTGCGCCCTAGCTGCCGTTAGGCAGCCATGGCGTAGGCGTACGCCGGAGTCTGTGCTCTGTTGGCACTTGTGGTTTTGCCCCTGATTTGCGAGGTTGGGGCACCTCGGCTTGCAATCGCGGGCCAGCCCTCCCTGTCGAGACCTGTCATCCCCGCAGCCACATTATACCACGCGTGGCGGGTGCTGTCCAGAATCAGCAGCCTTGTACGAGCGGGGCGCTGTGTCGTGTGGCGGAGTCTGGCCTCTCGGGGTCCTCGCCCCTCACTATTACCTCCATCGTGGATTCCCCTCGGCGAGTTCTGGACGGTACCGCGGGTTGCACTCCGAAAGGCCAGAGTAGAGTTTCCTGGATTCCCGGCCCGCGGCGCGGACGGGGGCAGGGAATCCAGGCGCGGGGATGCGACGACGGGGACACCCGCCCTGAGGCGCACCTCTAGCGCTGCAGCGTATACCCAAAGGTCTCCGGCCCGAGGTCGATGCCGACAGAGCGGATGCGGTCGTAGAACTTGGGGCGGACACCGGTAGGCTCCAGGGAGCCGACGATGCGCCCATCACGCATGCCCTGTTCCCTGAACACAAAGATGTCTTGCAGGAGCACGGTATCTCCCTCCATGCCGGATACCTCCGACACCTGCACGACCTTGCGCGAACCGTCGCGAAGGCGCTGCACGTGCACGATGAGGTTGATCGCCGACGCGATCTGTTCGCGGATGGCCCGCAGGGGGAGGTCCATCCCCGCCATCAGGACCATCGTCTCCAGGCGGCGCAGCGTGTCCCGTGGGCTGTTGGAGTGCGCCGTGGTCAGTGAGCCATCGTGGCCGGTGTTCATCGCCTGCAGCATGTCCAGTGCCTCGCCACCGCGCACCTCACCAACGACGATGCGGTCCGGGCGCATGCGCAGGGCGTTGATCACGAGCTGCCGGATCGTGATCTGGCCCTTTCCCTCCAGGTTGGGCGGCCGCGCCTCGAGGGTGACGACGTGCTCCTGCCGCAACTGCAACTCGGCCGCATCTTCAATGGTAATGATACGCTCGTCAGCAGGGAGGAAGGAGGAAAAGACGTTCAGGAGGGTCGTCTTCCCTGCGCCCGTACCACCGGAGATGACGATGTTCAGGCGCGCCCGCACACAGGCCCGTACAAAGTCCAGGAACTCGCTCGTGCATGTGCCGAGGCGAACCAGGTCCTCGACGCCGAGCGGCACGCGGTAGAACTTGCGCACCGTCAAGGCGGGGCCGACCAGTGACAGCGGCGGGATGATCGCATTGATCCGCGACCCATCGGGGAGGCGCGCGTCGACCATGGGTGATGCCTCGTCGATGCGCCGGCCAAGCGGCGCAACGATGCGCTCGATGATACGCAGGAGGTGAGCCTCGTTGTCGAAGGTCAGTGCCGTGCGCTCAATCTTGCCGTTGCGCTCGATGTAGACCTGATAGGGACCGTTGACCATGATCTCGGTGATGGTGTCATCGCGCAGCAATCGGTCGAGAGGGCCATAGCCCAGAATCTCTGCGATGGCCCGCTCGAGGAGCTCCTCGCGCTCGCTGCGGCCGAGGACAATGCCCTGTTCGCGCACGACCTCGGTGCAGACATCCGCAATCCTGCGTCGGATCATCTCGCTGTCGGAGAGGTCCTCATCCGAGCGCAGCGAGGCGACAACCCGGTCCCGAACCAATGTCACGAGCTGTCGATGGGTGTCGGGCACGATGCGGCCAGCGGGCGCTGCCTCAGAAGCCGAGAGTTCTGTCGCAGCCGCGGGAATGCGTGTGCCTCGTATCAGCATGCTTGCTCTTTCCTCGCCTCGTAATGCTTTGGGCACCAGGCTTGTTGCTTCCCGGCATGTGGCTTATCGCAAGGCCAACGTCTCGACGATGGCCGGCAGGGCCGGCCCGAGGATCACCGCCAGAGTAGCCGGCATGATGAAAAAGACCATGGGGAAGAGCATCTTGAGCGGCGCCGCGCGGGCAAGCTCTTGTGCACGCTGACGCCGCCGCACCCGGAGTTGCTCCGCCTGGGCGTGCAAGGTGTCCGATATGCTGAAGCCAAGCTGGTCCGCCTGGAGCAGCACCGCTACCAGCGAGGACAGGTCCGGCACGTCCGTCCGGTATACCAGATTCTGCATGGCCTCTCGCCAGCTTGCGCCCACGCCGATCTCCATGACGACCCGGTGGAACTCGCGAGCAAGGGCATGGTCCCAACCCTGAGCGATGCGCAGGAAGGCGCTCTCCAGGCCAAGGCCCGCATCGACGCACACAGTGAGCATGTCCAGCGCATCCGGGAGCGCGAGGGTCATGGCCTTGCGCCGCTGCGCCATGCGCCGATGGAGGAAAAACCTCGGCAGCTGGTAGGAGAGCAAGGCACCTGCTGCAGCGATCGGAATGAGCCGCGGCAGGGCCGCGCCCGACCTCAGGAGCAGGCCGGCAACGAGGGCCGTCCCAGCAAGGGCTGTGAGCAGGCAGAGGCCAAGAAAGTCCAGTGGACTCAGGCCAAGGGGCGAGCCGGCGATGAGAAGATCGCGCCGCAGCCTCTCCAGGTTCGTCTTGGGCGAGAGGTTCCCCAGCCAGCGCAGCACGCGGTTGACGAGCGGCTGGAGCACGCGCTCGGCAAAGGGAGTACGGAGCTCCAGCGTCGGCGCGAGAAGATCACCTGCGAGCAAGAGCTCGGCACGACGCACGGCGCGGTACTGCTCATGCTCAATCCGTATGGCGATCCAGATCACCCCAAAGGCCAGGGCCGCGACGACCGCGACGAGAGCTGCGATCTGAGTCACCGGTCGTGACCTCCTTCATACCTCGATGCGGGTGAGCCTCTGAGCGAGCACGAACCCGACCACCTCCAGGAGCAGGGCCACGATCGGGATGATCACCCACGGAGGCCGGAACATGCCCATCATGTACCTCGGGCTCATGATTGAGAGCACGATCCCCAGAAAGATCGGCAGCGCCACCAGCAGGTAGGAGGTGAGGCGCTGCTGGGTGGTGAGGACGCGGACCTCGCCATTCAGCCGTATGCGCTCGCGGATGGTCTCCGCGATCTTTTCGAGGATGTCGGAGAGGTTGCCGCCGACCTCGTGGCTGATGTTGATCGCCGTGACCATCAACTGGAGATCGTCCGTCTCCATACGTCGCACCAGGTTCCCGAGCGCCTCAGACTGGGAGAGGCCAAAGCCGATCTCGCGCACGACCCGGGCGAACTCTTCCGAAGCCGGCGGCCCCAGCTCCCTGCTGGCCAGCTCCAGAGCGTTGAGGAGGCCATGTCCGCTGCGGAGCGATCCAACCATGAGGACCAGCACGTCGACCAGTTGGCCCTGGAAGGCGGCCAGGCGCCTTCGGCGCCTCCGCTCCAGCAGGAGCCAGGGAATCGCAAGGCCGAGGAGCAGTCCGGCGGCGAAGGAAAGCGCATGCCCACCCAGCGCGTAGCCAAGGACGCCACCGGCCAGGCCCATGGCCAGCATGCTGGCAAGGAACTCGGTCACGGTCAGGCGCAGGTTGCTCTGTGCCAGCGACAGTGCTATGCGCCTGGCAATCTGCTGGCCCGCCAGCGCCCGGTCGAGGGCGGCCATCAACCGCTGAAGTGGCCGCTGACCTTCTGATGGCTGCTGTTTGCGACTGCCGGTCGCCGCGTAGGTCTGAAGCCGGGCCGCTATCGTCGGCGACGGGCCGGCCACGAGATGAATTCCCCGAAAGACCACAAGGATCGACAGGGCGCTGGCAGCACCAGCGATCAGAGCGCTATCCATGTCAACACCTCTCCGCGTACAGTGCCGGCTCGCGCGGGGCTGCCGGGCTCCGCCGGGGCATAGCCTCCGCGAGGCCCGCCGAGATGGCCGCAACGTGGCGTGCAACCGGGCTGCGGGCATGGCTCAGGACGAACGGGAGGCCCCGGTTTGCGCTGTAGGTGACGAGCCGCACATCGTCCGGCACGGCGTGGGCCACTTTCGCTCCAAGGACGCTTTCGATGGCAGCACGATCGAGCCCACCCGGCAGCGGGTAGCGATTCAGGATCAGGAGAACACGGTCTGGGAGGAGATCCACGGCCTTCGCCTGCTCGAGGATCAGGCCCACGCCTCGAAGGGCCGCAAGCTCGGGGGTGAACACGAGCAGGACGACGTCGGCAAGCTCCAGCGAAACGGCCGCCCACTCGACACTTCCGCCGGCAGCATCCACGACGACGAACGGTCGCAGCCGGCGGAGCGCGAGCAGTATCCTGCGCAGCCCACCGTGTCCATCGTGGCGACCCCGGGCACCTGGCAGCAGCAGAACCTCGAGCCCGCTCTCGTGGGGGGTCAGGAATGAGGTGATGTCGTCCGGATCCAGCTCCTCCAGCCTCTCGGCAAGTGCCGTCCCGTCCTGTGCCGGTTGGAGGTTGAGCAGCACATCCGCTGTTGCCGTGCGAGCGCCGGCATCCACGAGTACGGTCTGGACACCGCGGTGCCAGCACAGGGACGCGGCGCAGTTGACGGCGATGGTGCTGGCGCCGACGCCTCCTTTGCTGCCACATACGGCGATGATCCTGCCAACGCTCTCGCCGCGGAGGTCCAGCGCTGCCTCGAGGCGCGCTGCCAGCTCGGCTGGATCAGGCGGCTTCACCAGGTAGTCAAAGGCACCAGCCCGGAGGCTGGCCACTCTCCCGCTCACACCGGCGTCCTCTCCCAACACGATGATCGGAGTGGAACTGGCATCCGCGCTCTTTGTCAGAAGCCTGCAGAACTCGGCACCGGTCATGTCGGGCAGATCCAGGTCCGCAAGGATGGCATCCGGCAGCAGCATGCGCCTTGCCGACAGGCCCTCCCAGCCTGTGCGGACAACCTCGATATCCCAGCGTGCCGGGTCCAGGGCACTGCGAATGCTGGCGCCGGTGCACTCGTCGCCGACGACAAGCAGCCGCCTGCGAAGGGGCCGAGAGGCACCAAGTGTGCCGGTTGAGTTCCCGTGACCTGGCGAAGGGCGGCTCGTCATGGTGTACCCTGCCATCGCGTCCAGTAGTGTTGCAGGACGTAGCTGCCATCGACCGGGACCAGCTCGAAGAGACCCGCCGCTGCAGGGCTCCGGAGCACGAGATCGGGGGCCGCCCCGGCATCCCGGAAGAACTTGATGGCCAGCGCATCCTGTGGGTTAACGGCCAGGAGGATGGCCTCCGGACGCCCGCGCTGCGTCGCACCCAGCCCCGAGGGCAGCGGCGAGGATGACGAGCTCGCCTGCTGGGCTGACTCGGCGTACACGACCTCAGCTACCTGAAGGTCCTGGAGCAGACACAGGGTGTTGAGGCCTTCCGCAGCCTCTGGCTGGACGCGGGCGAGATCGAGGCTGAAAAGCAGGTCCACACGGTCGCCTGGTCTGACAATCCCCGCAGTGTTCAGAAGGTCCTGAGCAGGGAAGGCCACCATGACCTTGTCCGGATCCATGGCAAAGGCCGCCCTTGGGCCGACATAGTCGGGGGCGATCAGGCGATCACGGAGGATCTGCTCACCGCGAGCGATGGTCGCCGTGGTCAACTGACCCACAGCCTCCCGCGGATGGCTGAGACTGCCCTCCAGCGCGAGGGTGGCGGGAACCTCCCGAAGCGCCAGATCGCCTTCCCCGATGAGCGTGTGGGGCGGCAAGTCGCGGGCCGCGACGAGCACCTGAAGGCCCGCTGGCGTGTGCGAGGCCTTCTGGAGAGCCGTAGCGCGCTGCACGGCGACATAGGTGAGAATGCCGGCGACCGCGGCCAGCACGAGACCAGAAGCAAACCACAGCAAGCCTCTTCGATGGGTCAACGTCACACCTCCGCTCGTGGATTTGGGCTCAGCGCAAGAGTCGGATGGCGTAGGGACCGAAGGAAGGAGCGTCCCCGTCTCCGCCACCGCCTCCTGATGGAATGTAGCTCCGGAGGAAATAGCCCTCCACGTACTTGGGGTTGCCAGCGTGCTCGACGTGGGTGACGTGAAACACTCCGAACCCGACGATGTGGTAGTCGAGCTGCCCGCTGCCGAGATTGTGGCCGGGGTTATCGGGCTCAACGACATCGAAGATGGGAACGACGACGTCCGTGCCCAGCCGCCAGGTGTTGAACTCGATCAGTGACGCCGCCTGGACGCCCGGGGTGCCGTTGATCCACATGCCGACCCACACTGGGCCTCGGTAGCCGTACCGTATCCACTCCTTGACCTCACTGTCGGCGACTGCGCCGCCGTCGAAGTTGAGCCAGCCACGCTGGCCGTCCCAGATGTCTCCCGGCTGCGGGTCGCCTACGCCTTTGTCGTCGGCCCAGATGCGCACAATCTGGCCGGGGGCCCACATGTCCTGTCGCACGGTCACGGGCATGAGGTCGGCGCTATCTTTCATGCGCTGCACGGGGCTGTAGCCGGCGACGGCGACCGCCGAGACCCGCGCCGTCGGCACGCCGACAACGCCGGCAAAGTACGTGGGAAAGCTCTTGTGGACGGTAACGGCCACGGTGTGACCGACGATGGCGTACTCGTACTCCTCGGCTCCATTGTGCGTGACGGCATACTCGAATACGCTCTGGCCAACGTCCTGCTCCAGCGCCAGGGCCCGTGCTCCCGCAAGGGCAGCGGCGTCGGCAGCGTTCTGCATGAAGCGGCGCTGAGAGTAGATGTTGCCCATGTCGATGACCAGGGCCAGCATGCCGATCAGCCCTACCAGCATGACGGCGACAACCACGAGGGTCTGGCCGCTCTGGAAGATCGCTCTGTCAGCGCTGGCCGCGCCGGGCGATCCCGTCAGTTGCTGATGCTTCATGGCTCAATCCTCATGATCGACCGGGCACGGAGGGTCACCCCTGCCGGGCCCTCGTCGAAGAGCTGCGCGATCATCAGGGTAACGGGCACGAACCTGCAGGAGACGTCGACCTGCACGTGCTCGCCATCCGGCCACGAAACGGCCACGCCGTAGGCATCGGGATCGGAGGGGTCGATGCCAATGAGCACGATGCGCTCGCGGGCTGCCTGGAGCATGGCCCCGGCGTTGCCCGGATCAACGGAGCCAACCCTTGCCGCCTCCCGTGCCGCGCTGGCGACCATGCTGCGGACGTAGACGGCACGGGACAGGTCGACGATGCCCAGCACCAGAGCCATCAGTACCAGCGAGGCCAGCGCAAACTCGGCGAGGGCCTGGCCCCGCTGGAAAAGCTTCCCGAGGCGATTGCTGCGTCTCCCGAAAGCTGCCTCGGTTCCCATTCAGCTGCCTCCCGGAAGGATGGCCATCTTGTTCTCTGCACTGATCCTCACGGGTTCACCGCCAAAGAGGTACAACATCACGAGAGGGAGGCTGTAGGATGCCCTCACGCGGATCGGCGCTGCGCCTGTCATCCCGAGGGGGGTGCTGACCTCGATCTGGAGGTCCTCGCAGCGCAGGCCCTGACTCACCAGGTCGGCCTCCGTCCGCTCGACGATGCGGCGGCGGTCGCTCTCGCTCAGGCGGGACAGGGTGCAGCCATAGCGGGCACCCTCGCGTGTGCCGTTGGCCAGAGTGAGCCATATCGAGAAGGCTCGCCCGAGGTCCAGGCAGCCCAGGGTGATGAGCAACAAGACCGGGAGAACAAGGGCGAGCTCGGCCGCGGCCTGACCTTTGTGCCTGCGCAGCAGCATCCCACGCCTCCTTGTCCGATAGGCTTCCTGCCGTCAGCCTGCGACCACCGGCGGTGCCAGCCAGCGCCTGCTGGCGGCGGTCAGCGGCCCCCGCGACACTGGGATTCGCAGCCGACTCTCGGCAATCCGGCAGGGCATTGGGTCCGGAGGGCTTACTTGCTCAATTCGGCGGTGATCTTGGCGAAGACGTTGTTGATCTGGCCGCCGAGCAGTCCCACCGCACCGATCACGACGATGGCGATCAACGCGATGAGGAGGGCATACTCGGCGAGGTCCTGTCCGTCTTCGCGCCTGAGGGTGCGGAGCCAGGCAAGAACGTACGGCAACATCGGGATCTCCTCCTTGTTGTCATTGGTGTCGTCTGGCCACCGGGCAACTCGCCCGGCGCAGAGAACCCGAGCTCTTGGGTGACGTGCGTCAATGGGCCGTACAAGGGGTAAAGACCAGGAGTCGATCCAGGGGGAGCCCAGCGGGCGCGAGGCCCATGCGGGCCTTTACATCGTGAGATGGGCGCCCGCTGCGCACCGCAGAGAAGTAGAGCAAGTTCTGTGCCACGAGCACGCACAAGAAGCGGGAGGGGAGCAGACCGCGGATGGGGAGGAGCCGCTCACGGGCAGGCCGCTACACCGGCCGGGGCCGGTTCAGGGGCGAACAGGCGCGCCCTCTTTCGATGGCAGCCGCCCGATTGGAGGGGCGAGGCGTCGCCTCGCCCCTCCAATCGGGCGGCGGGCGGGTGCGCATGCCTGCGCCACGCGCCGGGCTGAAAGAGGCGAAGCCCCTTCGGGGCTGGGCCCACGGGCGAACAGGCGCCTGTCTGGCGACGCAGTTGCAGAGCCGGCAGCCATCGAACGGCAGATCGCATCCTCGCCCGTCCGTCCGCGAGCTTGGCGGATGCTTTCGCCTCGCACAGGACCACCTGTTCACCCCTGAACCCGGGGCCGGGGAAGGGCGAGATCGCCTCAGGACTCTTCCTCGCGGCGGCGTGCAGCACGCTCCATGGCGCGGCGCGCCTCGCGCTCAGCGATGGCTGCACGCTTGTCGTAGAGCTTTTTTCCGCGGGCGAGGGCGATCTCCACTTTGGCGCGGTTATCGCGAAGGTAGAGCCGGAGGGGCACGATGGTGAACCCCTTGGCCTGCACACCCTCGCTCAGCTCTCGAATCTCTTTGTGGTGCAGAAGGAGCTTGCGGTCCCGCTTCGGGTCGTGCTGGGCATACCCGGCGGTGCTGTAGGGGGCGATGTGCACATTGACGAGCCACGCCTCACCATCCCGAATGGCCACAAAGCCCTCGCGCAGGCTCACGCGGCCCTCGCGGATGGACTTGATCTCACTGCCCTGGAGAACGATCCCCGCCTCGTACCGCTGTCCGATGATATAGTCGTGATACGCCTTGCGGTTGACCGCAACGGTCTTCTCGGCCATCTCGCCTACATCCTCGCCTGACGCGTGGGGCCGGCTGTCCGGAGGTACTCCAGGGCCCGCTCCAGCACCGGGTCCGCGTCCGCGGGCTGGTCCGGGTCATAGGGTACGACGATGTCGGGGGTCAGGCCCTCACGGTCCAGCTGCCGCCCATTAGGCGTGCGCCAGCGGGCGATGGTCACCCTCAGGGATGAGCCGTCACGGAAGGTGTGTGTCGTCTGCACCGACCCTTTGCCGAAGGTGGGCCTGCCGATCAGCACGCCACGCCCCGTATCCTGCACGGCGCCGGCCACGATCTCTGCGGCGCTGGCGGAGCCTCCATCGACCAGGACGACAAGCGGCAGGTCGAGCGCCAGGCCGTCGCCTGTCGCCTTGTGCTCCGTGACCTTGCCGGTGTGGTCCTTCTCCGTGACGATCAGGCCTCTCGGGATGAACTGGCTCGCAACCTCGACCGCGATGTGGAGGTACCCGCCGGGATTCCCGCGCAGGTCCAGTATCAGGGCCCGAGGGCTCTCGGCCAGCAGGGCCCGCAATGCTTCCTTCATGCGCAGGCTGGCCTGGCCGTTGAACTCGAACAGCCGCACATAGGCGATGCCATCACCGAGCATCCGATAGCTGATCGTGGGCAGCTCGACCCGGGCACGCACCAGCACAACCTCGAAGGGCTGCGCCTCGCCCTCTCGGCCGATAAGGAGCCGCACCTGCGTCCCCTCGGGCCCGCGGATGAGGGCGACCGCCTCGGTCAGGTCTATCCCTTCCATTGGCCTGCCATCGACCTCGAGGATCACATCGCCGGGGCGCAGCCCCGCCTTCGCCGCAGGGGAGTCCTTGAGAGGCTCGACGATCACCAGCCTGCCAGCGATGAGGTCGACCGAGGCACCGATGCCGAAAAAGGTGCCCTGGAGGTCCTGCTCAAGAACCTTGGTCTCGCTGGGCTCAGAGAAGGCGGTCGCAGGATCGCCGAGCGACCGCACCATGCCATCGATGGCTCCATAGATCATCTTCTGAGTATCGAGGGGACCCTCGCGATCGTACTCGTCCTCGAGGATGCCCCAAACCTGCCAGAAGATGTCAAAGCGCTCCTGTACATCGTGCGGGACGCTGGCACGGGTGGGGGAGGAGGCACCCTTGAGGTACCATCCGGCCGCAAACCCTGTCGCTCCCGACGCAGCCATCATGGCGAGCGCCAGCAGAAGGATCAGGGCCGTGCGCGTCCACTTGTTGCAACTCATGAAATCCTCTCCTCGTAGGAGCCATCGAGCAGGGGACGGGGTCGACATAATGCAATCGCCCCGTGAACATGGAGTGATTGTAGCACACCCAGGGGGCAACAGCAAGTTTCACGCGTCCGCACGGGGTCTGCCGGGTTGTCGAGACGGGCGCGCGCGCCTCGCCATGGCTAGCCGGGCGCGCCGAAGCCGTCCAAGGACCAAGGAGGTGCCTGCAGCGCGACAGGCGTGTAAGGCGCGCCTCTGCGGCTCCAGCAGCGTGCGATCGGGCCGACACGTCGCCTCGGCGACGCGCAGCCGCGCGACGACACCCCGGGGCCGCATCACGGCGGAGTGGCGCCGGGTGCCGCGCAGGAGCTGCAGACGCGTGGGGCGCATCCAGATGTGTTGCCGCTGCAGGCCTCGGTTATGTCACCTCGACCCTCTCCAGCCTAAGGTCGCGACATAACGTGCCTAGTGCGAAGTAGAAGGACCGCCGCCCTCTCGGCCGAGTTAGCGCGGTCACAGCCCCTGTGCGCAGGATGCGGCGCCGATCAGCGGCGCGTGCTGGTTCATGATCACACGCACGGGGATGCGCCGCAACACCGGCGTCAGCCGCCCTTTGTCGCAGAAGGCTCGGATGAACGTTCCATCCTGCAGCTTGGGCAGGATTCTCGGAGGTATCCCCCCGCCCAGGTATACCCCGCCGGTCGCCATGAGGGTCAGTGCCAGATTCCCGGCCTGTGCTCCCATCATCGTCACGAACAGGTCTAGCGCCTGACTGCACAGAGGGTCGGCGTTCGCCAGGGCCAGACTGGAGATGGCCGCGCTGGGGTCGCTGGTAGCCAGCCGCTCGGCGACCCACGAGGGCTGCTCCCCGCCACTTTCCAGCAGGAAGGAGTAGATAGTATGCAGGCCCGGCCCAGAGAGCACGCGCTCCCAGCTCACGTGCCCCCCGCCGACTCGCCGGCGCACGTACTGCAGCAAATGAATCTGCACGTCGTCCGCCGGAGCAAAGTCTGTGTGGCCTCCCTCGCTCGCGCCAGGACGGTACCGCGTTCCATCCCAACACAGATAGCCCTGTCCAAGGCCGGTGCCAGGTGCCAGGATGCCGATAGGGCCGGTCAGGTCAGGCACCCCTTCTTGCAGCGTCGCCAGGTCTTCCCGTGCGAGCACCGGCACGGAGTAGGCCAGGGCCGTCAGGTCGTTGATGAGGCAGACGCGGTCGATCCCCAGCGCCGTGCGCAACCCCTCGAGGGTGATGTGCCAGGGCAGGTTGGTGATTCGCGCCTCTCCGCCAAGCACAGGGCCCGCGACCCCGAAGCAGGCGCCTTCGATCGGCTCCCGCTCCTCGGCGCGATATGCCGCGATCACGGCCTCCAAGCTCGGAAAGCTCTGGCTGGGGTAGCTTCGCGCGCGCTCCAGGTGCGGCACGCCCTCCCGAATGGCGGCCAGGGCCAGGTTCGTCTTGGTGCCACCGATGTCGCCTGCCAGGATCATCTGCCTGCTTCTCCCGCTGTCGCCGACCGGCCGCCCGGGGCTATGCGCCCTTCTCGCCCTCGGGCACCGAGAGAGCCTTCACCCGCTCGCGGATGCAGCCCAGCAGGGCCTCGAGCGAGTCGGCAAAGGCCTTGACGCCGTCCGCCTGCAGCTCGGCGTAGATGTGGTCCATGTCGATTCCCAGGGCCGCAAGCTCCTCGAGAACGCGGCAGGCGTAGTCGACGTTCTCCTCCAGGGTCAGCCGCACGCGACCGTGATCGCGAAAGGCCGCGAGGGTACCGGGCGGCATGGTGTTGACGGTGTCAGGGCCGATCAACTCCTCCACATAGACCACGTCGCGGTAGGCCGGGTTCTTGGTGCTCGTGCTCGCCCAGAGAGGCCGCTGCACACGGGCACCCTGCCTCTGCAGCCTGGCAAAGCGGGCATCGGAGAAGACCTGCCGAAAGCGCTGGTAGGCCACCTTGCAGTTGGCAATCGCGGCCTGTCCGAGGAGGCGACGGAGCAGGTTCTGGGTGCGGACGTCGGTGGCCTCGCTCAGGCGCGCCTCGAGCTCACGGTCGACTGCCGTGTCGATGCGGCTCACAAAGATGCTGGCTACCGAGGCGACGCTGTCCACGGGGGTGCCGCGCTCCGCAAGGCGCTCAAGGCCGGCGATGTAGGCCCGGGCGATCTGCTCATAGTTGTCCGGGGAGAAGATGAGTGTGGCGTTGACGTTGACGCCCTCTCCAATCAGCTCGGCGGTGGCCCTCACACCTTCCTGGGTCGCCGGCACCTTGATCATCACGTTGGGCCGTGCGATGGTGGTGAACAGACGCGTGGCCTCGGTGATGGTTCCGTCGACGTCATGGGCCAGCGAAGGGGCGACCTCGATGGAGACGTAGCCATCGCGCCCCTCAGTGGCCTCGTACACTGGCTCGAGGATGCCGGCTGCGGCGCGGATATCCGCAATGCTGAGGTTCTCCCATATGGTGTAGGCATCCGCTCCGGCTGCAGCGAACTCGCGGATGGGGGCATCATACTCGGCGCAGGTGCTGATAGCCTTCTGGAAGATGGTGGGGTTCGAGGTGACGCCCTGAACCTCGCCGCTCTCAACAAGGCGCTGGAGCTCCCCACTGGTCAGCATCCTGCGGTCAATGTTGTCCAGCCAGACGCTCTGGCCCTTCTCTCGGAGCTGCAGCAAAGGATTGTCGGACATGAGTCTTCCTCCTCAGGCGCGGTCTTCAGGCTGGCGAGCGGGATTATACTATGGGCGGGTGGTGGTTGGCAACCAGAGCGTTGTCGGGTGTTATGTAAGGTTGAGGACCCGCTTTACTCGTTGCAGGATGTTTTGGGCTCCGCTCCCCCAGGCAGGCGCCAGGCGCCTGCCTGGGGGAGGGGTGATAACAGAGGGGCGGTTTCGGGCAGTCGAGCGCGCCGCGGCGCGCTCGACTGCCCGAAACCGCCCCAAAAGAATGTTCCCCTCCCCCACGCGGACGCATTGCGTCCGCGTGGGGGAGGGGCCAGGGGAGGGGGCGGCTCCGCGAGGCGTTGCGCAGACCGCAGGCGCCTGCGCTCGTCCCAGGTCACTTGTGGGTAATGGATAGGCCTCGCGAGGGGAGCACGGAGCAACTCGGTACGTGCGTTTGACGCCTCTGGGCTCGGACTGTATCTTGTTCGGCTGCACCTTCGTGTATGTTTGGGCGGACCTGCTCCACACGTAGCGTGCGGAGGGCCGGCGTGGCTCTACGTGGCGTGCTTGGCCGGCTTGTGCGGAGCAGCGGCCCGGTACAGGGAAGGATGGGGACATGGACGAGACGACGTCGAGGCTGATCGAGGCTGCGAGGGCCGTCTGCGGAGAGTTCGGGCTTGGGAAAGACTTTTCTGCCGCGTCAGTCGGCGCGGCCCTGCTGACGGCGGCGGGGCACGTCTACACCGGCATCTGCATCGACCTTGCCTGCGGCCTCGGGTTCTGTGCCGAGGTCGCCGCCATGGCCGAGATGCTGAAGCACCGGGAGACGCAGATCGTCGCCATCGTTGCCGTCTCCGAGGACCGGATCCTGCCGCCCTGCGGCCGCTGCCGGGAGACGATGGTGCAGATCGATCCCCGCAACTGCGACTGCCGCGTCATCCTCGGCGAGGGCCATGCGGTGCCTCTGAGCGAACTGGTCCCATGCCACTGGCTGACGGCGTGGGACGATGAGGCCTGAGCCACTGGCGAACTCGGGTCTTGCCCCCTGGGTCGGTCCGCAGGCCGACGAGGCGGCGCGGGGGCGAGGCCTTCATCAGCGGCGGTGTGGATGAGCTTGCTCCAAGCTCAGACAGACCCCAGCGACGCGCACGTTTCTTGACGGGCACCTCCCCCTGGTGTATCATCACCCCGGTCTCGGTTACTCCCCGCAGGGCCTCGGAATGTCGGCGCTTGCGCCGCGGACGGGAGTTCGCTCCCGAATCGCGGCTCCGAAGGCGGAAAGACGCCAGAAGGAGGTCCAGGATGGAGTTCGTTGGCTACTGCGTCAAGTGCCGCAAACAGCAACGGATCCGGCAGGGCACCGTGGAAAAGACGGCCAGGGGCCGCCCCATGGCGCGGGGTACCTGCCCCGTCTGCGGCACCAAGGTGACGCGTTTCCTCTCGGAAAAAGAGAGCGGAAAGTAGCGAGGAGGCGCAGAGCCTCCTCTATTGCTCTCTCAATCCCGGGTTAGAGTGCCGGCAAGGCACGGCGTGTCGGCTGTGGTGGCGCGCCGGGTCCGGGCGGGCGGTACCGGCACTCCCACGGTTCCTGGGGGTTGGCGATGGAAGTGACCATCAGCCGCATCGCCCTGGGCTTCGGCGCGTGCTACCTGGTACGACACGAGGGCGCCGTGCTGGTGGACTGCGGCTATCCTGGCAGGGGTCGAGCTTTCCGACGGGCGCTCTCGGCGTTGGGGATGAGTCCAGGGGATATCGGGCTGATTGTGCTCACCCACGGCCATGCGGACCACGTCGGCTCGGCCGCCGAGATCGCGGCGATGACCGGGGCCAGGGTTGCCATTCATCGGGCGGACAGGTCCTGGCTCGAAAGCGGGCGCTCCGCTCCCGTCCGGCTGGTAGGGGCGCTGGGGCGACGCTTCTCGCCCGCGGCGACTCGGGTTTTTTCCGCACTACCCTTCCAGGCTGTTCGCGCGGATGTCGTCATTGGCGATGGGGGCCTGTCGCTCGAGCCGTACGGAGTCCCGGGTGAGGTCCTACACACACCGGGGCATACCCCGGGATCGATCAGCGTTGTGCTCCGCGAGGGCAGCGCCGTCGTTGGCGATCTGGCCATGGGTGGCGCGCCTC
This sequence comes from Anaerolinea sp., assembly GCA_020725765.1. Classification (GTDB taxonomy): domain Bacteria; phylum Chloroflexota; class Anaerolineae; order SpSt-313; family SpSt-313; genus SpSt-313. The sequence goes on along the minus strand of DYEI01000123.1, from coordinate 5,794 downwards.
CGCTGCGCCGGCGGCCGGGGTTCCCCTACGTGGCCGAGGACCTTGGCCTGATCGCCGCCAGCTGGCAGCTACTGCTTGAGCGAGGCGTCAGGACGGTCTACCCCGGCCATGGCAGCCCCTTTGCGGCGGAGGCGCTGCGTACGATTGCCGGGCTTTGAGCTCCGGGCGTGGCCCGGCGCAGGGAGAGAGAAAATGAGCGAAGCGAGGCCATCCCTGGAAGAGTGGCGCAGGCTCTACGAAGCGGCGATCCGCCTGAAGGAGGTTGCCCCCTGGGAGTGGATGGAGGAGACAGACGTCTTTGGCGTCCAGGACCCCGAGACGCAGGAGCTGGGCTTTGTCAGCATCATGGGCCTGCTCGGCCAGCATTTTGCCCTGGCCCTGTACCTGGGCGCTGAGGGCCTCTGTCGCTTCTGGGGGATGCAGGCCGAGCCTGGCGAGATGGCTTCGGCGGAGAGCATGCTGGCTGTGCGAGAGCTGCAGGTCTCCTTTGAGGACCGGGATTTGCTCCAGCCTGAGGACCGGGCGGTGATCAAGCAGCTGGGATTGACCTTCCGCGGCCGGCAGGCCTGGCCACTGTTCCGCAGCTATCGCCCCGGGTACTTCCCATGGTTCCTGGAGCCGGCCGAGGCGCGCTTTCTGGCTCACGCCATCGAGCAGGCCATAGACGTCGTCCTCCGATACCGGGATAGCCCCGACCTGCTCCAGCAGCCCGGCGAGTACGACTACCTGGTGCGGGTGCCCCATCAGGAGGGGACGGCACTGGTCTGGGAAGACCGCATCGTCACCGTGCCGCCCGTAGAGCCAGAGCTGGTCGCCGTCCCCATGGACATGAGGGCGCTGGAGGCTGCCAAGAGGCTGCCCCGCATGTCCCAGGCCCTGGAGGTCGACTTTTTTGTGATTCCGATACGCATCGGCACAAAGGGCGAGCGCCCTCGCTATCCGTACTCGCTGCTCCTCGTGGAAACCTCGTTGGGGCTGGTGTGTGGGCACCAGCTTTTCGAGGTGCAGACCAGCGTCGAGGCGACCTGGGCACTGGTGCCGCTCGGCCTGGTGCGCGAGTTCCTGAACATGAAGATGCTGCCCCGGCGCGTGCGGGTGATGTCGCCGTACCTGCCCATCGTTCTGAAGCCCCTGAGCCAGGAGTTGGGCTTTGAGATCGAGCTAGCGCACGAGCTGCCGGCTCTTCAGAGGGCGAAGGACTCGCTTTTTGGCACCTTTACGTGATGCAGGGGAGGCGAAGGCGAACCCTCCCGCAGGTCAGCGGTGCGGGCCGGAGCGTCGGGCGCGCCGGGGATGGGGCGTGGCCGCCACAGCAGCGCTCCGTCGAACCCTCCCGCAGGCCAGCGGTGTGCGCCGGAGCGTCGGGCGCGTCGGGGATGGGGCGCGGCCGGCAGAGTAGCGCTCCGTCGAACCTGCGGGAGGGGCGAGGGGGAACCCTCCCGCAGGTTCCACAATGTGCTGCTGGGGTCAGTGTGATACATCCCAGGTGGGAGTGTCGCGCTGGCGAGCGTGGCGTACCTGCGGGAGGGTCCGCGAGTGATTCGGGGAGGCGCACAGGCGGGGGGAAGGGGGCCATGAGATGCCCTATCGAGGCCCGGCGTTCGAGCGAAGTACCTACTACCACGTCTATAACCGCGCACTCGCTGGCGAGTTGCTCTTCCGCAAGCCGGCGAACTATCGGTACTGCCTCAGATTGACCAGGCTGCATGCTGACCGCTATGGTGTGACTGTGGTCGCGTACTGCCTGATGCCCAACCACTACCATTTCCTGCTGCGGCAGGAGGGAGATCAGCCACTGTCCAGATTTCTGTGCACGCTCTTTAACGCGTACGTCCAGGCCGCGAATCGCCAGTGGGGACGCAGGGGACCTCTGTTCGAGGGCCGCTTTCGCTATGTGCGGGTGGATCGGGACGACTATGTCTGGCAACTGTGTCGGTATATCCACCTGAACCCGGTGAAAGCCGGGCTCGCGCCTGCGCCGGAGGAGTGGCCGTACTCCGACTTTCGGGCGTGGATCGGGCTGGAGGAAACCAACGCGGTGGCGCGGAGCATTGTTGCGGATTACTGGGGAGGCCCAGACGGGTATCGCAGGTTTGTCTCCGAGGGGTGGGAAGATCAGGTGCTGAAGACGTACCTTCTCGAGTAGAGCCTGCCCGTCCCGCAGGCCAGGGACCTGTTGCTGGAGGGGGTGCGAGACATCGCCGGCCAGTGCGAGCGAACCCTCCCGCAGGTCAGCGGTGCGCGCCGGAGCGTCGGGCGCGCCGGGGATTGGGCGTGGCCGGCAGAATAGCGCTCCGTCGAACCTGCGGGAGGGCTAGGGGCGGCTAGGGGCCCGGCGCGGTCACCAGGTTCACCAGCCGGTCGGGCACGTAGATGACGTCCCGTAGCTTGCGCCCGTCGAGGATCCTCGCGATGCGCGGGCGGGCAAGGGCGACCTCCTGCGCCTGCCCGGCGCTCAGCCCGGCCGGGACCTCGACCCGGTCCCGCACTTTGCCGTCTACCTGTATGACGAGGGTGACCGTCCGCCGCTCCAGCAGGCGCGGGTCGTAGCTCGGCCACGGCTGCTGGTGGATGCTGTACGGCTCGCCGATGCGCTCCCACAGCTCCTCCGAGATGTGGGGGGCGAGGGGCGCGAGGAGCAGGAGCAGCGTGCGCACGGCCACCCGCCAGGCCGCAGCGGGCAGCCTGGTCCGGTTCTCGGTGAGCCAGTTGCTGTAGCTCATGATGGCGGCGATGGCCGTGTGAAAGTGCAGCGCTTCGATATCGGCCTGCACCGTGGCGATGGCCCGGTGCATGGGCGCAAGGATGGCTGGGTCGTAGGGCTCTTCCGCGGCAGGCGCTGGCTCCCGGGCCGCGCTCTCGAGCACCAGCCGCCAGACGCGCGTGAGGAACCGGGTGATCCCCCGGATGCCGGCATCGGTAAAGTCGCCCCCCTCCTGATAGGGCCCGAGGAAGAGCAGGTATAGCCGCAGCGTGTCGGCCCCGTAGCGGTGCACGTACTCATCGGGGTTGACGACATTGCCGCGGGACTTGCTCATCTTGGCCCCGTCCTTGATGATCAGGCCGTGGAGCCGCAGCTTTTTGAAGGGCTCGGAGAACTCGAGGTAGCCCAGGTCGTGCAGCGCCATGGTGATAAAGCGCGCGTAGAGGTGGTGCAGCGTCGAGTGCTCGATGCCGCCGGCGTACAAGTCAACCGGCAGCCACTTGCGCGTCATCTCCGGGTCAAAGGGCACGTCCTGCCGGTGCGCGGAGGGGTAGCGCAGGAAGTACCAGCTGGAATCCAGAAAGGTGTCCGACACGTCCGTCTCGCGGCGGCCGGGTCCGCCGCAATGCGGGCAGCTCGTGTTGACGAACTCGGGGACCATCGCCAGCGGTGAGACGCCCGTGCCTTTGGGCCGAAAGTCGCGCACATAGGGCAGGCGCACCGGGAGGTCCTCCTCGGGAACCGGGACGATCCCGCAGCGGTCGCAGTAGATGATGGGGATCGGTGGCCCCCAGTAGCGCTGCCGGGAGATGAGCCAGTCCCTCAGGCGGTAGGTGACGGCAGGCCGGCCCTGTCCGCGCTCGGCCAGCCACCGGGTGATGGCGGCGCGCGCCTCTTCGGAAGGCATGCCGTCGAACGGGCCCGAGTTGACGAGGGTCCCTTCCCCGGTGTATGCCGCCTCGAGGGGCTCTCCCTGCCAGCCGGGCGGGGCGACGACCACGCGGATCGGCAGGCCATGGGCCCGGGCAAAGGCATAGTCTCGCTCGTCATGGGCGGGGACGGCCATGATCGCCCCGGTGCCGTACCCCATGAGGACATAGTCGGCCACCCAGATGGGGATGCGCTCGCCGGTAGCCGGGTTGATGGCCTCGCCGCCGGTAGAGACGCCAGTCTTTTCCCGCTCCGCAGCCACCCGCTCCAGCTCGCGTTTGGTGCGCGCCTGCGCCGCATAGGCCTCGACCAGTGGCGCCTGCTCGGGGGTGCTGACCGCGGCGACCGCAGGGTGCTCGGGGGCGAGCACCAGGTAGGTCGCGCCGAACAGAGTGTCGGGCCGGGTGGTGAAGACCGGGATGTCGGGTCCGTTCACTGCCCGGAAGACGATCTCGGCGCCTTCGCTCCGCCCGATCCAGTTGCGTTGCAGGGTGACGGTGACCTCGGGAAAGTCGGCCTCGGCATGGCCGGCGAGCAGCCGGTCGGCGTAGGCGGTGATGCGCAGGAACCACTGCTCCATCTCCTGCTGGACCACCGTGGAATCGCAGCGCTCGCACAGCCCGCCGATGACCTGCTCGTTGGCCAGGACGGTGAGGCAGGTCGGGCACCAGTTCACCGGCGCGCGGGCGCGGTAGGCGAGGCCTGCTTTGTAGAGCTGCAGAAAGATCCACTGCGTCCAGCGATAGTACTCGGGGCGGCTGGTGTCGACGGCGTAGGTCCAGTCGAAGAGCGTGCCGAGCTCCTCCATCTGCCGTCGGTAGCGGGCAGTGTTCTCGACGGTGAGCTCCATGGGGTGGCGCCCGACGTGCAGGGCATAGTTTTCGGAGTGAATGCCAAAGGCGTCGAACCCGGTCGGCTGAAAGACGTCGTCGCCGAGCATGCGGCGGTACCGGCCGTAGGTATCGGCGCCGCAGTAGGTGTAGACGTGTCCGACGTGCAGCGCCTCGGCCGAGGGGTAGGGGAACTCGGTGAGGTTGTAGAAGGGCCGCCGGGCGCGCAAGAGGTCCACCCGATAGATACCGGTCTGGGCCCAGATGCGCTGCCACTTGGGCTCGATGTCCCAGGGATCGTATGGCTCCTGCTGCATGTTCGGCGCCTCCTCGATGGGCGCTTGCTGCCCACGGATGCGGGCTCGGGCGGACTGCAGGTCCGCGTCGGCAGTGCGCCGTCCTCTCCGGCGCAGCGGAGAATCGAAAAAGTCCTTCGCCCCTTGGGGACGAAGGACTTCTCCGCGGTACCACCCCGCTTGGCAGGGTTGAGTGAAGGTGGAGCTGAGGGGAGTCGAACCCCTGACCTCCTCAATGCCATTGAGGCGCTCTAGCCAACTGAGCTACAGCCCCACGAGTGTGGACCCTGCCCACTCTCGGCAGATAACGGTGCGACCGGCGGTGACTACTGCTGTTCGCCACCGCGACTCCCGGGCGAGTTCGGCCTGACGCGCTCCCCTGGGCGCTGCCCGGCTCTCACCTCCGGCGCCCCTGGCTCCGGCCTGTTGCCGGGCTCTCTGCGGGGATGGCCTACTGCTCCCGATCGGCGTCGTTGCGTGTAGGTGGTGGAGCTGAGGGGACTCGAACCCCTGACCTCATCAGTGCGATTGACGCGCTCTACCAGCTGAGCTACAGCCCCGCCATGCAGTGTGGATTATATCCGAACGGGCGGGCGCTGTCAAACGGCGGTGCCGGCGTCTGGCTTTCCGCGGGGCGGACGCCGCAGCGTCCGCCTGGGCGGGAAGATGCGTAGAGTGGGGTGTTGTGCGGCGGCGCGCGTAGCGCGCCGCCGCACAACACCCCATGAAAAAAAGGCCCCCCGAATCGGCCCGCAGGCCGACCCGGGGGAGGGGGCGCCGGGGGTGGGGCCCCATAGGCGCTAACTTGACGAACGCCAGCGTACTTGTTCCGGCAGGTGCCAGCACCCCTGGGGCATTCCCCGCTTTACCCGCTGGGCAAAGCGGGGTTAGGCGGCTGGCCCGCCGGTCGCACTCGTGCTCGGAACGTGCCGAGCGGCAGCCGCGATGGGCTGCAACTGCAGAGTGCCCCCACCCCTGCCCCTCCCCCAGGCAGGCGCTGGGCGCCTGCCTGGGGGAGGGGTGAGGACAGATGG
>DYEI01000122.1 GCA_020725765.1 Anaerolinea sp. | reverse complement strand
GGGGGTGGGGGCATTACAGCACGAGCCGCGCCGCACGACTGCTGATCGGCGATGGAGGTAATAGTGAGGGGCGAGGGCCTCAAAAGGCCAGACTCCACCCCGGCCGAGAAAGGACCCCCTCCCCCGAGTCGGCCTGCAGGGCGACTCGGGGGAGGGGGCGCCGGGGGTGGGGGCCGTGCCAGCATCGCAGATAAGCCTGCCCCGGGGTGAGCTGCACCCGCTCGTCTTGCACACTTTGCCAACTCGGGGCATCTGATATAGAATAGCGTAGATAGTGGAGGGTACCCCCGACGAACGGGGGAGTTCCAGAGGGGCTCGGGCTGTTTCCCCCTCAGTTCTGCTACCCAACCTGTGGCGGGTGGTCGTGCCCTGCTTCGGGCTCGATGCCGGCCGCGCCTTGACCCGGTGCCTGCCGCGGGCCCTGCCTCGGCGTGGCTCTCGGGAAGAGAACCGTGGCGCCGATAGAGCCCGCTGGCCAGGCCAGAGCACCGGCGAGGTCAGCGGGGCGCCGTCCCACGACAGGAGGACCTCGCCGTATGCAGCCGCGCCGAGCACGATGCGAGCTACGCCCGTGGTGCAGGCATCTGTTTCCTCTGACTCTCACGGTGCTCGGGCTCATCCTCATTGCAGGTGCGTTTCATTTCCGCCAGCCGGGCGTGCCGGCATCTCCGCTCCATCGGGCCGCTGCCGCGCCGAGCAGCCGGGGGATACACTCGGCGGGGCGGCAGTGGCAGCATGAGGAGCAGGCGGCGCTCAGCGCCGAGGCCCCGCCGTCCCGAGGGGTGTGGGGGGTGAGCACTCCCGTGCATCCGGCGTGGATTCTCCCCCTGGCCGGCCCGGCGAGCACCGGCGGGCCGGAATTCTCCGAGCCTGTCTCGCCGGAGCCGACGCCGACACCCCCGCGCCGCGAGGTGATCACCTACACCGTCCAGCCGGGGGACAACCTCTTCCTGATCGCGCAAAGGTTCGGTGTGAGCCTCGACACAATCATCTGGGCCAACGGCCGGCTCGAGCTGGATCCCGACCTGCTCAACATCGGGCAGGAGCTCGCCATTCTGCCGGTGAGCGGCGTGTGGCACACCGTGAAGGCGGGCGAGACCCTGGAGTCCATCGCCAGGCGTTACCAGGTGACGCCTGAGGACATTGTAAACTATGAACCCAATGGCCTGGAGGAGCCTGTCACGCTGACTCCCGGGCAAAAGCTGATCATCCCCGGTGGCGAGAAGCCCTTCGAGCCGTATCTGGTCTTCACCCAGGCGGGGGCCGTCACGGTCAACGCCCGCCCCGACCCCGGGCGCTTCATCTGGCCATGCAACGGCGTCATCACCCAAAAGTTCCATCCGCAGCACCTCGGCATCGACATCGGAAACGTGGCGGGCACGCCCATCTATGCCGCAGCCAGCGGCAGAGTGACTCTCGCCGGCTGGTACGGCAACCTCGGGCTGGCCGTGCGCATCGTGCACGACAATGGCTATGTTACCCTCTATGGTCACATGCAGAAGGTTGTCGTGAGCGAGGGGGATTGGGTGCAGCGCGGCCAGCAGATCGGTGAGATGGGAAGCACGGGCAAGTCCACGGGGCCGCACGTGCACTTTGTGATCCTGCTCCACGGTGGGGCGGTGAACCCCGCGCGGTACCTGCCTCGCTAGGTGCAGCGCGCCTTCGGGAGAGCACAGAGAGCGGGTGGCGGGGTGGCGCCCTGCCACCCGCTCTCTGTTCTCCGACATGCGACGGCCGGGTTGGGCTTTTCGCAACGCGCTCCTCGATGTCGTGCGGGGCCGCCGAGAGCCCCCTTCCCCTCTGGCAGTTCAAGGGCGGACGGCCTTCTTCGGTCGCAGCGCGAGGGCATGGCCCATCGAGGGGACCCCACCCCTAACGCCCGCCCCGCGCCGCGCCATCCATTGCCTACAAGTGGCCTGGGGGGAGCGCAGGCGCCCGTGGTCTGCGCAGCACCTCGCGGAGCCGCCCCCTCCCCTGATCCCCATAGGCGCCAACTCTAGGAGCCGCGCTCCCGCCGACCTCACCCGACCAGACGCGGCAGCCGGCCCTGCGCGCGGCTCACGCTCTTGTACTGTCGCCCCATCCCCTTGCCCCCTTCCCCGCGGCCTTTGCATTACCCACAAATGGGGTGGCAGTGTTACGGCGCATGGGACAGCCCTCTGGTGCCCATCCAAGGGCGCCGTCGGCCGGTCACACTCGTGCTCGGAACACGCCGAGCGGC
>DYEI01000010.1 GCA_020725765.1 Anaerolinea sp. | reverse complement strand
GAGGCCGCGACGATCGGCATGATCGGCTCCCGCCGTCCCTCGGCCCTTGCCGGAGGATACCCCATCCCCCCCCTTTCCCCGCCGCCGAGGCGGCGGGGAAAGGGGGCATCTTATGTTATGGAGGGGTGTTCGTGGGCGGCTTCGCCGCCCACGAACACCCTCCCATTCTGGATTCCCCGCCCACGCGGCGCGCTATCCATCGGTGGATTGCTTGCGTCCTTTGCGCGGCATTCTGCAGAGCATCCATGGGTCACATTAGGCGTCGCGGCCCGTGACTTTGCGGTAGTGGATGGCTCCTTCGCCCATGTCCATGGCCGCTTCCATGATGGCTTCGGGCAGGGTTGGATGCTGGTGGATGGTTCGAGCAATATCCTCCGCCGTGGCGCCAAGCTGGATGGCGAGGGTGGCCTCGGCGATGAGATCGGAAGCCCGCGGCCCCATGATGTGCACGCCGAGCACTCTGCCGCCGCGGCCGTCGGGGAGACGCTCGCAGATCATCCTCACCTGCCCCTCGGTGGCGCCCATGCCCAGCGCCCGCCCGTTGATGCCGAAGGGGAAACGGCTGGTGACATAATCGATCCCCGCTTCTCTCGCCTGGCGCTCGGTGAGCCCGACGCCGGCGATCTCGGGCACGGTGTAGATGCAGTTGGGCACGGCGTGGTAGTCCATGGCCTCGCGGCGACCGAGGGCATTGTGCACTGCCACGATCCCCTGGTGCGAGGCGACATGCGCCAGCATGTAGAGGCCGGTCACATCGCCGATGGCGTACACGCCGGGCACGCTCGTCTCGAGGTACTCGCTCACCGGTATGCGGCCCTGCTCCGTGGCGAGGCCGATGTTCTCAAGGCCCAGCTCTGCCGTGTAGGGGGCATGCCCGGTGGAGCTGAGCACAAGGTCGCCCTCTGCCGCCTGGGCCTGGCCTGCGCGCTCGTACTCGACCCGCAGGCGGCCGTCGCTGGTCTGGACGATCTGCCTGAACTCGAGGCCAATCTCGATTCGCACGCCCTGCCAAGCCAGCAGAGGGCGAAAGCGCCGGGCGAGCTGCTCCTCCGCGTCCTTGAGGAAGGTCCGACGGCCGAGGAGCGTGACCCGCGTGCCCAGCGCCGCAAAGATCGAGGCGAACTCGACGCCGACGACACTCGCGCCGATGATGACAAGGTCTCGGGGCTGCGTGCGGATATCGAGTAGCCCGCGGGCGTTGACGACCCCCGGCAGATCATGCCCGGGGATGGGGACCGGCACCGGAAGGGAGCCCGTGGCAATGATCAGGCGGCGCGTCTGGACCTCAGCGGGCTGTGTGTCGGGATGGTAGATGCCGGGCGTAACGCGCACGAGGTTGGGCTTGAGGATGGTGCCGACGCCGGGAAAGAGGTCGATGCGGTGGGCGCGGATCAGCTCCTCGACGCCGCCGACGAGGGTCTCGACGACCTCGTCCTTGCGGGCCATCATCCTGCCAAAGTCCACGCTGATCTGCCCCCCGATCTGAATGCCGAACTCGGCGGCGCGGCGCACCTCGCTGTAGAGCTCGGCCTGGTGCGCGAGTGCCTTGGTCGGGATGCAGCCCCAGTTCAGGCACATCCCGCCGACGCGCTCCTTCTCGATCAGCGCGACCCTGGCGCCGAGTTGGGCGGCACGGATGGCGGCCACATACCCGCCCGGTCCGCCGCCGATGATGGCGATATCGTATGTCTGGGGTTCTGTCACCTTGGCTGTACCCTCACTTTCGCACCGGCGGCTCTGCCGGCAACGAGCCCCCCGCACCGGCTGAGAGGCTGCGCGCCCGCCGGCTGGGGCCGGGCGCATTATAGGGGGGCTGGGGGAATGGGTCAAGAGAAGACCAGCTACGGGTACACCAGGCCGGCCCTGCGGGCACGTCAGTCGGGCCGCGGGCGCCTACGCTTCACCAGGCCACTGGTTGGTGATGGGTCGCAGGCGGACGCCGCCCCGCCATTGCGAGGCGGCGCGAGCCGCCGAAGCAATCCCCAAGACAGGAGGTGGGATTGCCTCGCCAGCCCTGCGGGCTGGCTCGCAATGACAGGCTGCTGTGCGGGGGGCCAGTTCCCTGTCAGGTGCCCATGAGCGGTCCGTCGGCGGCGCTTCCTGCCGAAGGCGACAGACATGGCTCTCCCTGGCAATGGAATGGGTGAGACCAGAGTGTGGGACCGACACGTGCCACTCAGCCCCGAAATGCGCCGACGACCATGGCAATATCCGGCTGTGGCCTCGCGCTTGCGCGAGGGCTCCCCTGCAGCTACAATACGCTGCCGTCCGGGGAGGTAAGGAGGCGACCATGGCCATTGTGACCGTGCAGGTGACGACGGACAGGCAGGCATCTCTGCAAGACATCACCGAGCGGGTGCGAGAGGTCGTCCGCCGGTCAGGCGTGACCGAGGGAGTGTGCACGGTATACGTGCCGCACACGACGGCGGGCGTTCTGGTCAACGAGAGCTATGACCCCACGGTCGCTGCCGACATCCTGGCAGCGCTCGACCGCCTGGTGCCGGCGCAGGGTCCCTACCGGCACCCGGAGGGCAACTCGCCGGCGCACATCAAGGCCAGCCTGGTCGGGTCGAGCCAGTCCCTTCTCGTTCAGGGCGGCGACCTGGTTCTAGGAACCTGGCAGGGGATCTTTCTGGCCGAGTTCGACGGTCCGCGGCAGCGCAGGGTGCTGGTGAGCGTGCGGCCATAGACAGGTGATGGCAACAGGCGGACATCGGTTCGCCTGCCCGAGGCAGCAGATCGCGATGCGACCTTGGGACGACATCGGAGGGAGGGGCAGTTGCCAGCTGTGACCTGGGAGCGCCTGGAGCGCATCCTGCCAACGGTGGAAAAGCCCGGGCGCTACGTCGGCGGCGAGTGGAACGCCGTTGTCAAGGACTGGGGCGACGTGGACATGCACGTTGCCCTGTGCTATCCCGACCTCTATGAGATCGGCATGTCCAACATGGGGCTGGCCATCCTGTACGACCTCATCAACCGCCGGACCGACATGCTCGCCGAGCGGGCCTACGCGCCATGGCCCGACATGGCTGCGGCCATGCGCCGCGCCGGAATCCCCCTCTACTCTCTGGAGACCCGGCATCCCCTCGCCGAGTTCGACGTCGTCGGCTTTACCCTGCAGTACGAGCTGAACTATACGAACGTCCTCGAGATGCTGGACCTCGCCGGCATCCCCCTGCACAGCGCAGAGCGCGACGAGCGCTGGCCCCTGGTCATTGCCGGTGGCTCCTCCAACTACAACCCTGAGCCGCTCGCCGACTTGATCGACCTCTTGGTCATTGGCGAGGGTGAGGAGGTCCTCTTCGAGCTGCTGGGCCTCGTGCACCGCCTGCGCGGCAGGGGGCGGGCCGACCTGCTCCGGGCGGCCGCGCGCATCCCTGGCATCTACGTGCCCTCGCTCTATCGCGTCGTGTACAACCTGGACGGGACGGTGGCCGAGGTCTCGCCGGCAGAGCCCGGCGTGCCCGAGCGTGTGCTCAAGCGGATTGTGGCCTGCCTGCCCCCGGCCGTGACCCGCCCCGTCGTGCCCTATCTCGAGCTTGTCCACGACCGGGCGGTTGTAGAGATCCAGCGTGGCTGCACCGAGGGTTGCCGCTTTTGCCAGGCGGGTATGATCTACCGGCCGGTGCGGGAGCGCCGGCCGGAAGAGGTCATGGACGCAGTCGACGAGCTGCTGCGCAACACCGGCTACGACGAGGTCGGGCTGCTGTCGCTTGCCTCCAGCGACTATAGCCAGATCGAGCCACTGCTCGAGGCGCTGGTGGCCCGGTATGCGCCGCAGCACGTGGCCATCTCGCTCCCTTCGCTCCGGGTAGACGCCTTCTCGGTGGGTCTGGCCCAAAAGGTACAGGCCACGCGCAAGGCCGGCCTCACCTTCGCGCCGGAGGCAGGCAGCGAGCGGCTGCGCGCCGTGATCAACAAGAACATTACCGAGGAGGACCTGCTGCAGACGGCCGAGGCCGCCTACAGCCTTGGCTGGGACCGCATCAAGCTCTACTTCATGCTCGGCCTGCCGACCGAAACGGACGAGGACGTCGAAGCCATCGCCCGCCTGGCGAAGCGCGTGCTGGCCATCGGGCGGCAGCATCGGCGGGGACGGGCGCAGCTCAGCATCTCGGCCGCAACCTTTGTCCCCAAGCCGCACACGCCCTTCCAGTGGATGCCGCTGGCGGACCTCGACGTGGTGGACCGGCGCCAGCGCCTGCTGCGCGAGCGCCTGCGGGGCCGCGGCCTCTCCTTCAGCTGGACGGCCCCGCAGACGACGCTGCTCGAGGCAGCCCTCGGCCGCGGGGACCGCCGCCTCGCCGCAGTGGTCGAAGCGGCCTGGCGAAAGGGTGCCGTGTTTGACGCATGGGCCGAGCAGTTTCGCCCAGAGCTCTGGCGGCAGGCCTTCGCTGAGGCGGGTCTCGACCCGCACTTTTACGCCTCGCGCCCGCGCAACCTGGACGAGGTGCTCCCCTGGGCGCACATCTCGGCAGGTGTGAGCGTCGAGTTCCTGGCCGCCGAGTACGAGCGGGCCCTGCGCGGCGAGCCAACGCCCGATTGCCGCGATGGCTGCCATCGTTGCGGCGTGCTGCAGGCCTTTGCCGCCGAACGCAAGGCCGTGGCAAAGGGGGTGTGGGAGTGCCCATGAGCACGCAAGCAACCCCTCCGGTGCAGCGCCTGCGCATCACCTTTGCCGTCGATGGACCGGCCAAGTATGTGCCGCATCTGGACATCACCCGCGCCTGGGTCCGCGCTCTGCGGCGCCTCGGGCTCGCCGTCGCCTACAGCCATGGCTATCACCCGCATCCGCGCGTCGCGCTGGCAGCTCCGCTGCCGGTCGGTTATGCGGCGGAGTGGGAGATGCTCGAGGTCTTTTTCGATGAGGCGGTCGCACTCGAGGAGCTGGCAGCACGGCTGTGCGGCGCCCTGCCGGGCGGGCTGACGGTGCGGGAGGTCGAGGCGGTGCCGCTGCAGGCGCCACCGCTTGCCTCTCAGGTCGTGGCAGCAGAGTATGCCGTAGTGATCCCGCAACCGCCGGCGGACCTGCAGGCGCGGGTGCAACGGCTGCTCGCCGCCGAGAGCCTGCCTTTCATGCGGGTGAGGAGGGACCGGGAGGTGCGCTTTGACCTGCGGCCGCGCATCCTGCGCGCCGAGGTCGAGCAGCGGGACGGCGAGGCCGTGCTGACGCTGCAGCTCACGCACGGGCCGGAGGGCGCCGCCCGGCCGGAGGATGTGGTTTCGGCGCTGGGCATGGAGTGGGGCGAGGCACGGGCGACGCGGAGGCGGCTCATTCTGGGCTAGCGGTCCCCATCACCGGCGCTTTGCCAGGATTCGGGGTCGCTTCGCTGCACCGGCGAGGTGCCTGGCGGCGCCGGGTCCTCAATCACGCGAGGCCGGGTGCATCCAAGATCAGTCAGCAGATTCGCGGTCAGGCAGCCTGCCGGGGACGCTCTGACGGCGACCGGGCCTTACGCTTTGCACAAGCCCGGTGCAGGACCTTTTGTTGG
>DYEI01000121.1 GCA_020725765.1 Anaerolinea sp. | reverse complement strand
TTCTGGATTCCCCGCCCCCGCGGCGCGGGGGCGGGGTTAGGGGTGGGGGTCCCTCGATGGACCATGCCCTCGCCCTGCGACCGAGGAAGGCTGTCCGCCCTTTCGCCCAGGCGGACGCTGCGGCGTCCGCCTGGGCGAAAGGGAAGGGCCGTTTTTCTGGCACACTTCTTGCTCGACATCCGCGGGGACGCGGTCCCCCACTATTTCAGCAGAGAAAGGAGACAGGCACCATGTGGCATTGGATCCTGGTGTTGCTCCTGTTCCTGTTCTGCTTCTGCTTCAGAATTGACCCGTAAGCTGTGAGGCAGCTCGGGGGCGGCGGCTGGAATAAGACGGTGTGCGGGGCTCTTCCGGTCGGCCGCCCCCGAGGGACGAACGTCGGTGCAGCCTGTGCGAATGGTGATGGCCGACAGGGTCCCTCGCCGCTCCAGCCCGGTCGTGGGCCGCGGCACGCGAGGATGCAGACCGCGGCTGACCCGGCGTTGACCCCGTTATGCACGGGAGTGGGAACGCGGACCTCCAGCCCGTGGGCCGTCCGACAGCACGACAGCTGTCATCACCGACTCCGTCGCCGAGGCTCTTGGCAGGGCGTCGGAGTGCCAGTTCCCCTCCACAACACTGGAGAGGAGGCGCACGATGGACTGGCTCTGGATCGTGCTGGTGATCCTCTTCCTGTTGCTGAAAGAGTGCTTCTGCGTTACTCCAACGTGACGATGGCCGCGGCCTGTTGCGGCTCTCGTCGGCACTGACCTCGTCGCAGCAGGCAGCACCATCCGCTGCCTGCTGCGACGCCACCCTCAGTGACACTCAGTAGCGCGATGGAGAGCCCCATACCTGTAGGGCATCCAAGAGTGCGCGTGGTCAGCAGAGTGGTCAGGGGAAAACCCGGCCTGCCCTGCACCTCCGAGCCTGTAGATGGTCGCCCTGCCTCTGGTAAGCCACCAACATCAGACAGGAGGCGTGCGACACGTGATGTCGATTATCGAGTGGCTGATTGCGGCACTACCGCTGATCCTCCAGCTGCTGAACCTCCTCCGCAGCGTGCTCGGCAGCTAGCGCGGCAGGCAAGGCAGAAGGGGAAAAAACAGACACCCCGCTCGCCCGTGGCAGCGGGGTGTCTTGCTTCCGCAACCAGCCAGCCACTACTATCTGACGAGGAGTACCGCGGACTGCGAGGCCCACGCGATGACCGGCGTGCCCACTATGACGAGCCCGGCCGTGCCGACCCAGGTCACCGCGACGGCCAGACTCAGGTTGCGCGGCAGGCGCACCGCCCCTTCCTTGCCCGCCTCCGGCTCGAAGAACATCAGGCGCACCACCCGGAAGTAGTAGGCCAGCGAGATCGCACTGTTGACGACGCCGACGGCGGCCAGCCAGTACAGCCTGGCATCGATGGCCGCGCTAAAGATGAAGAGCTTGCCCAGGAAGCAGGCCAGCGGCGGGATGCCCACGAGGGAGAGGAAGTAGAACACCAGAGCTGCCGCCAGCCAGGGTGCCCGGTGCACCAGCCCGGTGTAGCTCTCGATGGCGTCCGTGCCGGTCGCCTCTTCCAGGGAGATGACCACCGCAAAGGCCCCCAGGTTGGTCAGGAGGTACGCGGCGAGGTAGACGAGCAGCGCGACCAGGGCATCCCCGGCCAGCGAGCCCCCGCCGCCAACCTGCAACGATGCCACGCCGATGAGCATGTACCCGGCCTGTGCGATGCTGGAGTAGGCCAGCAGCCGCTTCATCCCCGTCTGCCACAGGGCGGCCAGGTTGCCGACGGTCATGGTCACGGCCGCCAGGGCCGCCAGCAGCGCCGCCCATTCGACCTGCAGCGCCGGCAGTGCCACCAGGAACACCCGTGCCATCACGGCAAACCCCGCCGCCTTCGGACCAACGGAGAGGAACGCCGTCACCGGCGTCGGGGCGCCCTCATAGACATCGGGTGACCACTGATGGAACGGCACCGCCGCGACCTTGAAGCCAAAGCCCACCATCATCAGCACGATGGCCGGTACCGCCACCCAGCGCAGGGCCGCGGGGGTACCGCTCACAGCCCGCAGCCCTTCCGCGATGCCCGTCAGCTCGAGGGAGCCGGTCAGCCCCAGCAGGAACGAGAAGCCATACACCATCACCGCGGCCGCAACTGCCCCGTACAGGAAGTACTTGATGGCAGCCTCGTTGGAGCGCGGCTCCTCGCGCAGCAACCCGGCCAGGACGTACGAGGTGATGCTCAACAGCTCAATGCCGACATAGACCATCACCAGGTTGGCACCACCCGCTGTGAGCAAGATGCCCAGGACGGCAAAGAGCAACAGCCCGGGAAACTCGGCGCCGAGCCGCTCATGACCCAGGGCAAGCAGGAGCACAAGGGCCGCACAGGCAAGGCCGAGGACGCGGAAAAAGCTCGTGAAGGGGTCGACCGCCAGGATGCCCTGCGGCAGCGCAACCGCCACGCTGCCCATCCCCACAGTCGCCCCCAGCGCCCCCAGGCTCACCAGGATGGCAAGCAGGCAGAAGGGCCGGTACACGCTGCGCCCGCGCCACACCAGGCCGAGGATCAGGATGGCCAGCCCACCCGCAGCCAGCAGGATCTCCGGCAGGAGCAGGGTCACATAGTCCATACCACTCAAAGGAAGCCCTCCCCGCTCCCGGAGATCAGGTCTCCGAGAGCCCTACAGTCGCGGCTAGAGACTGCCGACGATCGTCACGACCGCCTGATTGATGAGGTCCAGTATCGGTGCCGGGTACAGCCCAAAGATCACCATGAAGAAGATGAGAGGTGCCAGCGTGATGACCTCACGCCGGTTCATGTCGGTGAGCCGCGCCCAGCGCTCGTTGAGCGGCCCGAGCAGCACATGCTGGATCACCTTCCACAGCAGGTAGGCTGCCGAGATGACGATGCCAAGGGAGGAGACGATGGCAAAGGGTCGGATCAGCGCAAAGGCGCCCCGGAACACCAGAAACTCGCTCACAAACCCGGCCAGTCCAGGCAGGCCCAGTGAGGCGAAGGTGGTCACAGTGAGGATGCCCGCAAAGGTCGGAACCTTGGCGCCCAGCCCGCCGAAGGCCTTGAGGTCTCGGGTGTGGGCACGCTCATAGATCACACCGACCAGGAAGAACAGCGCCCCCGTGATGATGCCATGGTTCCACATCTGCAGCACCGCCCCATTGAGGGCGATGGCCTGGCTGTCCGCTGCAGCAGGGCCGCTGCCGGCGGCCGCTGCCGCGGCGGTGACCCCGAGCATCACATAGCCCATGTGGTTGACCGAGGAGTAGGCGATGAGCTTCTTCAGGTCCCACTGGGACATGGCCACCAGCGCACCGTACACGATGCTGATCGCGGCCAGGATGCCGACTACCGGCGCAAACTGCCGGAACATGGCCGGGAAGATGGGCAGCAGGATACGGATCATGCCATAGGCGCCCAGCTTCAGGAGGATGCCCGCCAGGATCACGCTGCCCGCCGTAGGGGCCTCTACGTGGGCATCGGGCAGCCAGGTATGGAAGGGGAAGACCGGCACCTTGATGGCAAACCCGAGAAACACCGCCCAGAAGGCCACCGCCGCCAGGGTCAGGTTCGTGCTGAACGGCTGCAGGCGGGCCATCTCCAGGATATCCCAGCTCCCCGTCTCCAGGTACATGGCGATCACGGCCAGCAGCATGGCCACGCTGCCGACCAGCGTGTACAGGAAGAACTTGATCGCCGCATACTCGCGCCGCGGCCCGCCCCAGATGCCGATCAGGAAGTACATCGGCACCAGGCTCAGCTCCCAGAAGACGTAGAACAGGAAAAAGTCCAGAGACATGAACACCCCGAGCATGGCCGTCTCAAGGAGCAGGAAGAAGGCAAAGTACTCCTTCGGCCGCTGGTCGATGATGAAGGAGTAGAACAGAGAGAGCGTGGTCAGCAGCGCCGTCAGGCAGACCATCGGCACGCTGATTCCATCGACGCCCAGATAGTAGTGGACGTTGATGGCCGAGATCCAGGCCGCTCTCTCCACGAACTGCATCCCGCCCGTCCCCCGATCGTAGGAGAACCAGACCAGGGCCGCCAGGATCAGCGGGATGAAGCTGATGGCCAGGGCCACCCACTTGAGGAGCGCTGGCTTCTCCTTCGGCAGGGCCAGCACGATCACGGACCCCACCAGCGGGGTGAACAGCATGATCGAAAGAACAGGCCAGTCCATCTTTCCTCCTCGAAAAGGCATCCACGCCGGCTCAGTTCCAGAGCCCGGTTAGTGCCATACCACGGGGCGATGATGACCGATACGCTCGGAGCTGCGCCCCAGACGCAACGCGCGCTTACAGGACCAGGTACAGGACCGCGAGTATCACCACCACGTTCACACTGGCCAGAAGGATATAGCTCTGCACCCGGCCCGTCTGAACCTGCCGGAACGCGCGCCCCAGGGTCTGAGCCGCCGCTCCGACGCCGTTGACGATCCCATCGATGACCCGCAGGTCGAAGCGCCCCCAGAGATCTGCCAGCCATGCTCCGGCCCGCCCGACCAGGTTGACCAGGCCATCGATGACGGGCGCGTCGACGAACCGGAAGAGCCCATCGCTCACGATCGCGGTGCCGCGGGCCACGGCGTTGACCACGCGGTCGATCACCTCGCGGTCAAACACGGCAAACAGGTCGGCAAGCCGGATGGTCAGCCACACAAAGGTTGCCTGGTACAGCTCGTCGATACCATACTTGTTCTTCAGGACGATGTACACCACCCCCAGGCGGGTCAGCGGGTCCGGCTGGCCCTCCTCAAGGGGCTTGCGGCCGTAGATCAGGTACGCTACGCCCAGGCCGGCGCACGCCAGAAGGATCGAGAGCCCCATCACCAGCGGGTTGACGGGCGTCGCCGCGTGCTCGTGGCCGACAAAGTGATGGAACGGGTTGCCGAGGAGGTGTCCGAGGACCGGGAAATCCTCCGGCACGCCCACAAACCCCAGCAGAACGGCAAAGACCGCCAGTACCAGCAGGGGATAGGTCATCGTCCTGGGCGATTCCTTGGCGTGCTCGGCATGGTGGCTGCGCGGGTGGCCAAAGAACACCAGGAAGATCTGTCGGCCCATGTAAAAGGCGGTGAGGAACGCCGCCAGCGACCCGACGGCCCAGGCCAGATAGTGGCCGTGGTTGAAGGCATCGGCCAGGATCTCATCCTTGCTCCAGAACCCGGCAAGGGGAGGTATGCCCGCCAGGGCCAGGGTGCCGGCGATATAGGTCCAGAAGGTGATCTTCATCCGGCTGCGCAGGCCGCCCATCTCCATCATATCCTGCTCGTGGTGGGCGCCAAGGATCACCGAGCCGGAGCCGAGGAACAAGAGCGCCTTGAAGAAGGCGTGAGTGATCAGATGGAAGGCGCCCGCCACGTAGGCGCCCAGCCCGAGCGCCATGATCATGTAGCCGAGCTGGCTGATCGTGGAGTAGGCGAGCACCCGCTTGATGTCGTTCTGCGCCACCGCGATAGTGCAGGCAAAGAGCGCGGTAAAGGCCCCGATGGTCGCCACCACCCCCGGCGCCGCGCCGTGCGGCACCGCGTGGAAGAGCGGGAACATCCGTACCACCAGGTAGACGCCAGCGGAGACCATGGTCGCCGCATGGATCAACGCCGAGACCGGCGTCGGGCCCTCCATGGCGTCCGGCAGCCAGACGTGCAGCGGGAACTGGGCCGACTTGCCGACCGTACCACCGAAGATGAGGAGGGCGATCACCGTGGCCACGGGCACCGTGCCAAAGATGGGCAGGGTCACCGACATGCTGGCCAGGTGATGGAGAGTCTCCTCGCTCAGCACCTCGCGGAAGGCCAGGGTGCCGGTCTGGCTATACAGGTAGAGCAGGCCGAGCAGGAAGAAGGCATCGCCAACCCGGGTGGTCAGGAAGGCCTTGAGGCCCGCGCGCATGGCCGAGGGCTTTTCGAACCAAAAGCCGATGAGCAGGTACGAGCAGAGGCCCATGATCTCCCAGAAGATGAAGAGCATGAGCAGGTTGTTGGCGACCACAAGCCCCAGCATGCCCGTCGCGAACAGGCTCACATAGGCGAAAAAGCGCGCATAGCGGGGGTCACCCTCCATGTACCCGAGGGCGTAGACAAAGATCATGGTGCAGACCAGAGGCACCATGAAGAGCATGACCGCGGTCAGCGGATCGACCATGACCCCCATCTCGAAGGCGCTGAGGCCCGTCGGGAGCCAGCGCACCACCTCCTCGAAGGGGTGCTCGCCGAGGTGCGGCGTGCCCACCGCCACCCAGAAGACGATCTGGCTGAGCACAAGCGACACCGCAATGGCCGCTACCGCCAGCCAGCTCGCTACCCGCTTCCAGCGGCGCACATAGAGCACGATAGCCCCAAAGGCAAGCAGGGGGAATACAGGTATGAGCCAGGTCAGCTTGAACAGACTTTCCAATCGCGGCCCCCCTCGTACAAGCTCTCAGCCGGGCCCGGCATGCCGAGCGCTCACCCTTTGAGCAGATCGACCTCTTCGACACTCACCGTGTCGCGGCTGCGATAGATGGCCAGGATCAGGGCCAGACCCACTGCCGCTTCCGCTGCCGCCACAGCGATGTTGAAGATGACGAACACCTGCCCGGCGACGCTCCCGGCTGCCACATAGCGCTCAAAGGCGGCCAGGTTGATGTTGGCCGAGTTCAGCATCAGCTCCGCACCCATGAGTATGGCAATCGCGTTACGCCGCGCCAGTACCCCGTACAGGCCGATGCAAAAGAGCACTGCCGAAAGGACCAGATACCACGTCAGCGGGATCATTCGCGCGCCTCCCGCGCTATGATCAGCGCACCGACCATCGCGACCAGCAGCAGCACCGAAGCAACCTCAAAAGGCAGCGCATAGGGTCCCATCAGCGCCAGACCCAGATCGGCCACGCCGCCCTGCGCAGGCGCGTACGTCGCCAGCGGCCATGCCGCCCGCACCAGGGCAACAGCCAGCACCGCCAGCAGGCCGGCCGATACCGCCAGGGCCAACGGCCACTGCCGGTTCCTCACCGCCGACGCCCGACCCACAATGTCCCGCGTCAGCATGATGCCGAACAGAATCAGCATGGCGATAGCGCCCACATAGACCAGGACCTGCACCACCGCCAGGAACTCGGCCTCCAGGAGCACATAGATGCCCGCAATGGAGAAGAGGGCCAGGATCATGGCCAGGGCGCTGTGGAACAGGTTCCGCAGGGTGACCATGCCGAGCGCACCCAGGACGGCCATGCCCCCGAGCAGGATGAATACGGCTTGGGTAAGGCTCATCGCTCTCCTCGCCTCAACGTGCACAGACCCACACTACCGCTGCCACGCGTCCGCCGCAGCCATCAGGGGATGCACCCACTCACGTGGCGTGCTCTCCCAGCTTGAGCAGCCGCTCAAAGTCGAACACCAGCTCCTCGCGACGGTCTACCGCGAGCTCGTACCCCTGACCCCAATCCAGCGCGTCGGACGGGCACGCCTCCACGCACAGGCCACAGTAGAGGCAGCGCCCTGCGTCCCAGGTGAACCGGGTCACCAGCATCTTCTTCTTGCTCTCCCGATCCGGGTTCCGCTCCCCCTCGACCGAGATGACCCCGTGCGGGCAGGCACGCTCACAGGCCTTGCAGGCGGTGCAGTTGTACAGGCCCGTCTCGGGGTCCCGCTTCTGGATCAGATGGCCGTGGAAGCGCGGGAACATGCGCAGGCGCTCTTCCGGATACTGCACCGTGAAGAGGCCCGTGAGCGACTGCTCCTGGACCGCCACCGGCTCGCGGCGGTACCGCCGGGGGAACTTGTGCCAGTCCTGGCGATAGGTCTCCACCACATGGCGGAGTGTGACCCAGAGACCCTTGAGGAGGCCGGTCCCTACCATGTCATGCCTCCCTCACCTGCCACGCCGGCCGCGCAGCGGCTGCGGCCCGCGCCCGACGACGCGTCCGCAGAACCGCGGCCGCGACGGCCATCACCACGAGGCCGGCCACCAGTCCGGGCAGGAAGCCCAGCCGCAGGCCCAGCTTGTCCACCAGCGCCACAACGGCCACATTGACCATCGAGAGCGGCAGGAGAACCTTCCACGACAGGTTCATGAGCTGATCCACCCGCACCCGGGGGAAGGTCCCCCGCAGCCAGAACATGACGCACAGGATCAGGTAGACCTTGATCAGGAACCAGATGTAGGGCGGCAGCAGCGGCCCGTGCCAGCCCCCCAGGTAGAGGATCGCCAGCATCGCCGACACGGTGAACATGCCGATGTACTCGGCGAGGAAGAACATGGCAAAGCCGACGCCGCTGTACTCCGTATGGTAGCCGGCCACCAGCTCGGACTCGGCCTCCGGAATGTCAAAGGGCGAGCGGTTCACCTCGGCCACACAGCAGATCAGCGCGATGATGAACCCGAGAGGCTGAGCCAGGAGGAAGGGATAGCTCGCCTGCGCCTCGACGATGCGCACCAGCGAGAGCGACCCACTCACGAGCACGACCGCGAGGAAGGCGAGCAGAAGCGGAATGCTGTAGCTCACCTTCTGCGCCACCGCCCGCAGGCCGCCGAGGAGCGAGAACTTGTTCCCCGAGCCCCAGCCGGCCATGAGCAGCGCCAGCGTCGTGATCGAGGTCACCGCCGGCACAAACAGCACCGCCACGCTGATGTCGGCCGGGACCATCCGCGGACCAAAGGGCAGCACGGCGTAGGGCAGGAGCGCGGGCGCCACCATCACCACCGGCGCCAGGAAGTAGACCGGCACATCCGCCCTCGCCGGGACGATCACCTCCTTGACGATCAGCTTGAGCACGTCGGCGACCGGCTGCGCGATGCCGAGCGGCCCCGCCCGGTTAGGTCCCAGCCGGTCCGCGATGCGGGCGAGGACCTTGCGCTCCAGGTACGTCAGGTACATCACGGTGACGACCAGGAAGAGCAGCAGAGCCACGATGGTAATCACCATCATGGCCAGGGTCACGCCCCACGGGGGCAGGAATCCGGAGAGCTTGCCGGAGATCCAGTCCTGAAGAAAGCCGAAAAGGTTGTTCAGAGAGGGCATGCTTGCCTCCGTGCGCTGCGGCCCGGGCTTGTGCCGGCGCTTTAGCGGTCCACCTCACCCATGGTCAGGTCAATCGAGCCAAGGATGACCACCACGTCGGCGACGAGATGGCCCACGCACATATCCCGCAGCGCCTGCAGGTTGATCAGCGAGGTCGGCCGCACCCGGAAGCGGTACGGGTTGGGCGAGCCGTCGCTGATCAGGTAAAAGCCCAACTCTCCCTTGGGCGCCTCGATGCGGGCATAGGCCTCGCCAGCGGGCGGCCGGATGCGTCGGACCCCCTCGGCCATCACCGGGCCCTCAGGGATCTGGGCCAGAGCCTGCTCGAGGATGCGCGCGCTCTGGCGCATCTCGCCGAGCCGCACGAGGAAGCGTGCGTAGGCGTCCTGCCCCGGCTCGGTGATCACGTCAAAGTCGAAGCGGTCATAGATCGAGTACGGCTCGGCCCGACGGATGTCGTAGGCCACGCCGGAGCCGCGCAGCACCGGCCCCGTGACGCCATAGGCGATGGCCCGCTCCGGCGGCAGCACCCCGACGTTCTGCAGGCGCGCCATGAGGATCTCGTTGCCGGTCAGGAGCTGATCGAGCTCGTCCACAAAGGCGGGCAGCCCGGCCACGACCTTTTTGGCTGCCGGAATGAACTCGGGCGGCACATCCTCGACCACGCCGCCCGGCCGGATGTACGAGGGGGTCATCCGCGAGCCCGAGGCCATCTCAAAGAGGTCCAGGATGTACTCGC
This sequence comes from Anaerolinea sp., assembly GCA_020725765.1. GTDB lineage: Bacteria > Chloroflexota > Anaerolineae > SpSt-313 > SpSt-313 > SpSt-313. The sequence continues at coordinate 2,299 of DYEI01000121.1, read as the reverse complement.
GCTGGCGCAGGCAATAGAGCACCGGCGTGAAGAAGGCGCCGAGGTCGTTCAACAGAAAGCCGATGGCCACACAGTGATTGACCACCCGCGTAAGCTCGGCCATGATCACACGCAGGTACTCGGCACGCTCGGGGATCGGCCCGATGCCGGCGAGCTTTTCGACCGCAAGGGCGTAGGCAAGGTTGTTGCTCATCCCGCAGATATAGTCCAGGCGGTCGGTGAAGGGCACGTTCTGCACATAGGTGCGCTGCTCGGCCGTCTTTTCGATGCCCCGATGCAGGTAGCCAAAGTAGGGCTTGAGGTCGACCACCCGCTCGCCATCGAGGGTCAGCAGCATGCGAAAGACCCCGTGGGTCGACGGGTGCTGCGGCCCCACGTTGATGCTCAGGGTCTCAGTTCTCAGCATGGGGCACCTCTTCGTCGGCCATGGTGGCGACCATCTCGGCATTGGGCACGGTGCGGTTCTCAAAGGTCTTGCGCAGCGGATGCCCCGGGAACCCCTCCCAGAGGAGGATGCGACGCAGGTCCGGGTGGCCCGCGAAGGAGATGCCAAGGAGGTCGTACACCTCGCGCTCCTGGAACTCGGCAGCGGGCCAGATACCCACGAGGGATGGCACGGTGGCCTGATCCCATGGGCCGCTGACCTTGAGGACCAGGGGCCCGCCTCCCCGGGCGATGCTGTAGAGGTGGTAGACAACCTCAAACTGCTCGCCCCGGTCCACGCCGGTTACGTTGGAGAGATAGTCGTAGCCGGCCTCGTCGCGCAGCCAGGAAGCGACCCGCACAAGGTCGCCCACGGGCACGCGCAACGTCGGGTCCTTTGCACCCTCGACGGGCTCGGCGGCGAGGCCGGGCAGCGCCGCCTGCAGGCGAGAGATGATGTCCAGTTCGGTCACACGCTCGGTCCTTCCTGACACATCCATGCGACGCGCGGCACACGCCCGGGCAGCGTTGTGCCAGGCCGAGGCGGGCGGGTTACGCACGACACCTCAGGCGCTGGCCTTCGCTTTCCGGTACCACGGAACGGTGAGTATCGACTGTCGGTCGATCTTGGCCTGCAGCTCCATGAGCCCCTGCAGGAAGGCTTCGGGGCGGGGCGGGCAGCCGGGCACGTAGACGTCCACCGGGATGATCTCGTTGACTCCCTGCACCACGGCATAGGAGGTGAAGGTGCCACCCGAGACGGCGCAAGAGCCCACCGCGATGACGTACTTGGGCTCGGGCATCTGGTCATAGAGCCGACGCACCTGCGGCGCCATCTTGTGGGTGACCGTCCCCGCTATGAACATGAGGTCCGCCTGACGGGGGGTGGCACGAAAGACCTCGGCGCCGAAGCGGGAGATATCCCATCGGGAGGCGGAGGTGCAGATCATCTCGATGGCACAGCAGGCCAGTCCAAAGCTGATGGGCCAGAGGGAGGAGCGGCGGGCCCAGTTGTAGACCCTGTCCACGGTGGCGATGAGGACGTTTCGCCGCAGCTCAGGCGGCACGACGACTTTCCTGTCTTCGCTCATGGTAGGCTCCACACAAGCTACAGGCACCCCGTTGGCTGCCAGCGGCTCTGCCTTCGCCCGTCATCTCCATTGCAGGTCGCCGTGGGTCCACGCGTAGGCCAGGCCCACGACCAGGATGCCGAGGAAGATCACCGCCTCCACCAGAGCGAAGAGCCCCAGCTGCCCGTAGGCGGCAGCCCAGGGATAGAGGAAGACGGTCTCGACATCGAAGACCAGGAAGAGAAGGGCGTAGATATAGTACTGAACGCGCAACTGGACCCAGGACTCCCCCTGGGACACCAGACCGCACTCGTAACGCGCTCGTTTGGCGGGGGTCGGACGGCGGGGGCCGGCGAGTGCACCTACAACGAGAGCGGCCACGGGGAAGAGGATGGCTACGACGCCGAAAAGACCAACGAAGGCGTAGTGATTCAGCAACTATTCCTCCTTTGGAGACCGGCTCGTTGCAGAATTCACACACGCGCTATCATACCACAGGAAACGCCAGAAAGCAAGAGGGGAAAAGCCCACTTTGTGTGTAACTCCTCCTTGTGGTTCGCCGGGGTCAAGCCCCCGCCCCGCCCCCGCCGCAGCCTCTGCATTACCCATGGATAGGGCCGCACAGTGTCACGGCGCATGAGACGGTCCTGCGGTGCCCATCCAAGGGCACTGTCGGTCGCTCACACTCCTGCTCGGAAAACGCCGAGGGGCGGCCGCGATGGGCTGCGACTCCAGGGTGCCCCCACCCCTGCCCCTCCCCCAGGCAGGCGCTCTGCGCCTGCCCGGGGGAGGGGTGATGACAGATG
>DYEI01000120.1 GCA_020725765.1 Anaerolinea sp. | reverse complement strand
GGTCGACGGTTGGCCTTCGGGCTGCCCACGGGCAGCCCGAAGGCCCCGTAGCCCCGAATTCATTCGGTGGATTGCTTGCGTCCTTTGCGCGGCATTCCGCAGAACATCCATGCGTCACATTAGGCGGCCTCTGATCCCCGCCCCCGCCCGGAGATGCCGGGCATCGAGGGCCGGCATGGAGCGGATCCGGAGATCGGGCCTTGCGGGAGTTCGTGGTGCCGGATCGGACTGGCAGGGGCAGGCGGCGGCGTGTGGCCATGGGTTGCGACGTGCCCTGCGATCCGGGAGGCAGTGCGCGGGGAGCCCTGCCCGGGCAGCGACCCGGCACTCGAGCCAGACCGAAGCGCATGTGACGCTGTACGGAGGAGCGCCAGGAGGTAAACGCTGTGCGGGTAGTCGGCACGGCGGGGCATGTTGACCACGGCAAGTCGAGCCTGGTCACGGCACTCACGGGGATTAACCCGGACCGTCTGAAGGAAGAGCGCGAGCGCGAGATGACCATCGATCTCGGCTTCGCGTGGCTGACGCTGCCGGATGGCGAGCAGGTCAGCATCATCGACGTGCCGGGTCACGAAGACTTTATCAAGAACATGCTGGCGGGGGTCGGCGGCATCGACGCGGCCCTGCTTGTGGTTGCGGCGGACGAGGGCGTCATGCCGCAGACCCGTGAGCACGTAGACATCCTCGACCTGCTGCAGGTCCAGAGCGGCGTCGTTGCTCTCACCAAGATCGATCTCGTCGATGATCCCGAGTGGCTCGACCTGGTCCGCGAAGAGATCCGGGAGTACCTGGCCAGCACCAGCCTGGGGCAGGCTCCGATTGTGCCGGTGTCGGCGCGGACCGGCGAGGGCCTGTCGGAGCTCGTGGCTGCGCTGCGGCAGGCCCTCGACAGCACCCCGCCGCGGCCGGATCGGGGCCGGCCACGCCTGGGAATTGACCGCGTGTTCACGATTGCGGGCTTTGGTACTGTGGTCACCGGCACCCTGACCGACGGCGCGCTGCGGGTAGGACAGGATGTCACAATCCTGCCGCGGGGCCTTGCCGCGCGGGTCCGCGGGCTGCAGACGCATCGCCAGAAGGTTGAGGTCGCTCTGCCAGGAAGCCGGGCGGCCGCGAACCTCGTTGGGGTTCAGGTGAGCGACCTCAGGCGCGGCGACGTGATCACCAGGCCGGGCTGCTACACCCCCACGCAGCGCTTCGATGCCCAGATCAGGCTGCTGCCGCACGCGCCGCAGCCGCTCCAACACAATGCCACGGTCGACCTGTTCGCAGGCGCGAGCCAGACGCCCGCTCGCCTGCGGCTGCTGAACGTGCAGGTCCTCGAGCCGGGGCAGGTGGCCTGGGTGCAGGTCGAGACCAGGTGGCCCCTCGTGGTGGCGCCTCAGGACCGCTTTATCATCCGCCTGCCATCGCCGAGTGCGACGCTGGGTGGCGGCTACGTGGTTGACCCCAGTCCGGTCGCGCGGCATCGGCGCTTCAGGGCCGAGGTCATCAGTCGCCTGGAGACGCTGGCCCATGGCACCCCGGAGGAGATCCTGTTGCAAGCCCTCGATCGCACGGGCCCGATGCTCGAGCAGGCGCTCCTCCAGCAGGTGGGCCTTCCGGATGATGTGGCCCGGGAGGCCTTGGGCAACCTCAAGAGCCGGGGGGAGGTCCTCCCACTGGCGCCGGAGCGGCCTTTGGGTGCAGTGGTGAGCCGGGGCCAATGGGCCTCGCTCACGTCTCGGCTGCGCTCGCTGCTTGAGGCCTATCACGCCCAGCACCCGCTGCGCACCGGCATGCCCCGGGAAGAGCTGAAGAGCCGTCTCGGGCTCGAGGCCAGGCTGTACGGGGAGGTGGTACAGCGTGCCATCGCAGAGGGAGTGGTATCGGCGACTGAGGCGGTGGTCTACCTGCCTGGGCACCGGCCACGTTTCACCCCGGAGCAAGAGCGCCGGGTGGAGGCCCTGCTGGCGCGGTTCCGGCACGAGCCCTACAGCCCTCCGAGCGTAAGCGAGGCCGAGGCCGAGGTTGGCGCGGATGTGCTCGCAGCGCTGGTCGAGGAAGGACGGCTCCTGCGCCTGAGCGACAGCGTGCTCTTCCTGCCCGAGACCTACCAGCACATGCTCAGCGCGGTGATCGCCCGCCTGAGACGTGGTGAGCCGGTCACCATCGCGACGGTGCGGGACCTCTTCGGGACCAGCCGCAAGTATGCTCAGGCTTTCCTGGAGTATCTGGATCGCGAGCGGATCACCCGTCGCGTAGGCGACGAGCGGGTCCTCGTGCAGCCCTAGGTCTCCTGGCCCACATCTTGCTGCCTCCTGCAGAGTCAGGGATAGATTCCGTCTGCAGGGAAGGGGATGGCAGCAACTGCGCCACCACAGGTGACTGCTGAGGCAGAGCGTGAGGCATCGCGCCTCTCTACCCTGCCCCCCGAAGAAGTGTATGAAGCGCTGGGCAGCTCTCCGTCGGGCCTGACGGCCGAGGAGGCGGAGGAGCGGCTCCGAAGATACGGCCCCAACGTCCTCCGGGAAGCGCGCAAGACGCCTCTGATCGTCAAGCTCCTCGCCAACTTTACCCATCTCATGGCCCTGCTCCTCTGGGTGGCCAGCGCCCTTGCCTTCATCGCGCGGCTGCCGGAGCTGGGGGTAGCCATTCTGGCTGTCATCTTTATCAACGCGGCCTTTAGCTTCTGGCAGGAGTACAAAGCTGAGCGGGCCGTGGAGGCCCTGCGGGAGCTGCTTCCCACCTATGCCCGTGTGATCCGTGACGGCGAGGAGCAGCGAATCCGTGCGGAGGAGCTCGTCCCGGGGGATGTTCTCGTCCTCGGCGAAGGAGACGCCATCTCGGCAGATGCGCGGCTGGTGCAGGAGTACGAGCTGCGCACCAACAACTCAGCCCTGACCGGCGAGTCGGTTCCGGTGCGGCGCACGGCAGAGCCTTCCATCCGTGAGGATATCCCCTACGTTGAGCAGCCGAACCTCGTGTTTGCCGGGACCACAGTCGCTACCGGCGCGGGGCGGGCCGTGGTCCTCGCGACCGGGATGGACACGGCCTTTGGCCACATCGCCCAACTGACCCAGACGGTCGAGGCGGCGCAGAGCCCGCTGCAGATCGAGGTCGGTCGGGCGATCCGGGTGATCTCGATCGCTGCGGTGAGCGTGGGGGTGGTCTTTTTTGCTCTCGCTACCGCGCTCACCGAGACGACCCTGCTGGACGCCTTTATCTTTGCCGTGGGAATCGTGGTGGCCTTTGTGCCCGAGGGCATGTTGCCGCTCGTGACCCTGTCGCTCGCGGTTGGCGTGCAGCGCATGGCGCGTCGCAACGCCCTGATCAAAAAGCTCTCCGCGGTAGAGACTCTGGGCTCGACGACGGTCATCTGCACCGACAAGACCGGCACCCTGACACAGAACGAGATGAGCGTGCGGGAGATCTGGCTGCCGACCGAGGAGGTCCACGTGGCAGGCCGTGGCTACGAGCCGACGGGCGAGTTCCGGCGGGACAGCCAGGTGATCCGCCCTGGCACTGACCCCGACCTGGCCGGGCTCCTGGCGGCGGCAGAGCTGGCCTCCAACGCCCGGCTCCTGCCTCCGGACCCGACGCGCCCCCGCTGGAGCATCCTCGGCGACCCGACTGAGGGTGCCCTCGTGGTCGCGGCGACGGAGTACGGCCTGCCGGCAGAAGAGCTCAGGGAACGAGAGCCACGCATCTGCGAGTTGCCCTTTGAGTCGGTGCGCAAGCGGATGAGCACGGTGAATCAGGTCGATGGCGCCCGCCGGGCGCACGTCAAGGGGGCGCCCAGCGAGGTCCTCGCCGTCAGCTCGCGCATCGCAGTGAACGGCCGCGTGGAGCCGTTGGACGAGCGATGGCGCACGCGCATCATGGCCAAGAACGATGAGTACGCCAGCGAGGGCCTGCGGGTGCTGGCGGTTGCCTACCGCGACCTCGGCAGGGAGGGCGCGTGCTACACTGTGGAGGGCGTGGAAACCGACCTGGTCTTTCTGGGCCTGGTTGCCCTCTACGATCCGCCAAGGCCAGAGGTGGCCGAAGCCGTGAGGCGCGCGCAGGAGGCCGGGGTCCGCATCATCATGATCACGGGGGACTATGGCCTGACGGCCGAGGCTATCGCCCGGCGGGTCGGCATCGTCCGCGGCCCGGATGCACGGATCATCACCGGTGTGGCGCTCGATGCCATGTCGGACGAGGAGCTGCGAGAGGCCCTCCGGGGTGAAGAGGTGATCTTTGCCCGGGTCACTCCGGAGCACAAGCTGCGCGTGGTCTCGGCGCTCAAAGACCTTGGCGAGATCGTGGCAGTGACCGGCGACGGTGTCAACGATGCCCCCGCGCTGAAGCGGGCCGACATCGGCATTGCCATGGGCATCACCGGCACCGACGTGGCGAAAGAGGCTGCGGTGATGATCCTCACCGACGACAACTTTGCCAGCATCGTGAATGCCATCGAGGAGGGCCGGGGCGTCTACGCCGATGTCAAGAAGTTCATCACCTACATCTTTACCTCGAACGTGGCCGAGGCGGTGCCCTTTATCCTCTTTGTGCTCAGCGGAGGAGCGATCCCCCTGGCGCTGACCGTCCTGCAGGTGCTGGCGGTCGACCTGGGCACCGACATGCTCCCCGCGCTCGGCCTTGGTCTGGAGCGCCCAGAGCCCGGGGTCATGCAGCGGCCGCCGCGCAGTCAGAAGGCGCACCTGATCGACCGGGGGGTGCTGCTGCGCTCGTGGGCATGGCTCGGCCCGCTGGAGGCGCTCTTTGGGATGGGGGCGTTCTTCCTGTTCTACTGGACGAACGGTTTCTGTTGCCGCCTGGCCCCTCTGCCGGGCGCGGAGCAGGCAGGGGCGTTCTACCGGGCCGCGACGACGATCACCCTGGCCGCGATTGTGGCCGCGCAGATCGGTAACGGCCTGGCGGTGCGAACGGAGCGGACCAGCACCTTCAGCGTGGGGCTTTTCTCCAACCGGTATGTGAACCTGGGCATTCTGTCAGAGATTGTCATCATCCTCGCCCTGGTCTACCTGCCTCCGCTGCAGCGTATCTTTGGCACCGAGCCCTTTGCCTCCCGCTACTGGCTGCTGCTCCTCCCTGTGCCGGTGGCGTTGTTCTTGCTGGAGGAGCTACGCAAGTGGGTCGTGCGGCGTACGAGCCGCCCCGCGTCGACCACGTCGCGCTAGCGCAGGCATGTGGCACCGGGCAGAAGGAGGAAGTATGAGGTTCGTCATCGTCGGATGCGGGCGGGTCGGAGCGCGCCTCAGCAACCAGCTGTCGCTGGAGGGCCACGACGTGGCAGTCATTGACCGGAACCCGGCAGCATTCCGGCGCCTGAGCCCGACCTTTCGTGGCCAGACCATTGAGGGCGTAGGGTTCGATCGGGACGTGCTCATCCGGGCGGGGATCGAGATGGCCGATGGCTTTGCGTCCGTCACCAACGGGGATAACACCAACATCGTCTCGGCACGTATCGCCCGGCAGGTCTTTCGTGTGCCCAAGGTGGTGACCCGCATATACGACCCGCTCCGGGCCGAGATCTACCGGCGGCTGGGCATCCAGACCATCTCGCCAACCGACTGGGGAGCCGGGCGCATTGCAGAGATACTGCTGCATCCCGGGCTCACCACGCAGCTCTCGCTCGGCCATGGCGAGGTCAAGGTACTGGAGGTCTCTGTGACCGAGCATGTCAGCGGCCACCGGGTCGAGGAGCTGACCATCCCCGGCGAGATGGTCGTCGCGGGGCTCGTGCGCGATGGGCGGGCTGTGGTCCCTACTCCGGGCACGCGGTTCCGGCTGGGCGATCTGGTCTACGTGGCAATCGAGACCCTTTCGATACCGCGCCTTGAGGAGATGCTGCGCCTGTCGTAGGAGTGTGACGATGAATGTGCTGATCGTGGGGGGCGGACTGACTGGCACCTTCCTGGCGAGCCAGCTTGTGTCGGAGGGGCAGAACGTCACCGTGGTAGAGAAGAATGACGCGGCGGCGGCAAGGTTGGGGCAGGCGCTGCCGGGTGTGCGCGTGGTGACGGGTGATGGAGATGATCCAGTGGTCCTCGAACAGGCCGGCATCCGGCGCGCTGACACCGTCGTGGCGGCTACCGGCGAGGATGAGGACAATCTCGTCGTGTGCATCCTCGCGCGGCAAGAGTTCGGCGTGCGGCGAACCCTTGCCCGGGTCAACAACCCCAAGAACGAGTGGCTGTTCACCCCCGAGATGGGCGTCGACGCCTGGGTGAGCCAGGCGCACGTCATGGCAGACCTGCTGAGGCGGCAGATGCAGCCGGCGGGCTGAGGCCGCGGCCGGCGGGCGAGCCACGGCCAGGCGCTGCCTCTGGAACCGCGGCCGCCAGGTGTTGCTTCCACCCCGCTTCCCTGCCCCCAGGCGGACGCCGCGGCGTCCGCCTGGGGGCAGGGGGGTCAAGGGCGGATAGCCTTCTTGGGTCGTGGGGCGAGGGCACGGCCCGTCGAGGGATCTCTACCCCCATAGGCGCTAACTTTGCCGTCCCGCGAGGGAGGTCCCGTCCAAGGCGCTGCCCCTGCAGTCGGCAGGGTCTCCTATCTCCGACCCCAGGGGTCGCTCCTTTGCAGCTCTGCCCCATCCCCCCGCCCCCCTTCCCCGCCGCGCAAGCGGCGGGGAAGGGGGCGCTCTTTTTCGTATGGGGGTGTCCGCGGGCGGC
>DYEI01000119.1 GCA_020725765.1 Anaerolinea sp. | reverse complement strand
GGAATGTCATCAGCGGTCGAAATCTGACCCACCCAACGGTTTTGGGCTGACCCAGGGGAAATTGCGTGTTTCCTGGGTTTCCGGGTGACCGCTGTGCCCTGCCGGGTGGTCCAATGGGGAGGGGCCATCGAGGGTCGGCCGCGGCCCCCTCGTGGAATGCCCTTCGTGCAAAGCAAAACCCCACCATTCCTGGTGGGGCTCGTGGATTGGGATCGTGGGTGGTCGGGGCTATCCGATTGGCGTGTTGGCTTTCGCCGCTCGCGGTTTGCGAGGGCCGGCAGCGGGGGCCGGTGTTTCCGTGGGGGGCTTGATACGAGCGGCCAGCTCGGCGTTCAGGCGCTTCGACTCGTGGATCCGATAGCTGGGGCCGATGATGTTGAGAATCACCGCATGGTGGATCAGCCGATCGACGATCGCCGTCGTCAGCACCGGATCGCCCAGGTAGTCCCCCAGTTGCTGGAAATCGATGTTGGTGGTCAGAATCGTCGAGCTCTTGCCATACCGCTTCTCGATCACCTTGCAGAACAGAGCCGCCGGCCGGGCCTCTTCCTGCTCGATCCGGTCGAATCCGACCTCATCGATCAACAGCACATCCGGTGACGTATAGAGCTTGAGCTTGTCGGGCAACGAATGATCCAGCCGTGCCGCCAGCAGGGTGTTCAGCATGTCGGTGGCGGTCGTATACCGGCACCGGAAACCCTGACCGCACGCCAGCAGCAGAAGCGCCTTGGCCAGATGACTCTTGCCCGCTCCGGAACTGCCAGCGATGATCAGACTCTGACGACGGCGCACGAAATCGAGCTTGGCCAGCTCCATGATCTGCGCCCGGTCGACCCCCTTCTGGAACTCGAAATCGAAGTCGGCCAGCAGCTTCCGTTCCGGCAGCCGGGCCTGCTTGATCCGCCAGTCGATGCGGCGGGCCAGCCGCTGGCTCGCTTCCACCGCCAGCAAACGCTCCAGGACCTCGCTGGGCGGCGAATGCTCCCGGGCCGCCCGGGCCAGCTCCTCATCGAGAGCCTTCGCCATCGCCTTCAGGCCCAGCGTGGCCAGATGCTGGCGAATCAGGTCCGTCGTGGTGCTCATCTTCTTCCTCCTCGATGGTCTCCAGCAGGCGGGTGTAATCGGCCAATGGCCGCTGCTCGACCTTGGGCAGCGCCTTCCGCAAGGTCGCCCGGGCCTGCTCCTGGCGGACATGCTCCAGCGTGCGAGGTTGCGCCCGCGCCTGCAGGATCCGCTCGAT
>DYEI01000118.1 GCA_020725765.1 Anaerolinea sp. | reverse complement strand
CCGCCTGGGGAGGGGGCGGGGGAGGGGCTGATGACGGCTGGCAGAGTGCGAGATGCCCCAAGACTGAGCTACGCCCGGGGCCGGAGGCAGGGCTTGTGGCGTGGGGGTCCCACAGTTCGGTCACACCCATTACGCTGCCAGGCGACTGGCGCCGCCCCGCGATGGGCGAGATTGCTTCGGCGCCTGCGCCGCCTCGCAATGACGCATGGGTGTCATTGCGAGCCAGCCCGGAGGGCTGGCGAAGCAATCTCGCCCACCGCCTCGCGGGATCGCTTCGGCGGCTGCGCCGCCTGGCAATGACGGCGGTTGCGGGGAGCGGGGCGCCGCCCCTACGAATGAAACAGCGGCCCCGAGGGTAGCTCGGGGCCGCTGGATGGCGCTGCAACAACGCCGGTCTAGTACTCCGGCATCGGCGGGGTTGCCGCTTCCTTCTTCTCCGGGATATCGGTGATCAGCGCCTCGGTGGTCAGGATCATGGTCGCGATAGAGACGGCGTTCTCGACGGCCGAGCGGGTGACCTTGGCCGGATCGATGATGCCGCGCTCGTACATGTCGACGTACTCGTTGGCGATCACGTCGTAGCCGATGTTCTCGTTGTTCTTTTCCTTCTGCAGGCGGCGGACGGTCTCGACCACCACGGCGCCGTCCATGCCCGCATTGCGGACGATCTGGCGCATCGGCTCTTCGAGGGCGCGGCGCAGGATGGTGACGCCGGTCTGCTCGTCCGGATATTCCATCTTGACGCTATCGAGGGCCGGGATGACGTTCAGCAGCGCCACCCCACCACCGGGCACGGTGCCCTCCTCGACGGCGGCGCGGGTCGCCGACAGGGCATCCTCGACGCGGTGCTTCTTCTCCTTCAGCTCGGTCTCGGTCGCGGCGCCGACGCGGATCACGGCCACGCCACCGGCGAGCTTGGCGAGGCGCTCCTGCAGCTTCTCGCGGTCATAGTCGGAGGTCGTGGTCTCAATCTGGGCCTTGATCTGCTCGATGCGGCCCTTGATCTCCTTCTCGGAGCCCTTGCCCTCGATGATGGTCGTCTCATCCTTGTTGACCACCACGCGGCGGCACTGGCCGAGGTCGGCCACGGTCGCCGTCTCGAGCTTGCGGCCCATTTCCTCCGTGATCACCTGGCCGCCGGTGAGGATGGCGATGTCGCGGAGCATCTCCTTGCGGCGATCGCCAAAGCCCGGGGCCTTCACCGCGACGACGTTCAGCATGCCCCGGAGCTTGTTCAGCACCAGAGTCGCCAGCGCCTCACCGTCCACGTCCTCGGCGATGACGAGCAGCTCGCGCCTGCCGATCTGGACCAGCTTTTCGAGGAGCGGGACGATATCGGTGACGGCGCTGATCTTCTTATCGGTAATCAGCACGTAGGGCTCTTCGAGCACGGCCTCCATCCGCTCCGGGTTGGTCACAAAGTAGGGCGAGATGTAGCCGCGGTCGAGCTGCATGCCCTCGACGTACTCGGTCTCGAAGGCGAGGGTCTTGGACTCCTCGACGGTGATGACGCCGTCCTTGCCGACCTTGTCCATCACCTCGGCGATCAGGTTGCCGATCTCGGGGTCCGCCGCCGAGATGGCTGCGACCTGGGCGATCTCCTCCTTGCCCTTGACCTCGCGGGCCATCTTGCGGATCGCCTCAATCACCGTCGCCGTCGCCTTGTCCAGGCCGCGCTTGAGGAGCATGGGGTTGGCGCCGGCGGCGACGTTCTTCAGACCCTCATTCACAATGATCTGGGCGAGGACGGTGGCGGTGGTGGTGCCATCGCCAGCCACATCATTGGTCTTGGTCGCCGCTTCCTTCAGGAGCTGGGCCCCCATGTTCTGGAAGGGCTCCTTGAGCTCGATTTCCTTGGCGACGGTCACACCGTCGTGGGTGATCGTAGGTGCCCCAAACTTTTTGTCCAGGGCGACGTTGCGGCCCTTGGGGCCCAGGGTGGTCCGCACCGCCTCAGCGAGGGTATCGACGCCGATCTTGAGGTCGCGTCGGGCCTGATCTGAGAAGACTAGCTGCTTGGCCATCTCCACTTACTCCTTCTTCCGTCTTGCCCTGGGTGCTACTGGAGGATAGCGAGAATGTCCTTCTCGCCCAGGATGAGGTACTTCTTGTCGTTGATCTTGAACTCGGTGCCGGCGTACTTGGCATAAAGGACGCGGTCATCGACCTTGACGTCCATCTGCACGCGCTTGCCGTCATCGGTGAGGCGGCCGGGGCCGACGGCGATGACCTTGCCTTCCTGCGGCTTCTCCTTCGCCGTCTCGGGGAGCACGAGGCCGCTCGCCGTCGTCTCTTCCCGCTCGATTGGCTCGACGACAACGCGGTCGCCCAGCGGCTTGATGTTGAGCGCCATCTTTACAATCCCTCCTTCAAGTTTGATAACCCTGGCAAGAGTCTTAGCACTCGCAGGCCCAGAGTGCTAACCGCAGCCTATGATACCGCAAATGCCTCCAAATGGCAAATGGGAACATGCGGACCCTGTCAGCGATGAGTGAGAAACTGGAAATGATAGGGGAGTTTGTCTCAACCGGAGGCTAGAAATCTCGACTTTTCTCGCGATTCCTCGTGATTTCAACTAGCGGCGATTCCGTCCATAGCGAGCTCTGGCCAGGCGCCGCTAGCACTCTCAGGGCACGAGTGCCAGCCAGTGATGGGACTCGTGCGCGTTGAGGCGACGTCGCGGGATGGATGAAGCGCCGAGGCGCCTCGCGCAGCATGTGTGCAGAGTTGCATTCAGCGCATGGAACCGAGGCACGCTGCGAGTGGCTCTGCCCGTGGGGGAACTTCCACTCCCTATCCCCCTCCCCTTCACGGGCGGACAGGCTGCTTTGGCCGCCGTCCCTCGGTGCTGGGCGGAGGGTACCCCATCCCTGCGTCCCCGCCACCGAGCTATGCATTACCCATAAGTCGGGCTGCACAGCATCACGGGGCATGAGATAGCGCCCT
>DYEI01000117.1 GCA_020725765.1 Anaerolinea sp. | reverse complement strand
TGCCCCAGGGGGGGGGGTCCCTCGATGGGCAAAGCCCTCGCCCTAAGACCGAAGAAGGCTGTCCGCCCTTGAACCCGGAACAGACAGGGCGCAAGCCGCGATGGACCGGAGCTGGGCACGTCCCTATGCCCGGGGGCATACCTCCGAGTCGGCGTTTTCTGAGGGGTGCTGGGCGGCGGGAGCGCGCAGCGCGCTCCCGCCGCCCAGCACCCCCAGAGGATCGCCCCTCCCCCGGGCAGGAGCGCCCCCGCGGCCCCGATGGCCACACTTTTCAACTGACAGGTAGCACTATCCTACCCGGCCGCCTAGTTCTTTTGCCCCACCTCGCCGTAGGACAATCGCCTCTCACTCGTTTTCGCCGCCTTGTGCTATAATGGGGCCATGCTCCCGGTGCCCCCCGGCAACGGCATGGGTGGCTGCCGATGACATGAGAGAGCGCTGATGAGTACGCGTTCAGCCGGCAACGAAAAGCTTGCGGAGCGCCCCAACGAGCAGGAGATGCCTTCCGCCCTCGGCCGCATCATCATGCGGTACTACGGGTGGTTCTTCTCCGCTGGTATCACGGTGACCGGGCTCGCTCTCACAGCCCTTGGCGACCGGGCGGCCGGTCGGCGCGTCCTCTGGGCCTCGGCGGCACTCTTCGGTTTCCAGGTGCTCATGGAGATCCTCCGCCACCACAGGCCTCGCTTCTACGACTCGGTCGGTGTATCACGCTTCCGTGCCGAGGCCTACATTGTAGCGGCGGCCGCACTGGTCCTGCTCGTGGGCGGGGTACACAGCCCCTTCTGGCTGCTCTTCGTCCTGCCCATCGCGCTGACGGCCGTCTATGGCGAGCGGAGCGCCCTGTTCAAGTACTCCATCCTGGCGCAGATCCTGGCGGTGGACGCCTTTGCCGTGTACCAGACCGGCTGGCAGCCCGCTGCCGTGGTGCAGGGGATGGTGTACGCCGCCGTATTCGTCGCCCTGCTGGAATCGGCCACGTGGCTCTACGTGCTCGCCCAGTTCCGGCAGGAGGAGCGCCTGCTGCACTTGCAGCTCCTGAAGGATGCCGCGCAGCGGTTGATCCCCCGGCGCTCCCCCGCCGACCTCGCCCACGAGGCGCTAGATATGGCCCTGACCCTGGCCAACACGCGGCAGGGCTTCCTCCTCATCAACCAGCGGGACTCGGGCCGCCTTCTCGCCCATGCCGTCCGTGGGCTCTCGCTGAGCCCGGGCACGACCATCCGCGAGCTCTCGGAGCGCTGTCGGCAGATGGCACAGCGGGACGGGCAGGGGAGCCGCGTGGTCCGCTATCAGCATGGCGCGCAGTCACACTATGGCCGCTGCTTCCATGAGAAGATCGAGTCGGCGCTCGTCGTGCCAATCTCCAGTGCACGCGGCGGCTGGATGGCTACCCTGCACGTGACCTCGGAGAGGGCCGGCTACTTCCCGACCCCGGTGCAGCCTCTCCTCGAGGTATTTGCCAACCAGCTCGCCACCGCCCTCGACAACGCCTTCTCCTGGGAGGAGCAGGACCGCACGCTCCAGCACTATCGCTCCCTCATCGAGCTGGGGCAGCGCCTGCTGGAGCGCCTGGAGCCGCGGCCTATCCTCGAGCAGGTCGTGCAGTATGTGCGCGGGGCGCTGCCGCATGTGGCGGGAGCCTACGTCTTCCTGGCGGATGGCCAGTCCGGCCTGTACACCCAGGTAGCGGGTGCCGGCCCCGACCTCGGCCTTGCCCCAGCAGCCGCCGTGCCCCTGCTTCAGCTGCTGACCGACGCCAGCAAGGAGCCGCCGGAGCAGATCGTGATGGCCGTGCCCGACTCCACCGTCGTGCCCTGGGCGGCGATTGGGGCACCGAACCCGCCCCTGGGCTCGCTGCTGGTGGCCCAACTGCGGGTCGGCGCCAAACCCGTGGGGCTCCTCCTCCTCGGCGCGACCGAGCCGCGCGCCTTCTCGCCGGTCGACGAGGTCTTTCTCGGCAACCTGGCGGGGCAGGTATCCCTGGCCTACCGCAACGCCGAGCTGCACCACCAGCAGCAGACCAACCGCGCCAGGCTGGCCCGCATCCTGCGCGAGCGCACCACCTGGCGGCTCGACCAGACCCTCGACGCCCTGCTCAAGCAGATGGTCCAATCGGCGGTGCGGGTCTCGGGCTTTGGCGCCGCCGTGATCGACCTCTACCATCCCGAGAAGGGCGCCTACACCACCCGGGCAACAGCCAACCTGCCGGCGAGCCTCGAGGCAGCGCTTCGCCTGCGCCTGATCGGCCAGGAACGGGTCGCCAGCGCCCTCCGGCCCGAGCTACAGGTCGGCGATGCCAACGTCTACTTCCTGCCGGGCGAGTACCACCTGCCCGAGCTGGAGTGGGCCCGCTACCGGCAGGCCCCGGGGCCAGACGGCATAGCCGGCGTGCAGCGGCGCGCGGACGACGTTCTCCTCGTGCCCTTGCGCCGCCGCGATGGCGTGCGGGTCGGGCTCCTCGCGCTCCTCAACACCAGCGGCAGGAAGCGTCCGACCGACGACGACGGGCATGTGTTCGAGAACCTCGCCGACCAGCTCGTGGCGACGATCGAGCAGTGGCGGCAGAACAGCAAGCTCCGCCAGCTCAGCGAGGTGCTCGCGGGCATGATCGAGGAGACCGAGGCCAGTGCCCTCTACCGGTTCATCGTAGAGGCAGGCGCCAGGCTGCTGGAAGCGGAGGACTGCTCCCTCTTCCTCAACAACGAGCGCAGCGGCATGGTGGAGTATGAGGCCTCGTCCCGCATACCGAGTGAGCTGTTCGAGCGCAAGGAGATGCCGATCTCGGCCGCCGAGGGCGCCGGTTTGACGGCCTATGTGGCCGCGACGGGCACGCCGCTCTCCTTCGTGGGCGAGGAGTACAAGAACCACCCCGCCTGGGAGGGGCGCTTCACCGAGCACCTGGACTATCTCCCCTCCCGGACCTGTCGGTCCCTCGCCCTCGTGGCGCTGCGTAACCCCGGCGGGCGTATCACCGGCGTCCTCAAGGTTGAGAACAAGCAGGGCCTCGACGCCGACCTTGGCTTTGGCGAGTTCGACCGCGAGATCCTGCTCCCCAACCTGGCGAGCGCCGCCGCCATCGCCATCGAGCGCGCGCACCTCTACTGGAGGACCAGCGAGATACTGGTGCAGAAGGAGCGCGACCGCCTCGCCGGCGAGCTGCACGACCTGGCGAACGTCTTCCATATGGGAATCATGCTGCGCATCGAAAAGCTCTGGGAGCAGCTCGGCACCGTGCCACATCACGAGTCGGCCCAGGCCCTGCGGCGTCTGTGGCGCGCCTCACGCTACGTCTTTGGCGAGCTGGTCAAGATGCAGGAGGAGACCAGGCACCCGATCCTCGTGCGCGAGGGCCTCATCGAGGCGCTCCGCAACTACACCGAGACGATCAGCCTCTCCGGCGTCGAGTTCAGGAGCAGTATCGACGGCCAGCTCCCGGTGGACGTCGAGCACGCTCTGTACCGCGTGGCCCAGGAGGCGCTGAGCAACGCCAAGAAGCATTTCGCCGGGATGACCGGTCGCGAGATCCACGTCGTTGTGACCCTGCGACAGGAGCACCAGGGAACCATCCTCGAGGTCTCGGACAACGGCCCCGGTTTCGACGTTGAGAGCGAGCTGAAAAAGCCCGAATCCTTCGGCCTCACGCGCATGCTCGAGATCGCCGAAGGGATACGCGGCCGCTGCGAGATCATCTCACAGCCAGGGAAGGGGACGACGGTGCGGGTCATCGTGCCCGCGCCGGAGAGAGAGGAAGCACTTTCGCTCCGCCGATAGCCTCGGCTCGGCCGGGCAGGCACCGTTGTTGCCGCCGCAGCACCCGGCCCTCTCGCAGGCACGCGTTCAAGTGGCAGAGGTGAGAAGGATGAGCTCGACAGGCAATGATGTCATCACCGTCCTGATTGCCGACGACACCCTTATCGCCCGCGAAGGGCTCAAGAGCATCCTCGAAGGCGTGCGGGGAATCCAGGTGATTGGCGAGGCATCGAGCGCACAGGAGGCGGTCCAGCTTGCACAGGAGCGCCAGCCGGATGTCGTCCTGATGGACCTTCTCTGGCACGGCGACGATACGGCAGGGATCGAGGCCACCCGGCAGATCACCCGCAACCGGCCGGAGACCAAAGTCCTCCTGGTGACCGTCTATCCGCAGCTCATCTCGAAAGCGCGCGAGGCGGGGGCGACAGCAGCGCTGGAGAAGGGCTTTTCCAAGGATGACCTGGTGAACCTCATCCGGCACGTCCATCGGACGCAGCGCTTCACGGTCGCCCGCTTTGGCGATGACATCGCCAACACCATCGGCCTGCCGCCGCAGGAGGCGCTGACCCCGAGGGAGGAGCAGGTGCTCCAGCTTCTGGTCGAGGGCAAGGCGGTGCGCGAGATTGCCCTCGCCCTGTCGATTGCACCGAGCACCGTGAAGAACCACGTGCAGTCGATCTATGGCAAGCTGCAAGTCTCCAACCGGGCCGAGGCAGTGCGGAAGGCGATGCGGGCAGGCATCGTACGCTGACCACGGGCCCGGGCCGTTATAACCCGGTCCACAGCGGGGCAGCCCGGGCAGGGGTATGCCCGTCCGGGGAGCCTGGCCCCTGCCGGCCGACAAAGGAGGTGAGAGCTCGCACACCTACCGTGAGGGGGTCTCGCCCGTCCGACCCAGCCGCCAGCTCTGGCGGAAGGGGTACACCCGTCGCGATGCCCCGCCGGGTGCCGCTGAAGCCAGAGAACGTGCCGCGGGCTAGAGAGCAACTCAAGGCGGTGGACACCCAGGCTGTGGCCACACTCCACGGCAACCTCTGATACCCCAGGTAGGGCTTGATCGTCGGCTGTGGCTTGCGGAAGCGACAGCGTACGGCTTGTTTTCGGGTATGGAGGCAAAGATGGACCCCGCTGCCAGTCTGCGGTTCAAGGTACTGCTGGAGCGCGAGCGTGACCGCGCCAAGGCGCAGATCTCACGGCCACTGCCCACCGCGATGACCTCGCCTCAGGCGGACGCCCTCGACTGTGCTGCCGACCTCTCCCTGTGGACGGTGGCTCAGGCGACCTACCTGGTAGCCAGGCGCCGCCTGGCCGAGGCAGAGGTCGCCCTCGCCCGCCTGAAGGCCGGCATCTATGGCATCTGCCAGAGCTGCAGCCGGGAGATCGATCCGGCCCGACTGGAGATTTTGCCCACAGCTACGCTCTGTGTCGAGTGCCAGAAGAAGGCCGAGAAGGCCCAGAGCTGAGGCTACCATCCCCTGGTTATTCGCCGAAAGGTCTCCCGGGTGCTCCTGAGCTGCGTGGGGCGGCAGGCGGACTCGTCTCCCCCTGCCCTGCCCTGGTGTGAGCATCGGCGGGGTGTCGCCAGCCCGGGAGGTTGAGGAGCCTTCGCCAGCCCGCCGTCGGGCCGGCATGTGGCGCGCCGGAACACCCGGCCATCCTGTCCCGTGGGCCGCGCCTATTGGGCCGCGGCACAGGAGCAAAGGCGCTCCCCATGGGGCGGGATGGCCGGGTTTCCGCGTTGAGGGCGGTCTATCTCTCTGGGGCGGGTGTCTCGGGCAGCGCTGGCGCAGCAGCCCCGAGACACCCATCGAGAACAGCCTCTACCCCACCGCCAGGGCGAAGGCCTGCAGGAAGCGCTCGTCGGCACGGCTGGGTGGCGCAAACCTCTCCCGCAGGCGATAGTTGCGCTCCATCTTGCGGCCCCGCTCCCGGTGCCAGGCCTCCGCATAGCACG
The DNA here is from genome assembly GCA_020725765.1 of Anaerolinea sp. Taxonomy (GTDB): domain Bacteria; phylum Chloroflexota; class Anaerolineae; order SpSt-313; family SpSt-313; genus SpSt-313. The sequence continues at coordinate 9,572 of DYEI01000117.1, read as the reverse complement.
CCAGGCGCGAGGCCGAGGTGTCGCCCTCGCCGATGGCCTCGGCCGCTGTCCGCGCCGCCAGGCGGCCGGCAGCCATGGCGTTGATGATCCCACCACCGGTCAGGGGGTCCACCTGCCGGGCCGCGTCGCCAACAAGCATGAAGCCATCTGCCACGAGGTGGGCCGGCGGAAGGGCGACGGGGACGCTCCCCGCCACCAGGGTGACCGGGTAGCCTCGGGCGAGGAAGGGGCGCTCCTCTATGAAGCGTTCGAGGAAACCAAGGACGGTGCGCGGCCCCGCGACGTCGCGCCACAGGTCCGCCTGCACGCCAAGGCCAACATTGGCCCTGCCCTCGCCTTTGGGGAATACCCACGCATAGCCGCCCGGCGCCAGGCTGTAGTCGATAAAGTAAGAGGTGCAGGCGGGATCGATCTCTATCCCCGCGAGGAGGTACTGCGCGCAGACCATCGTATCCCTGAGGGGCAGCGCCGCCGTGAGGCCGGCCCAGCGGCCCAACTGACCCTCGACGCCGTCCGCGGCAATCACGATGTGCGCCTCGACCTCGACCTCGCAGGGGCCTTGGCCAACGTCATTGCGGCGCACGCGCACCCCACGCACGCGTCCGTCCTCGATCAGCAGGCCATTGACCGCCGCTTTGACGCGCACCTCGGCGCCGGCGGCCGCTGCGCGCTCGGCCAGAACCCGGTCAAAGACGCGCCGCTCCAGGATGTAGCCCCGGCCACCCTCAGCCCGCAGGGTGCGCGTCGTGCCTCCGGCAGTAGCGGTGATCTCGGCCCGCGTCACCTCAGCCGCGATCCAGCGCGGATCGGGCGTGATCAAGGAAGCCAACGCCTCGTGCCCGACACCCTCCGCACAGCGCACCGGCGAGCCGATCTCCTGCCGCTTCTCGAGGAGGAGCACCGAGAGCCCGGCCCGCGCCGCCGTCTCTGCCGCCACCGAGCCGCCCGGCCCCGCGCCGGCCACGATCACATCGTAGCGGCGCCGCAGGGAAGGCTGCGCCGGGGCTGCTTCCTCACCGCCGAGGTGCAGCGCCCCCATCGGGCAGGCCGAGAGGCAGCTCCCACAGTCGGTGCAGGCGCGACCCACGACGAGCCGCGCCTCGGCCAGGGTCAGCGCCCCTTCGGGGCATACGTCCACGCATCCGCCGCAGCGTGCGCATCGCTGTCGATCGATGAGGATCAATCCGGCCTCCTTCACGGCCGCTGCCGACAGCGGCCTGCCTCTTCCATGTGCAAGAGGGGTGGGTGGCTATCAGCCATCCGGGACAACCAACGCCCCATAGGTGTCCTTCCGGTCCGACAGAGCGTCGTGCGGATTGCGTTGTGGCGTTGCACCGCGCGCCATCCAGCAGCGGCATCGCCATCGGCCCGCAGCCGATGGGGGCACGGCATGCCGTGCCCCCACAGGGACTCAGGATGGGGGCGGGGGAGGGCGACTCGCCCTCCTGAAGCAGACGGGCCTGTATCAAGACACCCCCGTCCCCCTTTTTGCAGGATCCGTCTGCCCCAAACCCCCTACTCCCGCACCAGCCTCACCTGCCCGATCAGGCCCCAGGGCTGGAGGACATAGTCGGGCGTGTACGTCTCATCGGTGCGACGGAAGGAGCGCCAGTCGGTCCACGGCTCGTGGCCGGCGGCCAGGTGCAACGGCCCCAGCATGTTCCGCGGGCTCGAGACGACCTCGATATCCACGTTGTTCGTGCCCGGCCCGAGGTAGCGGGTGATGTCGAGCCCGTTGGCGGAGGCCCAGGGGATATGCCCCGCCAGCTGGCCGTTGACGAACACGGCCACATCCACCGCCTTGTACTCCCCGAGGAAGAGCTGCACCCGCTCGCGAGGCTGGTGCTCCAGCTGGCCATGGTAGATCATGCTCCCGGCATAGTGGGGGTAACCCTGGGTCGTCCAGTCGCCAAAGTGCAGGGCAGCCGGCTCGGCAATGATCTTCCGGTCGATGGACACGCCAAAGTCGCCCAGCAGGAAGCAGTCCTCCAGCTCCATGGCATTGGTATAGGCGCATGTCAGCACGAGCTCGTTCTCGCCCGCCCGCAGCGGGGGCAGGGCTACCTTGTGGAAGGAGCGATCCAGGTACCAGCCCACGACCCGGTTCGGTACCACCTCGCCATTCAGCAGGATGTCAAAGTGCGAGGCGCCCTCCACCAGCAGGTACACCGGGCGCGCAGGAACATCCCCCACCTGGAAGCGGAAGCGCAGCGCGAGTGGCGTGCCATCCTGCGGATGGGGCTCGTACACCCACTTGTACCGCTGCGGCAGCCCGTTGTAGAAAACCTGACGCATGCCCAGCTGCTCGCGGACATCACGCTGCGCCCGCCAGACCTCCATCGTGTCGGACCACTCCCCATCGCGCAGGCGGTACTGGCACATATCCAGCGTCAGCACGTTGGGGTCGGTGCGCGTGAAGGGGCAGACCGGCCCGATGAAGGAGGCTCTGGCCCTCAGATGATAGGGGATTCCTGATCCGGCAGCCCTGGACCGCTCCTCTGGCACGGGCTCGCCATCCGGGTCGACCACGTAGAGGCGCGAGCCGGCCGGGCCAAGGGTGGTCTGGAAATGCAGGCGCCCCTCCTTCTCGACCGCAGGGATGGGTCGTATCTCGCCAGTGAGCGGGTCCCACTCCTCAAGGCGGCCGTGCCCCTCAAGAGCAACGGAGACGTCGCAGGGGCAGTTGCGGTCATTGTTGATGATAAAGTAGGCAAAGCCGCGGTCTAGGCGGCGCTGCATGTAGAAGAGTCGCGGCGCCTCCTGGCCCTGCCGCGTGCGCAGGGAGACACGCCGGGGCAGCCGGGCCTCCAGGGCCGCCTGCACGCCGCTCACGTCCGGCACGACGGTGACGCCGGGATGGGCAAGGAGCCTGCCGGGGCGATCGGAGGGCTCGGCCTCGACCATGGTGGGTACCGGCTCGACGACGATGACCGCGCCGCCGGCCTCAACGAACCGCTCGAGGAGGTCCACGGTCGAGCTGAGGAGGGTGCGCATCTCGGGCGGAACGATCACCACGCGGTAGGGCGCCTGTCCAACCCAGAGCGTGTTGCCCTCAACCCGCCCGTCGGCGGCCATGATCTGCTCGTCCCCGAGGTCGAGGTCATAGTGGGTGGCGAGCACGCCCTGCACAAAGTCGTTAAAGCGCTCGGCGTAGGCGTTGACCTCGTTGCGGCTCTCATAGCCCTCGGTGAGCATCATCCAGCCGGTTGCCACGGGGTGAAGCACGAGCACGTCCCGCACCGGGTCCCCCTCGGTCATCACGCGCCCGATGCGTGCGAAATAGTCCTCGACGACCTTGTTGTACTTCCACCACGTCGTGTTGTAGTTGAAGGCGGGTGGATAGTCGCGCTTGCGGCAGCCCCGGAGGGAGTACAGCGCCAGGTGCTGGCAGCGGAGGTTCACGCCAAAGACGTACTGCCAGTCGCCAACCCACTTCTGGCCCTCGAAGGTAAACTCCCAGCCGGAGCAGCCATAGGTCTCGGAGAGCACGCGCTTACGGCCATACTGATGTGCGACAGAGGTGCACTGGAGGATGGTCAGGAACTCGTGGTTCTGCTCGCAGAGCATGTCGATGCCGGGCACCTGCTGGTAGCGGTAGTGGGGCATGATGGCGCCGCCACGCATGATGCCATCGCCCATCTCGTGCTCGCAGAGGTAGTGGCCGGTGTAAGCGAACCCGTGCTTCTCGCACCACTCGCCGAGCTGCTTCGAGTAGGCCTCGGCAAAGCGCTGGCTGATGGTGTACCAGTAGTCATGGCGGGCCTTCGCCGCCTTCTCTCCGCCGTAGAACAGCCAGGGCAGGAGGTCGAGGAGATCATAGCCGCGGCGGACGCGGAAGAACTCGGGAAGCCCGTCGGTCCAGGGCAGGGAGCGGTGCCCGCTGGGGGCGTGCTGGCTGAAGACGTTGGGCTCATCGGTAAAGATGCCGGGAACCGCGCCGCCAAAGTCGCTCCCGACCTCCCGACGGTAGGCCTCGTAGGTGATGTCAATAAAGGCGGCGACCGCGTCGGGGTTCAGGTTGTCCGAGTAGGTGTCGTCGTTGAACCACTCGGTCGGCGGGCATACCTCCCGGCGGAAGACGAGACAGACCTCGCCGGAGTGCAGCACCTTCTCTTCTGGCCGGAGGCGCCGGGCAGAGACGATGGTGCCATCCCGGATCACAGCGGCGAATGTGGCCAGCACACCATCAGTGTGCTCCGGCACCTCACTCGTCTCCTCTACCGAGAGGACCTTGGCGCGGAAGGCGTCGCCCCCACGCGCCGGGACAAGCCCACCCGCAGCCCCGGAGGGCCAGCGGTCCTCGTCGTAGAGCCAGGCGCCCATCCCCTCCTCACGGGCCACGCGGACCGTCTCCCGGATGCACTCCAGCCATTCGGGGCCCATGTACACCGTCTCCAGGCCCTCGCGGGAGTGCATGAAAAAGCCGCCCATGCCATGGGCCTTCATGTCGCGGACCTGCCGGGCCAGCTCGTCGACCTGCAGGCGGTCGTTCCAGGACCAGAAGGGTGCTCCCCGGAAGGAGAGAGGCGGGTTGAGGAATTCGTCGCGCAGGGCTTTCATCCCAGTCCTCCTTGTGCTGGAAAAAGGTGCCGTCCGCGTGCTTGCCTTGCGCCCGGCGGCCGCACGGGCTCGAGGGGCGCGCCCAACCCCTGCGAGAGGCAGCACCTACAGGCTAGCGCAAAACACAGAGTTTGGCAAACAGTCCGCGCGGGCCTCACGGCCTCCAGTTCCTGAGGGCTGGGAACTCTTTGATGCGCTCCTCAGGCCAGCCGAGCATGTGGCACTTTTCCCAGATGTAGTAGCAGTAGCTGTCCCAGCTGACCTGCCCGGGGCAGCGATGGTCCACGTGCGGCACAAAACCCCCTTCCGCCACGGCTGGCTCGAGCCGCTTGAGCTCGCGCAGAATGGCCTCCCGACCCTCGTGCAGGGCGAACTTGTTAAAGCCCCCCCGGATCAGAAGCTGTCGGCCATACTCCTTCTTGAGGGCTACCGGATCGTTGCCGGGGTTGACCTCCAAGGGGAACATGCAGTTCAGCCCCACATCGAGCCAGAGCGGGATCAGCTTGAGGATGTTCCCGTCGCAGTCGGTCCAGATGACGTCGATGCCATGCTGGCGCAAAAGCTGCATCACCGGTCGCATGTGCAGCATGATGCGCTCGGCAAAGAACCGTGGGCTGAGGATGGGGCCCGAGTTGAAGCAGATGTCCTCCCAGCCGGCCGCTGCGTCGAACTGACCCCGCTCGAGGATGGGCGGCAGGAGTTGCAGGGCCATGGAAGCCAGATGCGCGACCATTTCCTCCACGAGGTCAGGGTCATCCACCGAGAGCAGGGCCACGCCCTCAAAGCCCGTCCAATCCCGTATCCAGCCAATGAAGGAGCCGAACCACACGCTGACCGGGTTTGCACTCGTCCGGCTCATCTCCTCGCCTGCCCGCAGTTCCTCTTCTGTGAGGACGCGGAGCGGGTGCGCCGGATCGAGGAACTCGTCACGGAAGGCTTCCCAGCTCGCCCGATCGCGGATCGGGAACTCGAGGAAGTGGGGGATCGTCTGGACGCCTGCCTTCTGGCGCTGACTCAGGACTCCAAGGCCATCCCGGAAGGTGATAGTGGTCTCGCTCTCATCAATGATCACCGGCTCCCGCAGCGGCAGGGGGCCGAGGCGCGGGGAAAAGCTCTCGAACTGCTCGACGCCAAAGTACTCCTCGACCAGCCGGTCGGGGATCTGCCCGTCGGGCTGACGGAAATGGGCCGGCAGATGCCCCTGGGCCAGCCACTCCTCCTTGAGCTCGTCCCAGTAGCCAAACTCGAGGTGGGAGATATAGTCGACCTGCTGATAGTGCATGGTCCGGTTCCAGCGCTCGCGCGGGGTGAGGTCCGCGCCGAAGCGGCCGGGTCCGCGGCGGATGTCGGTCATCGGGTCCCTCCTGCCACGTTGGGCGTGATGGCGTTGCTGGCCACAGGGCCGTGAGCATCCTGGGCACTCGCGTCATGTTAGCGCGATTTGGCGAGATGGCCAAATGTCCGGGCCTGGGCGCCCGCGCTTCCGAGTTGACATTCCCTCCCGCGCGTTGTACAATTGGGCCAATACATAGCCCGACGCCGAACAGGAGGAGTAGGCGCGCGCGAGGCTGATAGAGAAGGGGGGTCACCGGCTGGAAGCCCCCCGCAGCAGACGGCGCCGAAGGTCGCCTGGGAGTCGAGGGGTCGAGGGCGGGATGTCAGTAGGCCCCTCCGGGTGCGCCCGTTACTGCGCAGTCGAGTGCCGGCCTCAGGCCGGAATCGAGGTGGTACCGCGGAAGGTTGACCCCTTTCGTCCTTGAGCGTGGACGAAAGGGGTTTTTGTATGTCTGCGCCGGCGGGAGGTTCCGCCTGCCGGCCGGGAAGGAGTGGCTATCGTGACAGAGATCACCATGCCCAAGACCTATGATCCCAGGACCGTAGAGCGGCCGCTGTACGACTGGTGGGAGGCGCAGGGCTACTTCAAGCCGCGCCTCGCGCCCGGGCGCAAGCCCTTCGTCATCTCCATGCCGCCCCCTAACGTGACCGGCAAGCTCCACCTCGGCCACGCCATGACCGCATCGGTGGAGGACCTCATGATCCGCTACCACCGCATGCGCGGGGACCCCACGCTCTGGGTGCCGGGCAGCGACCACGCCGGCATCGCCACCCAGAACGTGGTCGAGCGCGAGCTGGCGAAGGAGGGCCTGACCCGGCACGACCTCGGCCGCGAGGCCTTTGTGGCCCGCTGCTGGGAGTGGAAGGAGAAGTACGGCTCTCTCATTACCCAGCAGCACCGGCGGCTGGGCGTCTCCTGCGACTGGGACCGCGAGCGCTTTACCCTCGACGAAGGGCTCTCCCGGGCGGTGCGCGAGGCGTTTGTGCGCCTGTACCAGAAGGGCCTGATCTATCGCGGCACCTACCTGGTGAACTGGTGCCCGCGCTGCACCACAGCCATCTCGGACCTCGAGGTCATCCACAAGGAGGAGGCGACCAAGCTCTGGTACATCCGGTACCCCCTGCGCGACCGGCCCGGCGAGTATGTGACGGTCGCCACCACCCGCCCCGAGACGATGCTCGGGGACACCGCCGTGGCCGTGAACCCGGAGGACGGCCGCTACCAGCATCTCGTCGGACAGACGCTCATCCTGCCCATCCTCAACCGTCCCATCCCGATCATCGCCGACGATGCGGTAGACCCGCGCTTTGGCACCGGCGCTGTCAAGGTCACGCCCGGCCACGACCCGGTCGACTATGAGATGGGCAAGCGCCACGGCCTGCCAATCATCGACGTGATGACCGACACCGGCACCATGAACGAGAACGCCGGGCCATTTGCCGGGCAGCCGCACCTCGAGGCGCGCCGCGACGTCGTGGTCGAGCTCGAGCGGTTGGGCCTCCTTGAAAAGATCGAGGACTACCGGCACGCCGTCGGGCACTGTCAGCGCTGCGACACCATCGCCGAGCCCCGCATCTCCACCCAATGGTTCGTGCGCATCAAGCCGCTCGCCGAGCCGGCTATCGCCGCCGTGCGAGATGGGCGTATCCGCATCATCCCGGAGCGCTTTGAGCGGGTGTACTATAACTGGATGGAGAACATCCGGGACTGGTGCATCTCCCGCCAGCTCTGGTGGGGGCACCGCATCCCGGTGTGGTACTGCCAGGGATGCGAGGCCGAGATCGTGTCGGTGGCGGATCCTGCCGCCTGCAGCCAGTGTGGCGGCACAACGCTCTTCCAGGACCCGGATGTGCTGGACACCTGGTTCTCCTCCGGCCTGTGGCCCTTCTCGACCCTGGGCTGGCCCGAGGACACCGAGGACCTGCGCACCTTTTACCCGACCAGCGTGATGGAGACGGGCTACGACATCCTCTTCTTCTGGGTTGCCCGCATGATCATGCTGGGGCTCGAGATGACGGGGCAGCCGCCCTTCCACACCGTGTACCTGCACGGGCTGGTCCGAGACGAGTACGGCCAGAAGATGACCAAGTCGCGTGGCAACGTTGTGGACCCGCTGGAGCTGATGGACGACTATGGCACCGACGCCGTGCGCTTCTCCTTCCTGACCGGCTCGACGCCCGGCAACGACATGCGGCTCTCGCTGACGCGGCTGGAGGCGAACCGCAACTTTGCCAACAAGATCTGGAACGCGGCCCGGTTTGTGATCAGCAACCTGGCCGGCGGCCGCGCCGCCCAGGCTCCCGAGGCACCGGAGACTCTGGCGGACCGCTGGATCCAGAGCCGCGTGCAGTTCCTGACCGCCGAGGTGACACGCCTCATCGAGGACTATCAGTTCGGCGAGGCGGGCCGGCGCATCTACGATTTCCTGTGGGGCGAGTACTGCGACTGGTACATCGAGATCACCAAGGCCCGGCTGTACGGTAGCGACCCCTCTGCAGCCGCGACGGCGCGGCGGGTGCTGGTGACGGTGCTCGAGCAGGCCCTGCGCCTGCTGCATCCATTCATGCCCTTCATCACGGAGACGATCTGGCAGAACCTCAAGCAGGCCTGGGGTGCGCCGGAATGGGGCGAGGCGCTGATCATCACCTCCTGGCCCGAGCCCGGTCCGCGCGACGAGAGCGCCGAGGCCGAGATGGGGGCGATCGTGGAGGTCGTGCGCGGCATACGCAACGCCCGCGCCGAGTACGATGTGGAGCCGGGACGGCGCATCCAGGCGCTCATCGCTGCCGGGGCGCTCACGGCGGCCTTTGACGCCGAGCGCGAGGCACTCGTGAACCTTGCCCGCCTGGACAGCGAGCGGCTGACCATCGCGCCGTCGCTGGCCGAAAAGCCGACCAAGGCGCTAACCCTGGTGACTGACGGCGTGGAGGTCTACCTGCCCCTTGCCGGGATGGTCGACCTCGAGCGCGAGCAGGCCCGGCTGAGCAAGGAGTTGGCCGAGGTCGAGGCCGACGTCGCCCGCGCGAGGGCACTCCTGGCAAACGAGCGCTTTGTCAGCCGGGCGCCTCGAGAGGTTGTGGAGAAGGAGCGCGCCAAGCTGGCGGCGGCAGAGGAGCGGCGCGAGGCTCTCGCGGCCAGGCTGGAGATGCTGCAGGCCCGGTAGGCGGATCACTGAGCCGGGCCCTGGGCCGCGGGGCCCGGCTACAGGCCCTGCAGTGCGCGGTCGACCGGGCCGGCCGACAGGCCCTCGCCCTGGCGGGTGTACCCGCCATGCGCATCCAGACAGAACCGGCTCTGACGCTGATGCCACGCCTTGTAGAGCGGGTGGTGCGTGGCGTAGCGCAGGCACGCCAGCCGCTCCTGCAGGCTCGTAAACTCGGCTTCCAAGACGACCTTGTTCACCCGGCCGATGGTGGTCGCGTACACCCGGCAGCCGCGAGGGTAGATCAGTCGGTAACACTCCCAGCCCTGGACCTCTCGCAGCCAGGCAAGCGCTTCATCGACCTTGCCCGTTGGCACCGTGTACTCCTGACGAACGACGATCACCGGAGTGGTCCCTTCTAGCCGTGGATTTGGTATGTTAACGATACCATAGGTTGGCCATTTCAGGCAAAAACGCCTCTGGCGGTGGGCTGCAGTTCAGTATTGGGGCATTACGCACTCTGCCAGCCGTCAT
>DYEI01000116.1 GCA_020725765.1 Anaerolinea sp. | reverse complement strand
TCGATGGGCCATGCCCGCGCCCTACGGCCGAAGAAGGCTGTCCGCCCTTGAACGTGTGACGGGGCGGGTCGGCGGCCACCGGCCTTGGGCTACCCCTCGATGATAACCGGCACCCCGACCTCGGCCCACTGGTAGAGGGTCTCCGCCTCGTGTACACCCAGGATGATGCAGCCGAAGGAGGCCGGGCGACCGAGGAGCCCGGCCCACAGCCGACCTCCGCCTTCGCTGATCGGCAGGGCGTGGATGCCGTTGTAAAAGTCCGGGCCGGCGCGATACACCGCCAGGAAGTGCGGCATCCACAGATGCCAGCGGCTGGCATAGGCGTTGTCGATCTTGTCGAGCACCTGGAAGGTGCCGGGCAGGGTGGGCGAGGAAGGGATGCCTGTGGAGACGGGCCAGTCCCAAAGCAATGCCCCGTTCTCGAACACGCGCATGCGCTGCTTCGGGATGCTGATGACGATCCGCTTGTTCCTCACGGGCAGGTAGGGAATGAGCACATCGGGCGAAGGGATGGTCAGCACCTGCCCCGGGACGAGCAGGCCGGGGTCGATGCCGGGGTTGGCCTCGGCGAGCACGGCGGGCGGTATCCCGAACCGGACGGCGATGGAGTCGAAGACGTCGCCGGGCTGGACCACATAGGTACGCTCCGGGTGCGTCAGGTAAAGCGCAACCGATCCGCCGCCGCCCTGCAGCGCCTGCACGACCTGGCTGGCGGCCTCCTCGATGCGGAAGCCCCGTCCCTCGCCCATCGTGGCGGCAAGGCCGGTCAACGTCGTTTGCACGGCAAGGGGGTCTGGCCGCACCGTCAGGGTGCCTTCATCATCGGAGGGCTGAACGCGCAGCCAGGTCGCGATCTCCTGACGGCCAAGGGTCCAGACGAAGGTCTGGTCCGAGAGCACATCGTAGGCTGACAGCTCGATCTGCCTCTTCAGCAGCTCCCTTGCCTGCGCCAGCAGGGGTGAGGCGTCGGCGACCCTGGGTGGACTGGGGAGAAAGGCGGCCTCCAGCGCGATATCGGTCTGGCCAGCGGCAACCGTGCTGCGCAGGCTGGAGAGGGCCGCTTCCACGTCCAGCATACGGCCCGGCTGGCCGGGCACGGGAACGAGCTCTCCGCCTTCCAGCCGGAGGGTCGCTTCAGTCGGTGGCACGGCGACCTCGGCTGCAACGCGCTCCAGCGCAGAGCGGGCTGTGGGCTCATCGATGGCCAGCACAGGTGCCACGTCTTGCGGACGCAGGAGCGCCGACAGCCGGGCGAGTTGGCTCGCCTCGGAGCGCCCGACCTCATAGGCCTTGTAGGCGGTGGCCCTGGCATCGACGCGGATGCCGGCTTCGAACCAGGGTATGGCCTGATGTCCGCCGTCGTAGCGCAGGTTCACGACGGCGGTCCTGTCGAGGGCGATGGCGCCCTCCAGAACGGCGATGGCCTCCGCCGTCGTGAGGCGACCGATGGGCACGCCGAGGACGTAGACCCGTGGGTAGATGCGCCCCTCGTAGCGCCTCTCGGCGTCCCTGAGCAGAGCGCGGGCGCCAATGAGCCCGGCGTCGGCCATGGCCAGGATCACAAAGAGCACGAACAGAGCCGCCAGCAGCGAGTGATAGCCGGGCCGGCGGCGGGCCTCGGTGTGAGCTGGATTGGCGATCACACGATCACTCCTATCGCGCACAGTTCCTCTGCCACGAGAGACGCTCTGCGAGGGCGGCTGGTTCCCGACGCGGTTCCGGCGCTCGCGTGCCGGGCCTGCCTCTGGCGGTTCGCGCTTCATACCCCTCTCCTTGTTACATCAGGCGCGGGGGCGCTCGTGCGGCCGATGCGGTGCTGCAGCAGCGAGCCCAGTTACCCGTATTTTAGCCGATCATCAGCAACTTGCATGCCGCGGGTGCTGGGGCGTCGCACAGCCGCAGGCGCTCGTCGAGCGCCGACGGGGAAGAGGGCGTCTTATGTCATGGGGGGTGTTCGCGGGCGCCTTCGCCGCCCGCGAACACCCCCCATTCTGGATTCCCCGTCCCCGCGGCGCGCTCGACCGCCCGAAACCGCCCAAAAAGAGTGTCCCCTTCCCCCAGGCGGACGCGTCGCATCCGCCTGGGGGAAGGGGCAGGGGTGGGGGCGGCTCCGCGAGTTGCTGCGCAGGCCACGGGCGCCTACCCTCCCCCCAGGCCACTTGTTGGTAGAGGAAGACATCCTCGGTGAGGCTGGCTCTCACGTTACGGAGCAGAACCTGTACCATGCCAGCGTGGTTGCGCTCGAGAATAGGCTGGCCAGCTTTCCGGTGGTAAGCGACTCGCTGCACAGGAAGCGAGCGATGCTGGTCGCGAGTGACCTCGGCATCGAGGCCTCCCCCTGGCCGACACCGGCGACCCGCCAATTGGAGCTGGCGCAGCAGAGTGACCTTCCTCGCCTGTGAGATTCTGTTCTACCTGGCCTATCTCGGCTATCATCTGCTGCGCCAGGATGGCTGTGCTGACGACCCGGTGTTGAGGCTCAGGCGACCGCGCGGGCCGGGTCACACACCCGCAGCCATCTGCGGCCGGCTCGCCAGGGGCGCAAGGTTGGCCCTCCGCTCAGGCGCTCCCGGCAGGCCGCCTCGGCCCGCACCAGTCGGCAACTCTCCCTCGACGCCGGCTGCTCGTCAGCCGGCCCCGGAGCCGTGGTTGTCAACGACGATGGTTGCCCAGTCGGTCCCGGCATGGTCGTGCAGGTCGTTAAAGCTCACGGCCAGCAGGTGCTCGCCATCCGGCACGCTGCGCGTATCAAACTCTTGCGAGAAGGAGGGCGAGGGGACGCGTCCGTCCCAGGCGTCCCTTCCGTCCAGATAGACCATCACGTGGTATTCCCCATCCGGCATGCCCGCGTTGCCAGCAAGGGATGCGGCCACCGTGATGACCCCCGACACAGTCGCCCCATCGGCGGGCTGCTCGATGCGGACGTTCAGGTCCGAGCACCGATCGGCGGGATGGAGAAAGTGCTTCTCTTCCGGGTGGCGAAGCTCCGATAGTGCCCGGCGCACGTCGTCCGGGAGATCGCGGGGGGGCTCGGCACGGACGAGCACCGAGACATTGGTCGAGGAGGCGGGCTCGCCATGGTCGTCGAGGCCGTCCCACAGCTCGCACTGCTCTCCGGCGGGGCGCGGCTCCCAATCGACGAGGGTGCGCAGGATGATCCCGGGCGTGTTGCGGTCCACGATGCGCACCCGCACCAGTGCCGGGGCCGACAGGCTGTACCGTATCGGGTGGGAGTCAGCCTGCGAGCCGGCCGGGCGGAGCCCGCGCAGGTCGAGCCCGGTCACCGCCGGGTACGCCGCCTGCGAGCCCGGGGTGGCGCCAACGCCTGACGTGGCGTCGCCTGTCGCCTGGCAGCAGGCCAGGACGAGTGCGGCAAAGAGCAAAGCCAGGCGGTTGCCTCTCACGGCTGTTCCTCCTCTCTGCGTCCGAGAGCCCATGCTGCGGCGGCCGGGAGCACAGTGATGGCTGTCAGGATCATACGCAGGGCGGCCACGTTCTCTGCCTGTCCGTCGTGCTGGAGGGTGAAGATGCGTAGAGGCAGCGTGGCGGCCCCCGGGGGATAGACGAGCAGTGTCGTCTGCAGCTCGGCCATGGCTGCGACCAGCCCGAGGCACCATCCCGCCCGCAGGCCCGGGCGGAGCGCGGGAAGCAGTATCCGTCGCAGAACCTGAGCCGAAGAGGCCCCAGCGATTCGGGCCGACTCCTCCAGGGCCACCGGCACCTGCCGCCAACACGCCGCCAGGCAGAGCACGGCAAAGGGGAGCGCGCGGGCCACCTGGCCGAGGATGACGATGCAGGGGCTGCGGTACACCCAGAGGAAGGGTCCAGCCCGGTTCCAGATGCGTATCAGACCGATGCCAAGAAGCATTCCCGGGAGGGCCATTGGCAGGAGCGAGGCAGCCTCGATGAGCTGACTGGCACCCGGCAAGCGCACCCGGGCGACGGACCAGGCGATGGGGAGGGCGACGACGAGCGTCACCGTGGCCGCGCACGGCGCGAAGAAGAGGCTGTTGGCGACCTCGCGGGATGCCGCCTCCCAGGCGAAACGATAGTCACTGAAGGATGGCGCACGGGAGGCCAGGGACAGGAGGGGCACGGCGACGGCAAATGCCGCTGGTACCATGCAAGCCACCATGGCCGGCACCCGCCACAGACCGGGGTCGGTGCTGCGCGGGGCGCTATACGGCACGTCCAGCCCCACCCGAGGGCGTCGCCCCGCCGGCCAGCGCTCGCCGGCGAAGGCCGCCAGCGCGATCATGAGCAGCGGGAGTGCTGCTGCCGCTCCCGCTGCCAAGTCGTAGAAAGCTGCAAAGCGGGCAAAGACCTCAACGGTGCAGACGTTGACGCTGAGGAAAGATGGCACAGCAAACTCGGCCAGGCCGGCAAGGAAGGCGAGGAGTGCTCCGCCCAGGAGCGCGGGGAGGATGAGGGGCATCGTGACGTACCTCAGCGCGTCCCGGCGGCCCCCGTGCGGCAACGCCTCCTCCTCGAGGTCCGGGTCTATGCCCTCAAGCCCGACCAGGACCGGCAGAGCCACGAGGGGGAACGCCGACAGGCCGAGAATCCAGATCGCTCCCCATACTGAGTAGGCGTCCAGCGGCGGCCGCTCCAGTGCCAGCAGATCGGCCAGCCATCGATTGAGGGGGCCAGAGCGGCCCAGGACGTGCAGCCAGCCGATGGCGCTCACATAGGAGGGCACGAGCAGCGGCGTTACCTGCAGCGCACGCAGCAGCGTGCTGCCGGGAAGCCCGAGGCGCCCGAGGGCCATCCCGATCGGGAGACCGAGCAGGGTAGCAAGCCCCGCCGATCCTCCGGCGACCACAAGCGTGCGCTGCGTGAGCGACCAGAAGCGGGCATCCAGTCTCGGGAGGCGCCCGCCGACGAGGCCGCCCCATACCATGACCCCGAGGGGCAGCCAGATGGTGAAGCACAGCCCGGCGATCGCGGCGAGGGCGACCCCGCAAGACCGAGGGCGCGGGGATACCCGATGGCCGCCGAGCCTCCCAGCGAGCACAGACACGAGACCTCCTAGCGCAGGAAGAGCTCGTCCAGGTAGGTGCAGACCTCGTCCATGTGGTCGGCTATTGCGTAATAGTCGACGTCCAGCATGACAATCTCGCCCAGCGAGCGCACGTGTTGGGGCATTTCCACACCCGGGTGCAGTGGTATCTGTGCCGAGCGGGACCACGCCAGGGCGCGCTCCGTCTCGGGCCGCAGCATATAGTCGATGAATCGTCGTGCGTTCTCGGGGTGTGGCCCGCCGGCGATAAGGGCGACGGTGTTGGGTATGACGAGGGTGCCTATGCCATCCTGGTCGGGAAAGACGATGTCGACCGGCGCACCATCGGCCATCGCCTCGTAGGCGTCCGAGGTGTCGATGATGCCCAGCGGGACGTCCCCCCCGGCCTATCGCATCGCGCACGGCTGTGTTGCCGACGATCACAAGGATGTCATTCGCGCGTAGGGCGCGGAAAAAGCTGCTCGCCCGCTCGGAACCCAGCACAAGGAACAGTGCCGTGTTGTGGGTGGCCATCGTCCCGAGGATAGGCTGACCGAAGGTGACCTTGCCCCGCCAGCGTGGCTCCGTCAGCTCGAAGAGGGAGGTAGGAGCCTCTTCCCTGCTGAGCATCCTGGTGTTGTAGATGATGACGCGGGCCCGGGCGCCGAAGCCGGTCCAGTACCCCTGCGGGTCCTTGAAACGGGCGGGGATTGTCGTGGCCTGCGGGGAGACATAGGGCGCCAGCACGCCGGCGCGCTGCAGGCGGATGGTGCGCGCGACCTCCGAGTTCCAGAAGACGTCTGCCTGCGGGTGGTCCTTCTCGGCCAGCAGGCGGTTGGTCAGGCCGACGGTCTTGGTGGCGCCGGTGTCGTACACTGCCTGCACCTGGATTCCGGTCTCGCGCTCGAACGCGCGGAGGATTGGCTTGGCGTAGAGCTGGTCGCGTGAGGTGTAGACGACCGCCGTGTTGGAGTCCTGGCGGCACCCGGCGAGCGCGAACAGGGAGAGCATGAGGGCGAGCAGGCGCCGCCAGACGCTGCTTTGGGCCGTTGGTGGGCAACGGGAGCCGGGGCGCGACATCACAGGGTGCTCCTTTCGTGCAAACGGAGAACCTCCGATGCCCGGCGATGGCTCCGTCTAGCCGTCTCCTTCTTGAGACCTCGCGGGCTGGCCTAGCCAGCGGGTCATGGCAAGGCCGATGAGAAGCGAAACGATGGCGGTGCCGGCCAGCATCGGGCGTATGCCCACGGCCTTGGCGAGGGCGCCGCTCAGCGCCGGACCTGAGAACATGCCTACGGCGTAAACTGCCTGGTGCAGCCCCATGGCGGTGGTGCGCTCGCCCTCGCGGACGTATTGGATACTCAGGCCCATGAGCACCGGGTAGCTGATGCCCTGTGCCAGGCCGATGAGCAGCTGGAACAGGATGAGCAACACGAGAGAGGGCGCGGCAGCAGCGCCGCCGATGCCCAACGCCATCAGCACAAAGCTCACGTATACCAGGCGATGGGCTCCGACCGGAGCCACGATGGCCGCGACGAGCAGGTTGCCCGCGAGGAGGAGCCCGAGGTTCAGGCTGACCATCACGCTGTGGGTAACGTCTGTGGCCCCCAGCTCGCTCGCCAGGATGGGGAGGAACCCGAAAGTGGCAGCCCAGTTGGCGTACTGTGCGACGGCAGCCAGCAGCGATGGGAGAAGCACGTCGCGACGAGCGATCAGCCGGACGATTCCTGCAGCCGAAGGCGCGACCGGGTCGACGCGCTCCTCTCGCGCCAGCAGCGTCACCAAGATTCCGAGGAGGGCGGCACCTGCTGCCAGGCGGAAGGCGAGGACGTAGCCGCCTGCGCGGTTGAGGGATCCGGTCACAGAGGTCGCGAGCACGCGGCCCGCTGTGCCAAGGGAAGTGAGCAGAGTGCTGGCCCAAACCGCTTCTTGGGCGGGAAACAGGCTGGAGAAGGCCACTACCATGGGCACCCAGGTTCCGGCCGCAAGGCCTGTGATCGCCCGGCCGATGATGAGGCCTCGGGCGTCGGCAGCTGTGGCCATGGTCCAGGCGCCGATACCGCCAAGGGCCAGACCGGCGATGATAAAGGGGTTGCGACGCCCCAGCCAATCGGCGGTGATGCCCAGCGGCAGTCGGACGACGGCCTGCCACAGGCCATACTGGGAGAGGATCACACCCACGATGGCCAGATCCTCCACCCTGCTCTCGCAGTAGACGGGCAGGGTGGGCATGTACAGGTACAGCGAGATCCAGTACAGAACCGCGGCAGTGCCATAGAGGGCGATCATGGTACGGCGGCCTACGGCGGTGCTTGCTTTCAGCGGAGCCTGCGCTCGGCGGATATGCTCCACTCCTCCTCGTCCCCTCTCAGCGATGGCAGCAAGGTATGCGGACCCGGGCAGGCATCCCCCTCGGCCGGCGGAGACGCCCCGTCAGGCTCCTGGCGCTCCATGCAGAGGCGCGGCCCCGACCACCGGTCCGGGCCGCGCCGAGTTGTGGCAATGATACAGCAGATCAGCAACGGCGGCAAGTCGGGGATTGATGGTGACTGTTCCGGCTGGCGTCCTGCGAGCGCCGGCTGCCACTGCGGTGTTGCCTTCACCTCGCCCCCTATCCATTACCCACAAGTGACCTACGGGAAGCCAGGGCGCCCGCAGCCTGCGCAACACCTCACGGAGCTGCCCCCACCCCTGCCCCTCCCCCAGGCAGGCGTCTGGCGCCTGCCTGGGGGAGGGGCAGGGGTG
>DYEI01000115.1 GCA_020725765.1 Anaerolinea sp. | reverse complement strand
CTGGCGCGCCGCGGCGCGCCAGCAGAGCCCGGGACACCCATAGAGAATGGCCCCTCCCCCGAGCGGGCACGGCGTGCCCGCTCGGGGGGGGGGAGCGGGGTGGGGGCAGCACGGGGCAGCCGGCGCTGCCAGGATGCGAGCCTCAAGAGTCACATGGCGGGCCGGGGTCCCCGCATCCTGCTCTATACGGGCAAAGGGGGCGTAGGAAAGACCTCGGTTGCCGCAGCAACGGCGCTCCGCTGTGCAGACCTCGGCCGGCGCACGCTGGTCATCTCGACCGATGCCGCGCACAGCCTGGCGGATTGCCTTGACCTGCCCCTTGGACCCGAGCCGGTGCAGGTCGCCGATCGGCTGTGGGGCCAGGAGATCGATGTGCTGCACCAGATGGAAAAGTACTGGCGAACGGTGCAGCAATACCTGTCAGCGCTGCTCGCCTGGAAGGGCATCGACGGGCTCCTGGCCGAGGAGGCGAGCGTCCTGCCTGGCATGGACGAGCTGGCCGCGCTCCTGCAGATCGTCAAGGTCTACGACGATGGTGAGCACGACGTCATCATCGTAGACTGTGCGCCGACGGGTGAGACGCTCCGCCTGCTCTCCCTGCCCGAGGCGGCGCGCTGGTACCTGGAGCGCGTCCTCCCCCTGCAGCGGGCGGTCGTGCAGGTCGCGGGGCCGCTTCTGCGCACCGTTGCCGACCTGCCGGTTCCGGACCGTCAGGTCCTTGACGCCGTCGAGCAGCTGATGCGGGAGCTGGACCGCATGCACAGCCTGCTCACCGACGCCGGGACCACTTCGGTGCGGCTCGTCGTGAACCCGGAGCGGATGGTGGTGAAGGAAGCCCAGCGTACCTACACCTACCTGAACCTGTACGGCTACAGCACGGACCTGGTCATCTCGAACCGCGTCTTGCCCGAGCAGGCGACGGGCGGGTACTTTGCGGCCTGGCGCAGTATCCAGGAGCGTCATGGGCAACTGATCGAGGAGGCCTTTGCGCCGCTCCCGATCCGACAGGTGCCCATGTTCGAGCAGGAGGTGGTCGGCCTCGCCATGCTCCGACGCATGGCCGAGGCCATCTACGGGGATGAGGACCCGGCCGCGGTCTACTACCGGGGCAGCCGGCAACGCGTGGAGCAGGCAGAGGATGGCTACCGCCTGCGCCTGCCCCTTCCCCTCGCCGACCGGTCCAGCCTGCAGCTGACACAGGTCGGCGAGGAGCTGGTGGTGCGTCTCGGGAACCAGAAGCGGAGCATCATCCTGCCCCGGGCCCTGTGGGGCCGCACGGCTGGGAAGGCAACTTTCGAAGGCAGCGAGCTGGTGCTGACCTTCGAAAGGCCGCCCTCATCCGCCGACTGATCCCCGTCCGGACAGCATGTCGATGCCGGCCGGCGGGTCTCGACCCTGATCGCTACAGGAGCACTGCAATGGCTAATGTGTACGACGTCCTCGTCGAGCGAGGATTCATATACCAGGTGACCGACGAAGCGGGTCTGCGGGAAGCGCTGCAGGCGCCACTGACGCTCTACTGCGGCTACGACCCGACTGCGCCCAGCCTCCAGGCCGGAAACCTGGCGACGATCATGCTGCTGATGCACATGCAGCAGCACGGGCACCGGGTCATCGTCCTCGTCGGAGGCGGCACGACCCTGATCGGCGACCCCTCAGGGCGCGCTACGGCGCGGCCGATCCTCAGCCCAGAGGTCATCGCCGAGAACCAGGAGTCGATCAGGCAGCAGCTCGCCCGCTTTCTTGACTTTTCCGGCGGCCGGGCCCTGATGCTCAACAACGCCGACTGGCTGACGCGCCTCAACTACATCGAGTTTCTGCGCGAGATCGGCCGGCACTTTAGCGTCAACGAGATGCTGGCCGCCGAGGCCTACCGCCAACGCCTCGAGGCGGGCCTGACCTACCTGGAGTTCAGCTATCGGCTGCTGCAGGCCTACGACTTCCTGTACCTGTACCGGAACTATGGCTGCGTCCTGCAGGTCGGCGGCAGCGACCAGTGGGGGAATATCACCGCCGGAGTCGACCTGATCCGCCGCGAGGAGGGCGTGCAGGCCTTTGGGCTGGTCATCCCGCTGCTCACAACCAGCTCCGGGGTCAAGATGGGCAAGACCGAGGCGGGGACCATCTACCTGGCCGCGGACCGCACCTCGCCCTATGAGTTCTACCAGTTCTGGATCAACACCGAGGACGCAGACGTCGCCCGGTTCCTGGCCATCTTTACCCTGCTCCCGATGGAGGAGGTGAGGAGGCTGGGATCGCTCAAGGGCGCCGACCTGCGCCTGGCCAAGGAGGTCCTCGCCTTCGAGGTCACCAGGCTGGTGCATGGGCAGCGCGCTGCGGAGGAGGCGCGGGCCGCCTCGCAGGTCCTCTTCGGTGAGGGGAGGCCCGCAGGGCGCGCTGTCGAGGCGATACCGACGACCGAGGTGCCGCTCGCCCGGCTCGAGGCGGGCATCCCGATTGTCGAGCTCTTTGCCGAGACGGGGCTCACGCGCTCGCGCAGCGAGGCCCGGCGCCTCGTCGAGCAAGGCGGGGTATACGTCAACGACGAGCGGATTGATGACGTCGACGCCCTCGTGACCGCTGAGGCGCTGCGCGATCACACGATCTTTTTGCGTGCCGGAAAAAAGCGCTACCATCGGGTCGTCGCCGTGTGAGAGGCCTCCGCGAGCCTGCGCGTAGGGAGGCTGCCTTCGCCGGGCAGCGCGCACGACACGGGGTGTTGGCAGGCCCCGCCCGTGCCTGCCAACACCCCCTCAGGTAACCCAGCCCTTGCCGCTACGGCCGACTGGAGATATGGACAGGAACCCTCCGCAGACCCGACGCATCCCCGCCGCTGCCGACCCGCACCAGAGCCTCGAGCTCTTTGCCGTCATCGCCCGCCGTTACGACCTCATGAATCACCTCATGTCCGCCGGGCTGGACATCCTCTGGCGGCGGCAGGCCTGCGCCCTGCTCGATGGCGGTCGGGCCGGCCCGGTGCTGGACCTGGGCACCGGCACCGCTGACTTGACCCTCAGCCTCGCCCGTCGGTGGCCGGAGCTGCGCATCGTGGGCCTCGACCCGTCGCCGCAGATGCTGGTCCTCGGCCAGCAAAAGCTGGCCGGGCGGGGCCTCGAGGGCCGCATCCAGCTCTTGCGCGGTGATGCCCTCGACCTTCCCCTGCCCGACGCCTCCTGCGCTGCCATCGTCTCGGCTTTTGTCCTGCGCAACCTGCCGGACCTGCCTCGCGCCTTCCGCGAGATGTGCCGGGTTGTCGCGCCGGGCGGCCTCGTCCTCTCCCTCGAGCTCTGCTGGCCAGAGACGCCCATCTTCCGCGCCCTGTTCGGCCTGTACTTCCGGCGCCTGGTGCCTATCCTCGGCGCCGCCATCGCCGGCAGCCGCCGCGCCTACACCTACCTGCCAGCCTCGGTCGCCGCCTTCCCGCGGCCGGATGCGCTCGCGCGCATCATGAAGGAGGCAGGCCTGACGCCGCTGACCGCCCGCCGGCTTTTCCCCGGCACGGCGGCCATCCACATCGGCCTGCGCCCCGAGGGGCGATAGCCTAGAGCTCGGCGGGCGTCAGGGCTATGGCCGGGACGACGTCCAACTGCTGCAACAGGCCGAGATCGTCCTCCAGATGCCAGCCCTCCACGATGCGGCCATCCGCAAAGCGCCAGATGTCTACCACCTCCACCGTCACCGGCCGGTTCGTAGGCGGCACGGCAGCGAAGGAGCCGAGGTGCGTGCCCCGGAAGGTCATCCGGGCCACGACCCTGTCCCCCGCGGAGATCAGGTCCTCGATGGTCAGGCGCCCATCCGGAAAGGCCATTCGGTAGGACCGGTACGCCTCCTTCACGCGGTCGAGGCCCTGCACTCGCGGGGGAGCGTGGGGCCTGTGATCGGCATAGCCGTGGTCAAAGGCCGCATCAAGGACCGACATGTCTCCCCCGTTAAAGCCCTCTTCGATCAGGCGCCGCACGGTCGCTTCGTTTGCTTCAGCCGACAAGCTCTCGCCTCCTGCGCTGCGTGACCGAATCATCCGACCCCGTCGGATCGGGCAGATCTCTGGCACGACGCCGCCATATCGGCTGCGCGCCCCGCGATGGCCGGATCGGCCGCCTGTGCATCACATCGGCTGCGCCTGCCGGGCCATAGCCTCCCGAACGCGGCTCGCCGACTCGGGTGTCAGCATGAGGGTGAAGGAGTCGATCCGGCCCTCCTGTACCACGGCATGACCCCGCGCCTGAACCGTCTCCACGCCCATGGCCGTCAGCCGGTCGACGGATAGGGTCGAATCCCACGTCACCTCGTTCCCCGATGCCTCCAAGTTGCGGGCGTCGAGGGTGAGGTGCTCGTCAAGCAGGTCCTGCCAGAATCGCTGGACGAACTTTTTTCCCGTATACGTCTCAACAGACGAGCCCGGAAGCGAAGGCTCGATCTTGACCTTCACATCGTCGTCGAGGAAGACCATGGCCTCATCCAGCTCGCGACGATTGAGCGCATCGATCAAGTCTCGCACTACTGAGATGGGATCAGGCATCTCCATGCACATCCTCCCTGCCCGGAACGTTCTTTCGCCGCTCTCTGGAGCGAGGCGCCGGGCTATAGCTCCTCTTCGATCTCTTCCACCTCGGGCGTTCCGGGTAGCCTTGCGGCGGGAGAGACGTTGGCGGAGAGCCGCCGGTAGTCGACAGGCTCACTCGGATAGCCCGGCCAGCGGTCGGCGAGGGCCACGAGATCGAGGCCCGCGTCGACAAAGCGAGGGTCGTTGTGCAGGACCGTGACCAGCGGGTCCGGCGGGACCGGATGGTGATAACCGCCCAATCCGATCAACCGCACGGCCAGGCTACTGAGGATGACGGCGTCGTGCGCCACCTTGAGCAGGGCCTCGGCCTGATTGGCGATTTCCAGGTTGCGCTCCGCGATCTCGCCCTCGGGGCGGTCCTCGCGTCGCGCAAAGCGGACGGCATAGCGCCGCGCCTCTGCATCGATCACCGTAAAGACTAGCTCATCGCCGGCATGGGGAGTCCTCTCTTCGAGCCAGCCCCAAAAGTCCTCCCCGGCCTCCATAGCCCAGCCCTCGACCTCGCGGTAGGTGCGCATCGCCTCGACCTCCTGCTCCTCCGACAGACGGAGAAAAGCCGGACTCTCAGAGCGGCGCTTGGCGATTTCGTAGGTGCTGGGCCAGAGGGCCGTCACCAGCTCGGGGCTGAGGAGGAAATAGCGGTTGAGCAGCTCCTCCCGGGAGATTGGATGGCGGAAGTGGTTCTCCGCCAGGAGGTACGGCAGGTAGGCGTAGCGCCCATCCCGGGTCGCCTGGACCAGGAACATCTGGCTGATGGCCTTGCGCATGGTGTTCTTGGGGTTCGCGCTGTGTACGGGCGCCAGCTTTTGCACCTTGGAGAGTATCTCTTCAACGGTCAGCGGCTCGCGTGCCTCGCGCAGGACTCGTAGAACCAGGTCTGTCGTGCTCCTCGCGGTCACTCTCAGAGCCATGGGGACGCTACCCTCCATCTGAGTGTCGCGGCAGCGACACGCTGCCTCGCAACGTCGATAGTCTGTGGTTCTCTTCTATACCAGCAAGGTTCGGACCACTGGCGCAGACCATTCCCGTTGATGCAAAGGCCCCCGCCCCCGCCGTCCCCTCGCGGGGCGGACGCCGCGGCGTCCGCCCCGCGAGGGGACGGCGGGGGCGGGGGCCT
>DYEI01000114.1 GCA_020725765.1 Anaerolinea sp. | reverse complement strand
GGGGAAGGGGACGGGGGGAGGGGGTGCCCTCTGGCAAGGGCCGAGGGACGGCGGCCGAGGCAGCCTGTCCGCCCCTGAACCTGGTGCCATGGCGGGGTCCATCTCGTAAGGGAGTCGTCCCTATGGCGCCACGCGCCGCCAGGGCGTGCTTGTAGGGGTACGCTCGTATCCCTGCCCGCTGCACAGGCGCAATGACGTCTGCCCGTCATTGCGGGGCGGCGCAGCCGCCGAGGCAATCTCACCGGGCCGGACAGGGATTGCTTCGCCAGCCCTGCGGGCTGGCTCGCAATGACGCCTGCCCTCACCCCCCGCTTTTTGGCGTTCTTTCTCGCTGTGTTATAATGGGGCGGTCGCCCGGCCGTTGGCGGGCGGGTGGCGGCTGCAGGCCATGCCTACACCCCCGGTAGTGGCTCACTTGCCGTGGTATCGCCCAGGTCCCTTTTCCACCGAGATGCGAGGTGCACATGGCCACAAAGCTGGTGGAGGACCGCCCGGGCAGATGGCTGAAGGTGGTCGACGGCCGTATCGTCGGGCGCGCCACAGAGGAAGAGGTTGCCGCCTGGATTGCGGCCGGCGGAGCGACCTCGACAGAGCTGACCCCGCTGGATGTGCTCGACGTCGATCTGGACCTCTCTCCGCCTGAGCACCGCCCGGAGCCCGGGCGCTTTGCGGATGTGCCCCGTCGGCCGGCCTTTGAGCGCCGCGGGCGCCGGATTGAGCCCGCAGCGGCGCCCGCGGGGCAGCGCAGCACAGATGAGATCGATGTCGACATGACCATCGAGACCGCCCTCCTGCGCGAATCGGCCCGGCGCCGCAGGTCGGCGCCCAGGCCGGAGGAAGGCCCGGTGACTGTGCGGCGCCGCCTGCCGGCGCTCGACCTCCCGCCGCCTGCCCAGGCGCGGACCAGACCAGACAAACCGGACACCGAGGAGACTCTGTTGCCCAGACGTTCAGCAGCCAGGCAGCCTGAGGGCACCTCACCTCAAGCGCCAATGCAAGCCCCGGAGGCGACGCCATCCCCGGCGTCGGCCGCCGCGCCCTCCGATGGGGGGCCAACGCCCACACAGAATGGCGAGGGTCCCAGCTACTGGTGGATCTACAACGCGCAGCGCCAACCCGTAGAGGCCTTCCTGAAGGAGTGGCTTCCCCGATACAAGGCCAAGTTCGGCCGCGAGGCTACTTTTGTGCTGTGCCATGCGGATGACCTCGAGGCGGTCCTCGCCATGGGCCTCCAGGCGGATGTGAGCCCCCTGCTGCAGCCCGGCCACTTTTACCTGAGCCACACCGGCAACGGCACGCCCGCAGAGGCAAAGAAGCATAGCCCGACGTCGGGTTAACCTTGAGGGTGGGGCACGGCGGGGGCGCCAGGCAAGGCCTGGGATATCCTGCAGCCAGCGACGCTGGAGCGGCACCTGATCAGCCCAGACTCTAATGAGGACGCCCGCTCCTCCCGCGCGGCGGACCGCGGTTGACGGGCCCCGACCTTTGGGCTACACTCGGCCCAAGCCCCGGGTACGGTCACCCTGACTCAACGGAGGTTCGATGTCGATCAAGTTCGGTACCGATGGCTGGCGCGCCGTTATCAGCGACGAGTTCACCTTCGCCAATCTGCGCCAGGTTGCCCAGGCCGTAGCCGACATGCTGAACCAGAAGGTCAGCGGTCGGCCCCCGTCCGTCGTAATCGGGTACGACACCCGTTTTCTCTCCGACCGCTATGCAGCCGAGGTTGCCAACGTCCTTGCCGCCAACGGCATCGATGTGGCGCTCTCGCGGGGCGACTGCCCCACCCCTGCCCTTTCCCATGCCGTCCGTGCTCGCGGCGCAGATGCCGGCGTGATGATCACCGCCAGCCACAACCCGCCGCGCTACAACGGCTTCAAGCTCAAAGGCCCCGATGGCGGCCCAGCGCTGCCAGTGGTCACGCGACAGGTTGAGACCTTTCTGGAGCGCAATCGGAGCGAGGGACGGGCGCCGCGCCTCCTGCCCTGGAGAATGGAGGACGGCGATCTCTCCTCCGCCAACGGCCATGGGGCGATCACCCGCTTCGATCCCCTGCCCGGATACCTGGCTCACCTCCGGACCCTGGTCGACTTTGACAGCATTGCCCGGGCCAGACCGCGGGTCGTCATCGACCCGATGTACGGCGCCGGGCGGGGCTATCTGGCGACGATCCTGCGGGAGATCGGCTGCGAGGCCCGCGAGATCCGCGGGGAGCTGAATCCGGGATTTGGCGGCATCCACCCCGAGCCGATCCAGCGCAACCTTGGCGCGCTGATCGACGCCGTCCTGGCCGGGCAGTACGACCTGGGCCTGGCCACCGACGGCGATGCCGACCGCATCGGCGCGGTAGACGCCCGGGGCACCTTTGTCGACCCCCATCGCATCTTCACCCTCGCCCTGCAGTACCTCGTGGAGGTTCGGGGGCTGCGCGGCAGTGTCGTCAAGACGGTCTCCACGACGCAGCATATCGACCGCCTGTGCGAGCAATACGGCCTGCCGCTGCACGAGGTGCCGGTCGGGTTCAACCACATCTGCGACCTGATGGCGCAGGAGGATGTGCTGATCGGGGGCGAGGAGTCGGGAGGCATCACCATCCGCGGGCACATCCCCGAGGGGGATGGGCTCTTGATGGGGCTCTTGCTGCTGGAGATCGTGGCCGCGCGGGGCCGCCGGCTCCATGAGCTCATCGAGGAGCTGATGGTGCGGCTCGGGCCGGTCCACTACGGCCGTGATGATCGCCAGATGGCCCCTTACGACAAATCGGAGCTGATGCGCCGGCTTCTCTCACGCGTCCCCGAACGCATCGCAGGGCTGCCGGTCAGCCGTGTCGACAACGCGGACGGCATCAAGTACCGCTTTGGGAGCGACGGCTGGCTCCTCATCCGGCCCTCAGGCACCGAGCCGCTGCTGAGGGTCTACGCGGAGGCGCGGGACCAGGCGCTCGTGCGCGAACTGCTCGTCGCCGGCGCCGCGCTTGCCGAGCAGTAGAGCGGACGCGCCGTATCCGCTGCCGTGTCTACGCCACCCTGATCGCGTTGAGGCGCTCGTTGAAGAGCTCCAGCAGCTGCGCAAAGCGCTGCGGGTCCAGCCTGCCGCGCATGCTGGGCGTCTCGAAAAAGCGGGCCGGGACGCGCAGGTCGCGGTAGCTGAAGCCGAAGGACTCCTTCAGCGCCACCTTCTCCCGGTAGATGCGACGGCCGAGATCGACCCAATCCTGCTCGGTCCAGGGGATGCCGATGGCCTTCAGTGCCGCCAGCGCCGTTGGCCGGTCATAGATCTTGCGCGCAAACATGCAGATGGCCAGCGAGTTGAGGGCGTTGCGCTCCTGCTCCTCGGCGATCACCCCGTCCACGATCTCTTCATCGGTGAGCTCGCGCGGCTTCTGATCGATGCTGTAGCCCCCATTGTCGACGTGCGAGTGCCGCGCTCCAACAAGCTGGCCGAGGACGTTGGCATAGCCGGTGTGATAGCCCGCGACCGGGTTACCCCCGAGGGCGAGGGCGAAATCCTCGCCGCCGTAGTGCCGGGCCGCAGCCGTCACTCCGAGTGCCAGATGCCGCGCCAGCTCGCTCCTGCCCTCCACGATGGCGTCAATCGCCTTGAGGTATCCCTCTACATCGCCGAAGGACAGGTCCGTCCCCAGTTCGCGGGTATCGATCAGGCCGCGATCCGCGGCCTCGGTCGCCCAGGCGAGCGTCACGCCGGTGGCGATGGCGTCCAGCCCTTTCTGGGCTACCCTGTCCAGCAGGCGCAGGATGCCGTGGCGGCTGGCGATCCCGAGGAGCGAGCCGAGGCTGTAGAGCAGCTCGTGGTCATAGGAGATGCCGGTCCAGCTGTACTCGTGCTCGTCCCCAAACTGCTGCCGCAGGAGGGCGATATGGATGCAGCCGATCGGGCAGCCGGAGCAGGCGACTTTGCGCATCAGGTCGTGCTCGGCAAAGGCCTCGCCGCTGATCTCGGCCGCACCCTCGAAGCGGCCCGACTGCAGGTTGCGTGTGGGCAGTGCCCCCAGCTCGTGCAGGGCCAGCACGTTGGCCGGCGTGCCCAGGTCGTGGTACTTTTGCATCGCATCGGTGCTGACGATGCGCCGGTAGATCTCGGTGTAGACCCGGTTGTACTCCTTCACATTCGGGATGGGGATGTCGCAGTCGCCCGAGATGTAGATGCCCTTGAGCAGCTTGGAGCCAAAGACGGCCCCAAGGCCCAGCCGGCCAAAGTGGCGGTAGGTCTCGCAGTTGACGAGGGCGTAGCGCACCAGCCGCTCGCCCGCCGGCCCGATGCGCATGATGCTGCGATGGCCGCGGCCCGGCTCGAGGTCCCGGAGCACGCGGCCGGCCTCCTCGGCGTCCATGCCCCAGAGGGTGTCGGCCCGCTTGAGGAGCACCTGATCCGAGTCCACGTACAGGTACACCGGGCGCGGCGCTCGCCCGTGCAGGACGAGTGCATCGTACCCTGCGTAGCGCATGGCCAGGGCCAGCCGACCGCCGGCATGGCTCTCGCCCAGCTCCCCGTTCAGAGGCGAGCGGAACATGGCGATGGCTTTGGTCACCGCCGGATAGATCGTGGAGAGCGGGCCGATGGCAATGACGATCGGCTGCTCGGGCGCGAGCGGGTCCAGGTCGGGGCGCACATACTCGGTCAGGAGCGCCGTCGCCAACCCGACGCCCCCGAGGTAGCGCTGCAGGTCTGGGCGGCGCAAGGCCCGCACCCTGCCGGTGCCAAGGTCTACGTCGAG
Organism: Anaerolinea sp.; assembly: GCA_020725765.1. GTDB lineage: Bacteria > Chloroflexota > Anaerolineae > SpSt-313 > SpSt-313 > SpSt-313. The sequence continues at coordinate 1,335 of DYEI01000114.1, read as the reverse complement.
CACCCGGATATAGCTCTCATTCAGCATCGGGCACCTCCTCCATGGCCAGGCAGCCATGCGGGCAGTAGCGCACGCAGAGGCCGCAGTGTCGGCACACGATGGGCGTGCGCCCATTCTTCGGCCAGTAGATGACCCCGAGCGGGCAGGCCCGTACACAGGCCTGGCAGCCGATGCACTCCTCGGCACGCAGGGTGACCCCGCCGCCCCGCCGTGGAGATAGCGCGCCCGTGGGGCAGGCCTCGGCACAGGCCGGCTCCCGGCAGGCACGGCAGATGTCCGCCACGAGGCGCCCCTGCAGCCCGCCCTGGGTGCGGATCTGCAGGGCGGCATGGCGCGGGGAGTAGCTCCCATAGTTCAGGCGGGCGCAGGCGAGCATACAGGAGTAGCAGCCGATACAGCGGCTCATCGCAGGGGCAGTCAGTATCTTCGCCACAAGTCCTCCAGACGCGGCCGGCCTTCCCGGCTCGCAGGCCCCATTCTACCGCATCCGCGGGCAAACATCAAATGGGATTGTGACGCGCGTCACAATCTCATCGCGGCTGTTCAGACACGGAGTCCTCGCCCCTGGCGGCGCATCGCTTCGACCCCGGCGTTCCCGACAGGCAGGAGGGGGTGTCCGCGGGCGGCTTCGCCGCCCGCGGACACCCCCTCCATATAGAAAAAACGCCCCCTTCCCCGCCGCTGAGGCGGCGGGGAAGGGGGCTGGGGGGATGGGGTACCCCTAACGCAAGACTCGGAAAACGGTGATCCGGGCCACCTGTGCGCCCCTGAAGGGCGGACGCGCCGAGCCGCCTCGGTCGACGGGAATGTGAACACTTTTACCTGATCACAGGGCTCTTATAGCCCGAAAGCCAATGCCAAGCCTCTGCAAAAGGTCGCGCACCCGCGGCTCCTCATCGCAGGGGATGCGCAGGGCCATCCCACAGTCGGCGCTCAGGTGGCGGGGAACGGGGATGAGCTTGGCGGCGATCCCCTCAACGCGCACGGCGTGCTCGGCCTGGATCGCCGCCTGCACACTATCGAAGAGGACGACGGCCATGCCTTCTGTACCTGACATGTGGCTGACCCCAGAGCCGGGTATCCTCCGGATACCTCGGGATATATCTAGGAGCGAGCGGACCTGAAACCGGGCAGCAGCCAGGCACTTTGATCCGCCATCTCCTGGCCAAGACCTTGTGCAGGCTGGAGCCTTTTCAGGTCCTCGCCTGTACCTCTGCCCCATCCCCCGAGCCCCCTTCCCCGCCGGCGAGGCGGCGGGGAAGGGGGCGTCTTATTCGTGGAGGGGGGGTTCGCGGGCGGCTTCGCCGCCCGCGAACACCCCCTCCCATTCTGGAT
>DYEI01000113.1 GCA_020725765.1 Anaerolinea sp. | reverse complement strand
GGCGCCTGCCTGGGGGAGGGGCAGGGGTGGGGGCATGCTGGAGTTCCAGCACATGGCGGCTTCCGCTCGCCAGCTCCGAGCTCCACTGTGCGCGGCGCGTGCTCCGCTGTGATGGGCGCCGGGGCGCTATCTCATGCGCCTTAATGCTTTATTGAGCTAAGGTGGGTTTCCGCAGGGCTCCGCCTCGCGCTCAGGGTAGGGCGCCGGCCATCCCCTGCCGGATCAGGCGTGCGAGGGTGGTATCTCCGCGGGTGGGCACGGCTGGGCCGCGGCGGCCCGGCGTCGTGTCCAGCGCCCGCAGGGCCTCGAGGGCAGCCTTGAAGGTGTGGACGGGGATGATCTCCATCTCGTTCGCGGCGGCGCGGGCGGCCGCCTCGTCCTCTGCTGCAACCAGAAAGTACTCGGCCCCGGCATCCTCTGCCGCCCGCACCTTGAGCGGCACTCCTCCCGTCGGACCGACGGTGCCGTTGAGGCGGAGGGTGCCGGCACCGGCAATGCGATGTCCACGTGTGATGTCCTCCGTGGCCAGGGCGTTGTAGATGCCGAGGGCATAGATCAGCCCGCCGGACGGCCCACCAGAGAGCGGCCCGCCATCGACCTTGATCTCTAGCGGCGCCCGGCAATCCAGCCCGCGAGTCACCGTCACTGCGCCCAGCACTGGCCCTTCGGTGTCGAGTGGGCCGCGAAGGACCCGCAGCGTGACGGACGTGCTCTGCCGGCCCCGCCGCACCCGCAGGGTGACCGGCTCGCCGTTCACACGCCCCTGGACGATGCTGACCAGCTCAGCTGTCGTCGCTATGCTCTCGCCATCCACCGCCTCGATCACATCGCCCGGCTCCAGGCGGCCCTCGGCTGGTGTGCCCGTGATGGTGGCCACGACCTCCACCTGCGCACTGCCAAGCCGGACCTCATAGCCCGCGTGCTTGAGCGCGACTGCCTGGGCGATGATCTGGCTCTCCGCCAGCAGGCGCTCGCTCAGCCTGAGGAGCTCTTCGCGGCTCACGCCGGCCGGCACGACCTCTTCCCTGGGCACAGTGATGGCATCGGAGTGGAGCTGCGCCAGCAAAAAGTGGCCAAGGCGCGGCTCGAGGGTCAGGCGGAGGGAGGTCAGATACAGCCGCCCCGCGGGTTCGTAGGAGCGCCCGGCGATGGTGATCAGCGTATCGACCGGCTCCACGGGGCCGGGAGTCACCAGCGCCACGGGGCTCGGCAGCAGGTAGCCTGCGCCGACCGTCAGCGGCAGCACGATCATGGCAAGGCCCATGATGGTCAGGGCGGTGCGCCCCGGGGTGGCCTTGCGCGGCAGCGCGTCCATCGCTGGTCACCTCTTGCGAATCAGCGTCAAGTGCAGGAATAGCAAGAGGTATGCCAGTGACGATGGGGGCGCGCTCCTAAGGGCCGATGCGTCGGCCCGTAGGAGCGCCCCGGTGCCGATCCCGGCGGACCACCCGCCGCCCGCACTGGTGCTCGGAAGGCTTCAAGCGGCAGCCGCGATGTGCTGCAACCGCAGAATCCCCCCACCCCTGCCCCTCCCCCGGCAGGCGCCAGGCGCCTGCCGGGGGGGAGGGGTGATGGAAGAGGGGCGGTTTCGGGCGGTCGAGCGCGCCGCGGCGC
>DYEI01000112.1 GCA_020725765.1 Anaerolinea sp. | reverse complement strand
TTACCCACAAGTCAGGCTGCACAGCATCAGGGGGCATGAGATAGCGCCCTGGCGCCCATCACAGCGGACCACCCGCCGTACACACCGCTGCTCGGGACACGCCGAGCGGCAGCCGCCATGTGCTGCAACAGAGTGCCCCCACCCCCGCCCCTCCCCCAGGCAGGCGCCGGGCGCCTGCCTGGGGGAGGGGCGGGGGTGGGGGCGGCTCCCCGAGATGCCGCGCAGGCCACGGGCGCCCACGCTCCCCCCAGGCCACTTGTGGATAGTGGAGACAGCACGCTTCGGAGGTGGGGAATCCGCAGTGGGAGGGGCTCCTCTGACAAGCCGGTACAAAGCCGCTCCCGACTGGCAGAGCTACCGGCAGCCTGCTTCCGGGCCATGCGCTGAACGCGAGCCTGAACACTCACGATGCGGCTTGAGTTTTTCGCCATATTCGGGTATCATCCTCCTCAGAAAGGTCCCGCCCTCATCCGGTGATCGTGGCGGCTACTCTTGTCTTCCAGGGGGAACGGCATGGAAGTCTTGTTGTTGAAGGACGTCAAGCGACTCGGCAAGGCGGGAGAGGTCCGTCAAGTCGCCGACGGCTATGCCCGCAACTACCTTATTCCCCGCGGCCTCGCCGCGCCCGCATCGGCCGGTGCCGTCCGCGAGGCACAGGCCAATCTGGAGGCTCGGGCCAGGCGTGCCGAGAAGGAGCAGGCCGAGGCCCAGCGCCTTGCCGGGCAGTTGAGTGGCGTCACCCTGACCTTCAAGGCCAGGGCAGGCGAAAGCGGCCGCCTCTACGGCTCAGTAACCCCGGCGGATATCGCCGACGAGATCAAGAAGCAGACCGGCAAGACGGTCGACCGCCGCAAGATCGCCCTTGAGGAGCCAATCCGCGAGTTGGGCATCTACCGGGTGCCGATACGCTTCAGCGGAGACATCACTGCCGAGATCAGCGTGAGGGTTGAGGCTCAGGGGGAGTGACCCGGACCTGCCCCCGATCAGCGGTTCCGTTTCCTGGTTGCGCACGCGGACAGCGTCACCCCGAACACGCCCCCGGAAAGGAGCCCGATATGGAAGCAGACGAGCGATCCATCAGGCAGGCGTTCATCCGCCACCTGATAGCGAACATCCAGTGTGTTGGCTGCGGGGAGCGCTATGGCCGGAAGGATATCTACGTGCTCGGGCACCACGAGAGCGTGTGGGTATCAGCCGTGATCTGCAGTCGCTGCGGAACACAGGGGCTCGTCTTCGCCACCCTCACCAGCGATGCAGAGTTCGAGGTCCAGGCCACCGAGGCCGAAGAGGCAGCCATGCTCCAGACGCTGCCGGCGCTCTCGATAGACGACGTGCTGGACGTCCATGCCTTTCTGAGGGACTTTAGGGGCGATGTGAGGGCGCTCTTCGAGCCAACAGAAACCCCCGATGCCGGCCGGTAACCTGCCCCGCGGATCAGGCCGGGAACCTGGAGGCAGCGTAGGGTTCCTGCGCGGGATGCTCGCGCCTCTGCCGGCCGGCGCTGGCGGAAGGCCCGTTCAGCAGCGCGCGGACCGTCTCCCGCAGGCCCGCCACAGTGAACGGCTTCATGAGCACCGGCCGATCGGCAGCCAGGAGGAATGACCCGACGTCGACGCTCAGGATGTCACCCGTGCAGAAGAGGAAGCGCGATGCCTGCACCGGGTCACGGTCCAGGATATGAGCGTAGAGCGTCGGGCCATCCATCACCGGCATGCGCACGTTGCAGATGACCAGATCATATGGCCGCACCGCGAGGGCCGCCAGCGCGGCGGCGCCGTGCGCGGCCATATCCACCTCGTGCCCTTCGATCATGAGCACGCGTCTGATCAGCTCACGGATCTCGGCCTCGTCGTCAACTACCAGGATTCTCGCCATTCCCTAACCCCGACGGCTCCCCCGGCACCGAGTTGGCCCTGCTCCTTCACCTCGAACACGCCCGGGGAACCACATCGCAGCGCCCGGCCTACCGATCCCGAGCGCTCCAGCGGAGGGCTCGCCCAGACTCCACGAGACCCCTGTCCCCTACCCCTACAACAGCCCTCACGCGGAACGGCTGCGGTCCGCCTCAGAGAACCACGTCACTACCTGGGCCGCGAACTGCTCCAGGGTGTTGGCCCGGATACGGCTCAGCGCCATAAGCTCATCCGAGGCCAGGTTGAACGAGGCCAGCGCTTCCCTGGGATTGCGCAACAGCACCCGCCTGAACCCATCATCAACCAGCGCCGTCCCTATGACCTGCGAAAGCGCCGCATGGGTCATCGCTATCTCTCCTCCGCCTAGCATCTCCCTCTGTTGTGCCGGCCCGAGGTCGGCCCTGTGCCTCGGCAATCGGGGCACCGCCGCCCCGGTCTTTAGCACTGCTGCCCGGCGACACTATCAGGCCGCGCCGCAGGCTGGCGGGGCCCAACCATCCCTCGCTGCAGGAGCCAGAACAGCCCCGCCGCGATCAGCACATCGCCCACACTGAATGCGACCCGCATGGGAAACGGGGGTGGCAGCACAAAGACGTCCGACAGCCACCACAGCCGCGTGTCGGCGCGCGACAGAACAATGTTCTTGGCTCCCCACATGCGTGCAGTCGCGCCGACCATGACCACCTTGCTGGCCGCATTCAGCCTGGCAACCGCCTCAGGCGTGATGGGCATCCACCCGCCGTTTGCGCTCATTACGAGCAGGTTGAGCATCGTTCCCACCCCAATGAGCGCAATCCCCGGCAGGCGACGGTTCACCCAGAGCGCCACCCCCAGCAGCGCCCACGATCCGGCCATCAGCAGGCCTGCTGCCGGCAGGCCCAGCACCCTCTGCTCACCGACGTGGATGTAGACCAGCGGGTACTGTAAGACAACCGCGGCGAGCACCAGCCAGGCACGCTCGATACCTAGATCGGCCAGCCGGACCAGGCGCCCGCCGCGCGCTACGGCGATAGCCAGCGATACGGCGACGGCTATAACAAGGATCACCAGACTCCCGCCCTAACCGGCGACAACCTCTGCGGATGAGTCCAGCCCCCAACCCTCGGGGGCCCGAACCGACTGTGACCGGAAACGGCGCCTCACGGACCGGTCCCACCCCACTCGACAGGAGCACCCGCGGCAAGGGCCAGGGCCGCAATCACCGCGAGCACATAGACGACGCGCAGCGTCCGCACCGAAGCCAGTGTGTAGAGCTTGACCTTGAGCTGCCGGGACATGCCTCTTCCCTCCCCTTGGTTGGAACGGCCCGCAGGCCCTAATCCTGGCCGCATTATAGAGGAGGCCGCTTTCGGAAATGCTTACAGGAAGGGCGTTCCTGGCGGATTCGGCCGCTTTCCTGGGGAATCGGACTTGCTCGCCGCTGCGGCGCGGAGGAGCTGCCCAGGCAGGCCGGGAAGAGGTCCCTCACAACACGAGCTCTTCCCGCCCCTCGGCAATCGTCCGGTACAGCTCAGAGGTCTCAGGCAGGGGCTCGACCGCCAGCTCCTCGCGCAGCAGAGCCACGACCGTCCGGTAGTGGCGCAGCGCGGCATTGCGATCACCGCCCAGGGCGAGGCAGCGCATGATCTCGCGGTGGATGTCCTCGCGCAGGGGATCGCAGGCGATCAGCCTGCGATACGCTTCCAGCGCGCCCGCATAGTCGCCGCGCTCCGCGCGGAGGTCGCCGAGCTGCTGCAGGGCGCCGTGGTACCGGCGGGCAAGCTCCTCGCGGCGCCAGAAGCACCACTCGTCGTCCGGGAAGGACATCCCCTCCAGGTACTCGCCCTTGTAGAGTGCACACGCCTTCTCGAGCGCGCTCTCCGCCTCCAGCGGGCTGGTCACGCGCAACGACTCGGCCTGCGTGAGGAGAGATTCAAACTCTTCGACGTCGTACCAGTAGTCGAGCTGGCGGTTGAAGAGGTATTGCTCATTGTCGTAGAGCACACAGTCGTTCATGCCCAGGGCCCGGCGCACCCGGTACAGGGTCACGTGGAAGGCGCTGCGCAGGCGCCCTGCAGAGAGGTCCGGCCACAGGACCTCCGCGACCTGCTCCTTGCGCCGGCTGGGAAAGGCGAGGAGATAGAAGAAGAGCTCCTTTGCCTTGGCCGTGCCCCAGTCGGCCGGGGTGAGCAGGCGGCCGCCGGCGTAGACGTTGCACGCTCCCAGCGCCTCGATGCGAAGCGGCGAGTGGCGCAGCTCCTCAGACGGCCCAGCCGCCGTTGCCGGCACCGGTGCGGCGGCCTGCCTCGCCCGCCGCACCAGGTCGGCCAGGACTCCGCCTCCGACCCCCGCCTGCATCACCGGCTCCACCACCGGCAGGGCCCTCGCCACCTCGCCCACGAGAAAGTGATCGTAGCCCAGCTCGAGGGTGACCTCGACCATGCGACGGATGCACTCCTGCCTCGCTGGCACGTCCGCCCGGGCATGGGCCACTCGGGCGAGCTGCAGCCAGGCCAGCGCCAGCTCTCGCCCGGCCCTCGCGGCGCTGAGGGTCTCCACGGCCCGCTGCAGGTACTCCTCGGCCAGCGCCGGGTTCCCCTGCTCCAGATAGATCGCCGCGAGCGTGATGCCGCAGCGCGCCGCATCCTGCGCCACCCCTTGCTCGATGGCCTGGTCGTAGGCCTGGCGCGCGAGAGCCAGCGCCTGCGGGTACTCTCCTCTCGCCCGATGCACCTCTGCCGTGGCATTGAGCAGGTGCCTGAGGAGCGACGGGTAGCGGATCGCCTCGGCGAGCTGCCGGGCCTCACCATAGGCAGCAACCGCCTGCTCCCACTCGCCCCGCTCGCGGTACACGTCCCCCTTGCCGGCGAGGAGCAGGGCCTGCAGCCGCCGCGACCCGGCCCTCTGTGCACAGTCCAGCCCCCGGTCCAGGGTCGCCAGCGCCACCTCGTGCTCGCCGCGCAACTGCTGGGCCACTGCCAGAGTGTTCAGGACGTTGGCCATGTTCGCAGAGTGGCCCATTTGTTGCCACAACCGGAGGGCTTCCTGATTGTGCAGATCAGCAGCCGCCAGGTTTCCCGCCAGGGTGAGGGCAGCTCCCAGGTCGCCGTGAGTTAGCGCCCGCCCGTAGAGAGAGTCCCCTTCCGTGTACAGGCGCAGGGCTTCGCGCAGGTGATCGGTGCCCTCGGCCGCCCGGCCCATCTGGTACAGACAGATGCCCAGGTTCCGCCGCGCTCCCGCTGCGATCAGCGAGGCCGCCGGACCCGGCTGCGCCAGCCTCTCGAGCGCCTCCTGTGCGGACTGGATGGCCTCCTGCAGGCGGCCGAGGAAGCGCAGGCTGACCCCGGCGTCGACCAGCGTCTGGGCCGCAGCCTCTGCCTCGCCCCGCTGCTCAAATCCCCGCCGCGCCCGCTCGTAGAGCTCCAGTGCCCTTGCCCACTCCCCGGTCTCAGCGCACACACGGCCGCGATACCAGATCAGCCGGGGAACTTGGGCGAGGGCCTGATCGGGGATCTGGTCGATCCACTGCGCGAGCGTCTCCAGGCGTCCGGCCTCGTACATCTCCTGCGCAGCCCGCACTGCCACACGCACGGCGCCCTGAAGGTCTCCCGCTGCCATGTGGAGCCGAAACACGCCATCCCACTCCCCCTCCTCCTCGAGGATGGCCGCCGCCCGCAGATGCAGGGCCGTAGCCTCCTCCGGGGCATCGGCAGCCAGCTTCTGACGCAAGAACCCCTGGAAGAGGGCATGATACCTGTACCAGCGCTCTTGCTCCTTCTCAAAGCGCACGATAAAGATGTTACCCTGCTCGAGGAGCTCCAGCATCTGGTCGGCATCCTCGATACCAAGGAGAGCATTGCACCGCCGGGCGGTCATCTCGTCGAGGACGGACGTACCGAGCAGGAACCGTTGGACCTCGGGTGTCTGCTGGGCAAAGACCTCGCTGGCCAGATAGTCGTAGACGCTGAGGCCGGTGCCCCGCAGACGCGCTACCCCGGCCAGCAGATCCTTCCACGCCGTCTGGGTGGAGAGGAGGATGCCGGTGATCCAGCCCTCGGACTGGCGGGCCAGCTCCTGCGCAGCCTCATCGGGCAGGACCTGGTGATAGTTCTGCTGCACCAGTTCCTGGATCTCCTGGGGGGTGAAGCGCAGCTCCCGCGCGCCAAGCCCAGCCACCTCCTGGCGCGCCGTCATGAGGGCCAGGCCCCTTGGGGTGAGGGTTGGGATGGTGCGGCTGGCGATGATCACGTGGCAGTTCTCGGGCAGTCGCTGCAGGAGCGAATCGAGGAGATAGTTCACCGGCTCGCTCGGGTTGACCTGGTGATAGTCGTCCAGCACGAGCACAAAGTAGTCGGGGATCTCCTCATAGATCTCGTTCACGAGCACCGCGACGAGGGCGTCGGTATCGCTCAGCCGCTCGCTGCTCTCAAGCAACGCCTGAGCATGCCCTCCAAAGTGGGGGAAGCGATGCCGGATCGCGGCCAGCAGGTACTCTGCGAAGACGTGGGGGTCACGGTCCGCTACATCGAGGGAGTACCAGCAGACCGGCAGGTCGGTGTCGTGCGCGAACTCGATCAGGAGGGAGGTCTTGCCATACCCGGCTGGGGCGCTGACGAGCACGAGCTTACGGTCCACGTGCTCGTGCATGAACTCGAGCAGGCGAGGGCGCCGAAGCAGGTCGGCACGGCGGCCAGGAATGAGGTATTTGGTGACAATAAGGGGCTTGCCCATGGCCAGCCTGTACCCCGGCACTTGCCACGAGTTGTCCGCGACCTGGCTGCAAGCAGCAAGCCGGAAGCCCGAACCAACGGCCCCGTCTCGATGATGCTGAGCTCTGACCTCCTGCGCCGTTGGTGTGCAGGCCACACTCCGGTCACAAGCCTGGCCATCTCAGGGCCAGTCCGTGCCCGAAGGGGCTCCCTGGGCCCTCTGGAAGCACCCAAATGCACCTGCGCGGCCCTCCGGCCGGCAAAAGCCCGTACGGCGGGAATCAGCAATCGTGGGGGAAGTCGCCTGCCAGCACCGCCTCGGAGACGACTTCCCCCTCTGACTCACGAAAAACAGCCTCGCGTCAGGCGATCTTGAGGAGTTCCTTGGTCTTGCGGACGGCCGAGTTCGCATCCGGCGCGTAACCATCCGCGCCGATCTCGTCGGCGTACCGCTGCGTTACCGGCGCGCCACCGATGATGACCTTGACCTTGTCCCGCAGCCCTGCCGCCTCGAGGGCATCGATCGTGGTCTTCATTGAGGGCATCGTGGTAGTGAGCAGCGCCGAGAGCGCCACAACCTGCGCCTTGTTCTCCTTGACAGCCTCAACGAACTTGTCCGGCGCCACATCCACGCCCAGGTCCACAATCTCGAACCCTGCGCCCTGCAGCATCATGGAGACCAGGTTCTTGCCGATGTCGTGCAGGTCACCCTTAACAGTACCGATCACCACGCGGCCAGCGGGCTTGAGGTCGGTCTCGGTCAGCAGGGGCTTGAGAATGGAGAGAGCCCCCTGCATGGCACGGGCGGCGATAAGAAGCTCGGGGACGTAGAACTCGTTCCGCTCGAAGCGGTCGCCGACCTCTGCCATAGCCGGGATGAGATACTTGGTGATGATCTCGCTGGGCGATACCCCTTCGGCGAGCGCCTGCTGCGTGAGCTCTTTGACCTTTGGGGCGTTCCCGCTCACGGTGTACTCGTAGATCTGCTTCAGGTCCACCTCAGGTCCTCCTACGTTGTGACGCGCTTGACGACGTGCCAAAAGCTCGATGCATTATACCCCACGTGTGACCGCGGGGCAAATACTGACAATCTGGTGACTGCGGGCCCGCGCTACGCCTGCCTGACCACGCCCGGCAGCGCGCCGATGATCCCCTCTGCCTGCCGCACGATCCGCTCTACCAGCTCGCGGCAGCTCACGATGTCGTTGACCATGCCAGAAACCTGCCCCGCCATCACCGACCCATGGACCACATCGCCCTGCTCAGCGGCCAGGCGCAGCCTCCCGGTGCCGAACTCGATGATCTCCTCCTCGGAGGCTCCCCGCTTCTCCATCTCCTGGAACTCGCGGGTCATCGCGTTCCTGATCGCCCGCACCGGGTGTCCCAGGGAATGCCCAGTTGTCATGGTGGCGCGATCGCCGGCCTCGAGTATCTTGCGCTTATAGTTTTCATGCACCGTACACTCGGTGGTGCAGACAAAGCGAGTGCCCATCTGGATGCCCACGGCCCCGAGAGCCAGCGCCGCTACCAGCCCTCGCCCGTCGGCAAAGCCGCCCGCAGCGACGACTGGCACCTGCACTGCATCGACCACCTGCGGCACGAGGGGCAGCGTCGTCAGATCGCCGATGTGCCCGCCAGATTCCATCCCCTCGGCCACGATGATATCCGCCCCCATCCGCTCGAGACGCTTCGCCAGGGCCACCGAGGCAACCACCGGCATGCACAGAATGCCTGCCTCCTTGAGCCGGGGCATGAACGGACCAGGGTTCCCTGCACCCGTCGCCACAGCCCTGACCCTTTCCTCGATGCAGATTTCGACGAGGTCATCTACATGCGGCGAGAAGAGAGGGATGTTCACCCCAAAGGGCTTGCTCGTACGCCGCTTGGTCTCGCGGATCTGGGCGCGCACATAGTCGGGCGGCGCGTTGCCACCACCGAGGATGCCAAACGCGCCCGCCTCCGAGACCGCGGCCACCAGCTCGGCGGTGGCCACCCAGGCCATCCCTCCCTGCACGATGGGATGCTCGATGCCCAACATGTCGCACAGCACTGTCTTGATCACGGTTGCCTCCGATCTCAGGTGTCTGCGGCCTCAGCCATCAACTGCCGACCGCTGCTACTCCGGCGAGCATCCTTACCTCTTCCTAAAACGCCGGGCGCCGGACAAAGTTGCTGGCTCTCTGCTCACAGACTTCTGTTCCTCGGGCAGGGGACCGGGCTACACGCTCCGCGCCGGCCCGGTACGGAACCGTCTAAGGGGTTTGGCGGGTTGGCCGGGCGGCGCCCGGCCAACCCGCCAAACCCCCACCCAGGGGCCGGGCGAGGGCGGAGCTCAATACCCGGCTGCCACCCGGGCACGACCCAGTTGCTTAAACCGGCACAGGGTTCAGGTACCCTATCGTGCTTGCACATCTCCAGTCCTCTATGTGGGTTAACCTGACAGACGTGCAAAGCCTCTGAAGGGGCTCGCAGCCGCATATCAGAAGGGAGGTTCTCATGGGTGAACCTGTCGTCGTCACCGGAATGGGCGCCGTGACGCCCCTTGGCATCGGCATCGACGCCCTCTGGTCCGGCGTAGTCAACGGCCGCTCCGCCGTCGGCCCGATCACCCGATTCGATGCCTCGGGCCTCGGCACCCGCATCGCTGCCGAGATCAAGGGTTTTGACGCTGAAGCCTGCTTTGGACGCAAGGAAGCCCGGCGCATGGAGCCCTTTGTACAGTACGCTGTCCACGCCGCACGCCAGGCCGTCGCCGACGCAGGCCTGCAGGACGGCGCGCTGCCTCGCTCCCACACCGGCGTGATTATCGGCACGGGCATCGGAGGAGTCGGCATCCTCATCGAGCAGTCGAGGATCCTGGAGACGCAAGGGCCTCGCCGCGTCAGCCCCTTGCTCATCCCCATGATGCTTCCCGACATGGCCGCCGGCCAGGTAGCCATCGACCTTGGTATCGAGGGACCCAACATGGCCGTGATCTCGGCCTGTGCCAGCGGCGCCAATGCCATCGGCGAAGCGGCGGCCATGATCCGCCGCGGCGCAGCAGAGGTGATGATCGCTGGCGGGACCGAGGCCGCCATCCTCCCCATCGCCATCGCCGGATTCAACGTCATGGGCGCCCTGTCGACCAACAACGACGCCGGTCCAGGCGCCAACCGCCCCTTCGATGCGCGCCGGGATGGCTTTGTCATGGGTGAGGGGGCCGGCATCGTCGTGCTGGAGTCCCTCTCTCACGCCCGGGCCCGCGGCGCGCACATCTACGGCGAGGTCGCCGGCTACGGCGCCTCGGCAGACGCCTCGCACATCACGGCCCCTCGCGAGGATGGAGCAGGTGCCATCGCCGCCATGCAGCGGGCACTCCTGGAAGCGGGTCTCTCTCCGGAAGACATCGACTATGTCAACGCCCATGGCACCGGCACGCTCTTGAACGACGCAATCGAGACGACGGCGATCAAAAAGGTCTTTGGCGACGCCGCAGGCAGGCTGCCCGTGTCGTCGACCAAGCCTGTCACCGGCCACCTCCTCGGCGCCGCTGGTGCAGTTGAGGCCGTCATCTGCCTGCTGGCCATGCGGGAGGGTGCCATTCCGCCCACCATCAACTATGCCGAACGTGACCCCGCATGCGACCTCGATTACGTCCCCAACCAGGCCCGCCCAGCCCGCCTGCGCACCACGATGTCCAACTCCTTCGGCTTTGGTGGGCACAACGCCTGCCTGGTCTTCCGGGCCGTCACGGGGGAGGCGGGATGAAGGTCTGCGCCCAGATCACCGGTTGGGGCAAGTGCCTGCCACAGCGCATCCTGACCAACGAAGATCTGGCCAAGCGCGTCGACACCTCCGACGAGTGGATCCGCACCCGCACCGGCATCGCCGCCCGCCGCATCGCCGACGTCCGCGAGAGCACGGCCACGCTGGCCATCCGCGCCGCCCGCAACGCCCTCAGCGTGGCCGACCTCTCGCCCCAGAAGCTGGACCTGATCATCGTCGCTACGGCCACGCCCGAGTACATCTTCCCTCCGACGGCCTGCCTGGTTCAGGACGCCCTGGGAGCCTCCCGGGCAGGGGCCTTTGACCTCAGCGCCGGCTGCTCCGGCTTTGTCTACGCCCTGAGCATCGCCGCCCACTCCATCGAGGCCGGCGCCTGCCGCAACGCTCTGGTCATCGGCTCCGAGACGCTCTCGCGCATCGTCAACTGGGAGGACCGCAGCACCTGCGTCCTGTTTGGGGACGGGGCGGGCGCCGTCGTCCTGCAGGCTGCCGAAGGGGATGGCGGCGTGCTCTCCTCGGTGCTCGGCGCCGACGGCTCAGGCGCAGATCTCCTCATCATCCCGGCTGGCGGCTCGCGGCGCCCCGCCAGCCCTGCCAGCGTGGCCAACGGCGAGCACTATATCCACATGGACGGCCGCGAGGTCTATCGCTTTGCCACGCGCATCATGGCCCGGGCCTCACGTGAGGCGATCCAGGCGGCGGGGCTGACCCTCGACCAGATCGCCCTCTTCATACCCCATCAGGCCAACATCCGCATCATCGACTCGGCAGCCCACGAGCTCAATCTCCCGAAGGACCGCGTTTACGTCAACCTGCAGCGGTACGGCAACACCTCTGCTGCGTCGATCCCCATCGCGCTCTGCGAGGCCATCGAAGAAGGGCGCCTGCAGCCGGGGGACCACGTGGTGCTGGTCGGCTTTGGAGCCGGCCTCACCTGGGGCGCAGCCGTCGTGCGCTGGGGCCGCCCGACACCTGTGCGTCCTGTTCCGCTCTGGCGGCGCAGCGCGAGTTGGCTCGGCTACCGGCTGGCGAGCGTGCGCTCGCTTGGCATGCGCCTGCTCCGCAAGCTGGACGCCCTCCTCGGCGCGCCGTGGCGCAACGGCAGGCGCTAGGCCGGACAAGCGAAAAGGGGGAGCCACATGGCTCCCCCTCGCGTCTGCGCGGTGCCCGCTATACCGCCGGCGCCGGCGCCAGCTCTTCCTCCTCCTCGGCAGCGAACTGCTCGCGTCCGCCAAGCAGGAAGCCGGCGACGATGATCAGGACGACGAACACCGCCACGATCAGCGAGACGCCAACCGTGCCCTTCTCGCCGGCAAAGCCGAAGAGCTGCTGGCCAGCGAGGCCCATCGACACCAGCAGGCCAACAACCAGCCCGCCGACGGTGCCGACCCACATCAGGATGTTGCCCAGCGCCATCGCCTTGGCCTGCGCCACATCCTCCTCGGCCATGATGTCGGTCCAGATCAGGCCCCACTTCTTGATCGGCGGATAGAGCAGCAGGAGCAGCGGGGGACCGAGGACCAGCTCATGCAGGAAGTTGTTCATGGAGATGACACTGGCCAGGAAGGCGAACGGCACGATCCCGAGCAGGTCGAGCCACCAGCCGATGATCACGCCGCAGCCGACGGCGGCCGCCAGGCTCACGGCCACGTACGCCGCAAAGCGCGGCCAGGTGTTGACGTTCTGGACCTCGGCGTCCTTCTTGGAGAGCAGTGCGCCCCACAGCTTGTAGGAGATGAAGCCGAGGTAAAAGTTCCCGACAAAGCCGCCGATGGAGCCCAGCGACAGGGTGCCGAAAAAGTCGCCGATGAGGTTGCCGATGGCCGAGCCCCAGGCTCCTGCCGGGCCAAACATCAGGCCAAAGATGATCGGAAATACGTTCGCCGGGCGCAGCTCGGTAATGCCAGGGATGATGATGAGCACGCCCTTGAACGCGATGAGCACGACCGCATAGATGGCCGCGCTCAGTGCCACCAGGATGATCATCTTGGTGGACTTCCACATGGTAATGACTTCTTTCACGGCCGCACTCCTTCTGATGATGTGCTGCGTGCGTCGTCGCTCGCTCAATCATCGTTGGGCTGGCCCCTCCCATGCGCAGATGTGGCCGCCATCACCTCCCTTCCTCGTGGGCCTGATGCAGGACGGCAGAGGACACGCCACGGGCGCGGGGAGCGACAAAAGCCGCCCCGAGCGCATCCAGGGTGCCCCGCGGCGACCCGCCCCTCCCTCCGAGGAGCGGCGCCCCGGGAGACACTCCCCCTCCCGCATCAGCCGCCAGAGTCGACCGGGGTTGCCGGAGGCCCGCTGCCCAGACCGGCGAACTCACCCCTCTGCCCGGCCTCCTCTGCTCTTAACAACACCCCACGCGCTCGCACGCTGCGCGGCCCCTCATCCCCCACCCCGGAGGCGGGCGTCCTGGGGCTCGACCGCCTCAGCGCGACGCCGCCGAGCCCACCGGTCTGCCCGGGCGCGGGCGGCAACCGGGCAATTCGCTACGCCACCCCAGCCCACCCGGTCGCCTGGTGTCGGCGGACTGCACGGCCGCAGCTGCAGCGAGCCTCGCGGATGCCGATCAGAACTTGGTCAACCCCGGGATCCTGCCAAGCTTCATCGCCCACAGGTAGATACCGGGGATGAGCAGGCCGACCATGATGGCCAGAAACACCCAGTCGGCGGTGTGAAACCCTACCCGCATATAGTTCGTGCGCGTCGGTCGCGCACCGAACCCCTTCGAGTCCAACGCCATGCCGAAGACATTGGTGCTTCGGATCGTCGACAGGAAGGCAGGCACAACCAACGGGATGTTCTTCTTGAGCCGGACAATCGCGTTCCCGGAATCCAGGTCAAGCCCACGTGACCGCTGCGCCTGCGAGATGGTATAGACGGTTGCATTGATCGTTGGCACGAGGCGCAGCGCCGTCGAGAGCGCAAATCCGAAGCGGTAGGGCACCCCTAGCTTGACCATGCCCAGGACGATCTCCTCATTCTTGGTCGTGCTCAGAAAGATCATCCCGGCGATGATCATGGTGTCGATACGGAGCGCATTGCCCAGGCCGAAGAGAAACGCCTCCCACTCGATCGGCCCCACGAACGGTGTCGGGCCGCTGGAGAAGAGCGCCCACAGGATCGTGCCCATGGTGAAGAGCATGAAGAGTATCCACCAGATGCGCTTCAGGTTGGAGAGCGACTTGCTCACCGCGCCATGGATCAGCACCACTGCGAGCGCCATCGCCACCCAGGCAGGGTGCATGAAGAGCAGCGTCATCACAAAGGAGCCGACCATCAAGAATATCTTGGTCCGCGGATCGAGGCGATGCACGATGGTGTTGCGGTCAAGGTACAGGTAAGTATCCAACTCTCACCCTCCGGCGCACGTGCACTGGACCAGCTCTGGCACGGAGAGCAGCGTCTTGCCCAGGCGGTTGGAGAGGCTCACTATCTGTGGCGGCTGCAGGAACGTCTCGCCCAGCAGGTCCTCCCGGGCAAAGACCTCACGGGTGGCGCCCTGAAGCAGTACCTTGCCATCCTTCAGGACCACGACGCGGTGCGCATACTCGGCAACCACCCACATGCTGTGCGTCACAAAGATGATGGTGTGGCCCTGCTGGTTGAGCCGCGACACCAGCTCCATCATGGAGCGCTGCTCGGCATAGTCCAGGCCCGTCGTCGGCTCGTCGAGGATGATGACCTCGGGCCGCGCCGAGAGAACGGAGGCCACGGCCACTCGCTGTCGCCCTCCCTTGGTCAGCGAGAAAGGATCTTCCTGCTCCATCCCCACAAGGCCCACGGCCTCGAGCGCTTCCTTCACCCGCTGCTGTATCTCCTGCTCCGAGCAGCCGCGGATGCGCGGGCTGAAGGCGACCTCGTTGTACACGGTATCCGAGAAGATCTGATGGTCCGGGTTCTGGAACACGTAGGCGACCTTTTGCCCGAGCCTGTACACGCCCTGCTTCGTGGTCTCCTCGCCATCGACAACCACCCGCCCCTCGGTCGGCTCGAGCAGGCCGTTAAAGTGCTTGACGAGGGTCGTCTTGCCGCTGCCATTCTGCCCCACGATGGCCAGGAACTCGCCCCGACGGATCTCGAGGTCGATACCCCGCAGCGCGTCCACCTGACCCGGATAGCTGTACGAGAGGCCCTCGACCCTGATGATTGGCTCGCCGTACGACCGGGCACGTTCGGCATCCCGCCGTCGCAGGGCCTCATAGGCCGCTTCGTCGATTCGCCAGCCCCGGGCCCGGAACTCGGCAACGCCCTCCTCGACCGTGAGGGGCAGCTCGTTCGCTCCCATGGTGTGGAAGAACTGCGGCACCCCAAGCGGCTGCACGCCGATACTCTCCATCAGGTCGACCTCGCGCAGCACTTCGTGAGCCGGGCCGTCCTTCAGGATGCTACCATCCTTCATAAGCACGATGCGACGGGCCTTGGCGGCCTCTTCCGTCTCGTGCTCAACGATCATCAGCGTGATATCGTGCGAGCGCCGCAACTCGTCGGCGATCGCAAAGATGCCCAGCTTGCTGATCGGATCCAGGTCGGTCGTGGGCTCATCCATGATGAGCACCTTTGGCTCCATGGCCAGGACGGAGGCGATGGCGAGCTTCTGCTTCTGGCCGCCCGAGAGGCTCGCCGGCGTGCGATTCTCCATCCCCTCCAGCCCCACAAGGTGCAGCGAACGGCGCACCCGCTGGTCTATCTCCTCCCAGGGGATGCAAAAGTTCTCCGGCCCAAAGGCCACCTCGAGGGCGACGTTGGTGGAAAAGAGCTGGGCCTCAAAGTCCTGGAACACGAGGCCCACGAACTCTGCCATCTCCGCAACGCTGTGCTCACGGGTGTTGCGCCCCAGCACCCTCACCTCACCCCGGAACTTGCCCCGGAAGAAGTGGGGCACCAGCCCATTCATGCACGCGCACAGAGTCGACTTGCCAGCCTCGCTCGGCCCCATGACAACCACAAAGTCGCCCTCTTCGACCTCGAGGTTGATCCCCTGGAGCGCAGGCCTTTTCTGTCCTCGATAGCGATAGCTCAGGTCACGGATATCGACGCTCAGCAAGCTGCCTCCTTGGATAGACCGGGTACCTTCCTGCGATCGCGCGACGCGCAGTGGCGTGAAGGCTATGGGTGCGGAAACGAGGTGAGGATACTGGCCAAGAGGGATGCGCTCCCGTCGGAGAGGCGCACCGGGGGTTGATGGGCACAGTGCTCTGCATCGTGCTTCCCCCTGAGCCCTGCTCGTGGCTGAGACCTGAAGGCGAACCGGTGGCTGCCACCTCACGCCGGCAACCGAGGGGCAAACGGTCAGCTCTGCCGCCGGAGCGGAAGCGAGTGCCACATACTGTATATCACCTGAGGCCTGAATTGTCAATGGCCCCGGCCCTCGAGCCCCAGATGGAACCGTGCCGCAGGTCAAGCGGTCCGCTGCGCAAGCCAGCCCCTGCCATCCTCGCCCTCGCCAACACCGAGGCGCCCCTGCCAGAGCTGCGGGAGGCTGCGCTGCAGCAGCCTGGAGAAGCCCCACCCTCCCAGGCCGCTCCCGGCTACCCCTCGCACGCCCCAGTGCAGCGCCATCGCCCGCTCGGACGAGGTCCTGACCACCGGCAGGATCGGAGCCGCGGCCGCGGCTCCGATCCTGCCTGAACCCTCCCCGTGCCTTCGATCTGAAAGAGAGCGTCAGCCCAGAGGCAGGCGCCAGAGCCTGCCGCCAAGCTCCAGCGCATACAATGCCCGGCGACCCTCTCCGGCCGGCCCGACGGCCACACTCACATAGCTTCCAGCATTCTCCTCGCTGTTGATCCTCTGCCAGGTACGCCCACCGTCGCTCGACCGATAGACGCCTCCAGAGGTAGCGGCAAAAAGGGCACCGCCATGCTCCGGATCGCCGTCCATAGCCAAGGCCAGAACGTTGGGCGCCTCGGCGGTCACCTGAGTCCCAACCCAGACATCGCGGCCGCCACGGAGCGGACGCAGGCACTGGGTCTCGGTGGCAAAGAAGGCGCCATCGTAGGGTTTGCGCCCCGGCGCGGGAGGCAGGACCGCATCCAGCCAGGTTGCCGGCGTGTGCTGGTCCAGTATCTTGCGCCAGGTCCGCCCCTCATCGCAGGAGCGCCAGATGTGTACTGTAGGCTGCTTGCGCCAGCCGACATCGGCTGTCGTTCCCAGGAAGAGGGTATGGTCCTCAGCGATATGCGGCGAAGCCGCCAGGAGCAGTGCCCGCTGCCCCTCTGTATCGGTCGAGAGTGTGCTCCAGGTCAACCCCAGGTCGTGCGATACCAGGAGCTCCCCGGTTGCCGTGGCCGCCCACGCCCGCTGGTCGCCGGGCCCGGCAGGGGCCACAAGAAGCGCCAGGACGTCGGACCCTTCCTGGACGACCTGCCAGCTGGCAGCGCAGTCGGTCGAGCGCAGCAGCCCGCTCATGACTGAGCTCACCAGGATGACCTCATGCTCGCCCGAGCCGGTCACGGCAAAGGTGCTCAGGGGCAGGTGCGGGTTGAGCGACTCCACCTTCTCCCATGAACGCCCATAGTCCCGCGACCGCCACAGCCCCTCGTTGGGCCCGAGGACGAAGAACGATTCCTCCCCCGCGAGCAGCCTGGCCAGCCCGCGAGCAGCCAGCCCCTGGCTGATCGATTGCCAGGTGCGGCCGCCGTCCTCCGACTGCCAGACGCCGCTATCGTAGCTCCCGGCCACAACCATCTCCTGTGTCCCGGCGAGCGAGAGCACCGCGCCCAGCTCGGCGCAGACCAACTGCCAGCTGGAGCCTGCATCCTCCGATAGGAAGATGCCTTCCGTCGTGCCTGCCAGGAGCACCTTTCCCTGTGTCCCTGGCAGCACATAGAGGGCGTTCACAGGGCTTGCCTCACCGGGGGAGCCCACACGATTCCACGCCCGGCCGCCGTCGGTGGATACGTAGACGCAGCCCTCCTCCGTGCCGGCGTAGAACACAGCATCTCCCTGCTGCTCGGGGACGACAGCCAGCGCCGAGATGGCCATATCGCAGAAAGGCCAGTCCACCTCACGCCAGGCGCGGCCTCCATTGGTGGAGCGGAAGAGACCCTCGGCCGTCCCCGCGAGGACAACCTCCTGCTTCGACCAGTCCGGAGCGCAGACGAGGGCCTGCACCGACTGGTCAACCAGCCCAAAGTTGGCGGGTAGCCAGCGCTTGCCTCCATCCTCGGTGCGCCACACGCCGCCCCCCTCGGTACCCGCCAGGGCCGTTCCATCCCGGTCAAACCGGTAGGAGCTGGCAACGCAGGTGACGGGCGCCAGATCAGCGGCATGCAGCTGGGTGGCCCGCTCGAAGGTGTTCCCGCCATCGAGGGATCGGAAGAGCTCTCCGTTCATGCCGCCGGCGAGGAGCATGCCGCCAACGGCGACGTGCAGGCTGGAGATGAGCGGCGTCGTGAGCCCGTTGAGGTGCTGCTCCCAAACGCCCCGTCCCCTGTGCCGGAAGACGCCACAGCTTGTGGCCGCCCACACGTGCACGAAACGCGGCGCCTGCAACACGGCGAGGTCGAACACGGAGCCTCCCGCTGCTACAGGCCCCAGTCCTTCCCAGTTCGCCGCCGGCGCCAGCCCCGGCCGCCACTTGGTCTTCTGCCTGGTCATCATGGCTCTACACTCAGCTCCGGTTTCCGATGGTGAACGATCGCTTCGGTTGTGAGGACCATGCTCGCTCCACTTGCAGCGGACTCGAGCGCCACCCGCAGAACGCTCACGGAGTCCATGATTCCCGCCTGACGCATCTCCACGATCTCCTCACGGCAGGCGTCCAGGCCATAGCCCCGGCCGCGGGCCCTCGCGCGTGCGACGATCAGGCTGGGCTCCAGGCCCGCATTGGCGGCGATCTGTCGCATGGGCGCCTCCAGAGCTTTGGCGACGACGGACACGCCAATCGCCACGTCGCCTTCCGCCTCGACAGCCTCAACAGCGGGGATACAATCCAGGTAGGCTGCCCCGCCTCCAGGAACAACGCCGCAGCGCCACGCACCGGCGACGGCCCTGACGGCATGCTCAGCCTGCTCGCGACGCCTCGCGCGCTCCTTGTCGGTTACGGCCCCCACCTTGAGGACGGCAATGCCGCCCGACAGCCGGCCAAGCCGCTCGCGGATCTCGTCCGCCTCCTCTGCGCTCTTGGCCTGAGCGAGGGCGGTCCGCAGACCGATCACCCGCTGGCGCACCGCCTTGCGGTCTCCGGCTCCCTGGAAGATCGTGACATAGTCTTCATCCACCTCGACCCGCTCGGCCTGCCCCAGGTCGCGCAGCGTAACCTCCGACGGACTCATTCCGGCTCCCTTGTAGAGGAAGCGCCCGCCGGTGATCAGAGCCAGGTCGTCGAGAGCGGCACGCATGGGGTCCCCAACACCCTTGAGCGTGACCCCGCAGCACTGCAGCACCTGCCGTTGGTGATTGGCCAGGAGCGTCGACAGGGCGCCACCATCCTGCGAGGCAGAGACCACCAGCAGCGGCCGCTTCTCCGTCTGGTCCCGCACGATCAGCTCGAGGAGCGGCTGAACCTGCTCGACCTGGCTCAGGTTCCAGTCGCTGATAAAGATGTAGGGGCGCACCATCTGCACGAGCCGATGGGTGACGTCGGTGAGGAAGAAACGCGAGGTAAAGCTCCCCCGGAAGCGGGAGCCTTCGATGTACTCACGGTCGAGATAGTTGCCAATATAATCGCGAACGTTCACGACCCCTTCGGGTCCGATAGTATCAAAGATCTCGCCGACAATGCGCCCGAGGTCCGGGTCCCCACATGCGCCTGTTGCCAGGGCCGCGAACCGCTCCTGCCCCTCCAGCGGCTCTGCCATCTCCTCCAGTGCCTTGACCGCCGCGGCGACGCCGAGGTCGATACCCTTCTGTACCATCATGGGGTTGGCCCCGGCAGCGATGACACGGCGGGCTTCGCTGAGGATCGCCCGGGCGAGCACTGCAGCAGTCGCGCTGCCATCGCCGACCTTCTGCCGCACTCGCCAGACGAGCTGCCGGATGATCATGGCGCCGACATCCTCGGTCTGCTCGGGCAGGGCGATGATCCGCCTGGCGATTGTTGCCGCATCCGTCAGGGTCTCGTAGCGCTCACTGCCACCATCCTTGGCGCTCACGACATTTCCTGCCACGGGGCCCAGCGTCAGTCCGAGGAGGTGTGCCAGCTTGTCCGCCCCACGGCACATCAGCGCGCGCCCTCTGTCCCCCAGGATGACCTTGGGCCTGTCCCCAGGCTCCGGTTTGGGGGGCGCGGGGCGCCTGCCCATCGGTCCGCCGAATCTTCCCATAGCACTCCCCTGGTTGCACCACGAAAACACCGACAAGGCCAGCGCTGCCAGCCGGACAGCCCCTGTATGATAGCACAAATGCACTTGCGGCGCCAAAAGAAGGTGAACCCTTGGGCAGAGGCAGGGCCCTCGCCCGACACGGCGCCTGCCGTCTCCTCCCCGGCGTCCGCCTGCCTGAGCGATGATGACCGGGATCGAGCCCCAAGCGCGTTCGAGCGCGACCGCGTCCATACGTGAGCCTTTCCCCGGCTCCTCGTGCGCATCTCCCGCCGCATTTGGCCAGCGGCCAGATATGCAGTACATTTTTGCATCATCTCACCATCGAGTCGCCACAAAGGAGGCTCTCGTGCTCGCGGCAGTTCTCGAAGGCCTGAATCAGCTCCAGGTCAGGGAGGTACCGACGCCACACCCCGATGACGATACCCTGCTCGTGCGCGTCCGAGCCTGCGCCATCTGCGGATCGGACATTCGCATCCTTCGCCATGGGAGCCCAAGAGTCCGGCCCCCGGCCATCCCCGGGCACGAGATCGCCGGCGATGTCGTTGAGGTCGGGCGGAACGTCCAGTCCTTCCGCCCGGGAGACCGCGTCGCCATGGCTGGAGACATCCCTTGTGGCATCTGCTCCTTCTGCCGGGACGGCCACGGCAACAACTGCCAGACGAACCTGGCTCTCGGCTACCAGTTCCCCGGTGGCTTTGCCGAGTATCTGGTGGCACCTTCCCTCCTCTTGCGCTACGGCCCCATACACCGAATACCTGAGAGTCTCTCCTACGCCGAGGCGGCGCTCGCCGAGCCACTCGCCTGTGCCATCAATGGTGTCGAGCTCTCCCAGATACGCCTCGGCGAATCGGTAGTCGTCATCGGTGCCGGCCCCATCGGATGCATGCTCATCGCCCTCGCGCGGCTCGTGGGCGCAGCACCAATCATCGCGGTGCAACGCTCGCGCCCTCGGCTGCAGATGGCATTGGATATGGGAGCGGACGTGGCCATCTGCTCGAGCGAGGAGGACGCCGTGGCCCGGGTTCTGGCCGAGACGGCCGGCGAGGGTGCCGACGTGATCCTGGTTGCCGCCGGGTCCCCCGAGGCCCAGCAGGACGCCCTTCGCATGGTCCGGGCCCGTGGCCGCATCAACTTTTTCGGCGGACTCCCCGCCGGTGCCGCGCCGCTCGCCCTCGACGCGAACCTGGTCCACTATAAGGAGTGCTACATCCACGGGGCCCATGGGTCCATCCCACGACAGCACCGCCTCGCCCTCGCCCTCCTCGGTCGCAGACGCATCGACCTGCGGCCGCTGATCAGCCATCGGCTCCCCCTCACGCGCATCAACGAGGCCTTTGACCTTGCCGAGGCACGCGCGGGCATGAAGGTCATCGTCGAACCTTAGGGAGGCATCTCCATGGTCACGAGCCAATCCGACCCGAGAGCGGCGATGGTCGACATCGCCCGGCTGATCTACGCCCGCCAGCTCTCCGACTCGGCAGGCGGCAACGTCTCCGTGCGAAGCGGCGGGCGCATCTATATCACGCCGCAGTATATGGGCAGCCGCTACCGCTGGAGCATCACGCCCGATCTCATTACCGTGCTCGACGCCGAGACACACGAGGTGCTGGGAGGCCCCGGCACCATCTCTCGCGAGAGCAAGGCGCACCTCTCGCTCTACCGTGCCTTCCCAACCGCCGGTGCAGTCATCCATGCCCATCCCTTCCATGTGCAGGTCTTTGCCTGCGCCAACCGGCCCCTGCCCGCCGTCGCCGAGTATACGCGCAAGTTCGGCACGATCCCCTGCATACCTCCCGTCAAGGCGCACACGCAGGACCTCGCCGACGCCGTCGTTGCAGCGCTGCAAGAGCGCCGCGACGACTTTCAGGAGCATGGCCTTGCCGTGCTCCTGCCCTACCACGGCATCATCGTCATGGGGCACGACCTCGATGAGGCCTATGATGTGCTGGAGAGGATGGAGGTGAACGCCCGCTGCGCGATTCTCGGAGCAGTGCTGCGCCTCGCGGAGGGCCGGACATGATCCTCACCGTGACCCCGAACACGGCCCTCGATCGCGTCATCTTCCTCGACAGCTTTGGTTGGGGACGCACCATCCGGGCCCGGGACGCGGTATGGAGCCCGGGTGGTAAGGGTACGGATGCAGCCTGGGTGCTTGGCGAGTTGGGCGAGCCCTGCGTGGCCACGGGCCTGGCCGCAGCAGAGAGCGGACGCCGTCTGCAGGAGATGCTCGAGGCCAAGGGTGTGCACTGCGATCTGGTGTGGGCGGGCGGCGAGACGCGCACCAACTATGTCCTCGTGAACCTGGGCGAGAACACCCAGGCGACGGTGACCACCAGTGGCCTGCAGGTGCTCGCCGAGCATGTCTCGGCCCTCGAGGCACGCCTCGAGCGGTGGCTTCCGGAGTGCTCGGCTCTTGTACTCGGAGGGTCTGTGCCCAACGGGATGGCGCCGGACTGGTACACGCCGTGGATCCGCAGGGCCCGCGAGCGGGGGCTCCCCGTTCTCCTCGACGCCTCCGGCCAGACTCTCGCGCGCTCGGCACCGGCCGGCCCGACCGTGCTCAAGCCAAACCTCGACGAACTGTGCGAGCTGATCGGGCGGCCGCTCGCCGGGGTCCGCGAGGCAGCTGCGGCGGCGAGGGAGTTGCTGGCCTGGGGCATCGACCTCGTTGTGGCAACGCTTGGGCCCATGGGCGCAGTTGCCGTTACCCAACAGGCCGCCTGGCACCTCCCGCCCCTCCCGGTGCATCCGCTGAACTGCGCCGGTGCCGGAGACGCCATGATGGCCGGCCTCGCCACCGGCTGCGCAAGGCGCTGGCCCCTTGAGGAAACCCTGCGCCTCGCCGCCGCCGCGGCCGCTGCCGTCGTCATTACCCCGGGCACGGCCGAGTGCCACCGGGCCGACGTGCACCGGCTCAAGGCACAGGTGCGCCTTCAACCCCTCTAATGTGACCCATGGATGCTCTGCAGAATGCCGCGCAAAGGACGCAAGCAATCCACCGAATGAATTCGGGGCCACGGGGTGGAGTTTGGCCTTTTGAGGTCCTCGCCCCTCACTATTACCTCCATCGCCCGTCAGCAGTCGTGTGGCGCGGCTCGTGCTGCAATACCCCCACCCCCGGCCCCTCCCCCAGGCGGGCACCACGTGCCCGCCTGGGGGAGGGGTCATTCCTAATGGGTGTTTTGGGCTCCGCTGGCGCGCCGCGGCGCGCCAGCGGAGCCCAAAACACCCTGTAATGTCTTCCCCCTCCCCGGGACGGACGCCGCGGCGT
>DYEI01000111.1 GCA_020725765.1 Anaerolinea sp. | reverse complement strand
GATCGATGGGGCGACGCTGCGAAGCAGCCTTCCACGCCACTGCGAGGAGCGCTTCGCGCTCATGGGCTCAGGGTGATGCTCAGCTCATCCCCGGCGCGCAGGTCCACACCCTGCCCAAAGGTCACGGCGACCGCGCCGTCCCCAGCAAGGGTGGCCGGGAGGGGCACGCCGTTTACGCGAGCCTCGACCTGACGGTACAGGCCGGGATCGCCCGGCGCACCAAGCGTCAGCTCCCTGAGCGCCAGCGACCCATGCTCCAGGCGGAGCACAGCCTCCAACCCGGCGTCGCTGCGGCGCTGGGAGAAGGTCCCCCAACCCGTCCCGACCGACCAGAAGGTGCGGAACTCGTCCATCTCCAGCCGGGGCGCAAACCCGATCATGCCCCGCGTGAGGTCGAAGCGAAAGCCCGAGAGCGCGGTCAGCAGGCTCCAGGAGGCCAGGGAACGGGCATAGTGGCTGCCGCACTCCATCTCGTTCCAGGGGTTGCGCCGGATGCCATCGTGGCGCGCCCGCAGGCCACGGACGATGGCCAGGCCTTCGTCCACCAGCCCCTCGTAGATGAGGTGGCTCGCCACCTGGTACTCGATCCCGCACCAGACCTCGTCGGAGTAGGGGAAGGGGAACGTCGGGCGCCCGCCCCGCGGCCAGGTGCACAGGAGGAGCCCGGCCTCGTCGTTCAGCGCATAGACCCGCTGACAGTTGGCATGCTCCCACAGCTCCGAGCGCCAGTTGTAGCGGAAGATCGACTGCATGGCCCGGCGCACATGCTCCGGATCGAAGAGATAGCCGAGCCCCACGAGGTGCGCGAACCACTGCCCGATCAGCTGGTCCGACAGGCACCCCTTGCCGTACTGGTACTTGGGGTCGCCGGGCGTCTGCCCGCCAAAGCTCATCGAGAGGTCTACTGGAGCCACGAGGTGCGCCTGCGGGTTGATGCGCTGCTCATAGTACTCGCCGTTGTAGAGCTCGGCCTCCATCTTCTGCCGACCGCTCTCGAAGAGCCGGCGGTACTCCCGGGCCTCTTCCTCCTCGCCCAGTGCCCTCGCCATCTCCTCGGCGGCACGCAGCGCCCCCAGGTAAAAGCTCCCCATCATGGGGTTGGGGCCCCAGAACTCGATGTCGTAGGTGTTGTGCTGGATGCCCTCCATCACCCCGTCGCGGTCCACATCCCAGACCTTCCAGGCGTAGGCGAGGGCCTTGCGCACCTGCGGCCACAGCCCGCGCAGCCACCCGGTGTCGCCACAAAGCTTCCAGTCGCGGTAGACCTTGAGGATGCCGCCCATCTGCCCATCGGCGGCAGCGTGGAAGGTCGAGGGCGGGCTGCCCAGCGGCAGCTGCAGGCGGAAGCCCATATGGCCATCCTCGTGCTGATTGTAGCGATAGTCCGCCTCGCGCATCGAGCGCTCGAGGTCGGGAAAGAGGAAGGCGAGCGTCTGCGCATAGTTCCAGACGTGAGTGCAGCTGCCCTCGCAGCAGCCGGCGTCGGCGTGGCAGCCCTCAAAGGCGTAGAAGGTGCCATCCGTGAGACGCAGGCAGGTCGTGGTCTTGAGGATCGAGGCCTGGCTCGAGAGCGCCTCGGTCACATAGGGCGGCAGGGTCGACCGATGCAGCGCATCGTGGAAGCGCAGGGACTCCTCCCGCAGCCTCTCCTCCTCCCGCGCCACGTAGCGCGCCACGTCGAGCGCATCGCCGAAGCGGGTGGCGTAATAGTTCTTCCAGGTCGGCAGGGCCACCTCCCGGCAGCAGGCACCCTCGCATCCCCCGCCGGCTTCCCGGTGCCAGTACTTCTGAAAGTTGGGGAAGTGCCAGGTCAGGTACGCGGGCAGGGTGACGCTCTGCCCGGGTGCGAGGCGCACCCGCAGGCCGATGGTGCCCACGTCGCTCTTCCCTTCCTCGGAGGGCCCGTAGGTGCGCTCCGAGAGCAGGCCTTGGGGCGTGAACTCGTCCCAGAACCTTTGCAGAGAGTCGAACCAGCCCGCGCGCAGCCAGGCGCTCTGCCAGGTCACCTCCGGCCAGGGAGTCGTGAGGGCCAGGGAGCCGTAGCGGGGGTCGTCGGGGCCGTAACGGGTTGAGGTCATGACGAGGCCCTGCAGCGCCCCTTCGCGGACGTAGCGGTTCACATTTCCGCCGAGACCTCTGCCGTCGAAACGGCCATGCGTGTAGCCGATGGGGTTGCACAGGGAGGCGGCCAACGTGGCCGCGACCGGCCGGTCGCCACGGTTGTGCAGGGTGAAGCGAAAGATGGCTACCGGGAGGCTCGAGTCGTCGGCGTTCAGGGGGATGAACGGGTTGTAGGCCTCCAGGGTCACCGCAAGGGGCATGGCGGGATCGGCCAGCTCCAGCCAGGCGAAGGGATACTCCCCACGGAACCGCGCCTCGCGCATATGCGGCAGGCCGGCCGCCGTGTCTCGGGGCACCCCGTGGCCGAGGCCGGGCTGATTGCCATGCCCCGAGCCATCGAAGGGCGGCATAGGGGGACCCTCGAGCACCCGTGTGACCGGCGGCTCTCCCTCCTGCTGCGCCCAGAGGGCAAAGAAGGTGAAGGGGATGAAGGAGCCCTTGTTCGGCCGGTTAAAGATCTCCCAATCGACCAGCGCCCCGCGGCCCGAGAGGGAGATCGACCCCGTGCCGATGCCCCCGATGGGAAAAGCGACCTGCCGCAGTGCCTCGCCCGCATAGGCCCGCTGCGGGCCGAGGGCGTAGAGCTCGTCGTGGGTGTAGGGAATCTGAGGCTTGTCCATGGCGTAGTCTCTTTCTAGACCCTAGAAGTGAACGGTCTCACTCGGAGCTTGGTGTGGCCAGGCGAGCTCAGCGGCAATCCAGACCATCGCCTCCAAAAAACGCGTCGAACTCTAGCTCGACAGGTGCTTCCTCTGTGATGATACGGCAAAGCAGTCGCAGCAGAGGTAGTTCTTGGGAGGTCAGAACACCTCGCTGCTCGAGTTTGGGCAGTGCTTTAGCCAACTGCATGATCACGTAGGCGCTCTCGATGGTCTCGCCAGCCATCTCCTCCCGGGCTTGAGTGAAAGTCATTCCCCTGCCTAGCAAACGACCGAGGCGCACAGTACGGCCGCCGGCACAGGTCACGTATTGGTCGCCAACTCCCGGCAGGCTTGCCACCTTGTCTGGCGACCCACCGAGCGCGGAAACGACGTGTCTCATCTCCACGGCACTCTGGGCAAAGATCGCGGCCGCCGCATTGTGCATACAGGCACCGGCTTCGTCGGCCCCGCCTCTCCGCTCAAGCATCCCTGCCGCCAGGCCGACCGCCAGGGTATAGGCATTCTTCAGGGCTGCACACACTTCGACGCCAACGACGTCCGTCGAGAGCCAGATGTGGTAGTAGGATGTCCGAAAGATCGCACGCAAGCGCTCGAGGGCATCCCGTCTGCGCGACGTAAAGACGACGCAAGTGGGCCTTCGGCCAGCGAGTTCCCCGGCTATGCACGGGCCGCCGATAGCTGCGAAAGCAATACGATCGCGCAGGGGCGCTGGAAACTCGTCCGCCAACACGTCTGGCAGGAGTTGGAGATCGCCTTCCTCTGTCGCCTCCAGTCCCTTTGTGACGGCAATGATGGTCGAGCCGGGGCGAAGCAAGGGGGCTAGCGAGCGCCCAACCCAGTGCACGCCTAGCGAGTTTACGCCGCTGACCACCACGTCCACCCCCTCGAGAGCACTTGGTAGGTCCTCGACGTAATAGGGAGTGACCCCTGGGGGCAGGTACCGTCGCAGCTTGGGATGATAGCCGTGCTGAAGGCACGAGCGGATGATCTCTCCATCCAGATGGGTGCCCACCAACCGCACACGGTGGCCATTGTCAACCAGAGGCCAGCATAGGGCCGAGCCCATAACACCAGCTCCGACGACAGCAATGTCGGACATTCAAACCTCCGATTTGAGAGAGAACGACCAAACAGCAGCCAGATTTGGCTAGGGAACCTCTGCATTGTCGGCCAGCTAGGGAGCCGATGTACAACTGTCCATTATACCACTCAAGCACGGCATGCTCGAAAAGCGAGGGGATAGCGCCAGAGGTGGAGGTCCGCCAAGCCAGTCAGGGGTGCGGGACTCAGGGCTCTCCCGCCCGGACGATCACTTTGTCTACCTCGGCCGCGACAGCCATATCGATGGCTCGCCCCAATCCGTCCAGACCGACCTCGTGCGTTGGGATTCGTGCTATAGGCACGCGACGATGCGCGATAAGGTAGAAAGCCTGCTCCACTGTCCGTGGGTCGGGAGAATAGCTGGTGACAAGGTTGATTTCGTGTCGCCACAGACCGTACAGGTCAAGCGGCGTTTGGGGCTGCCCCGGAGTGCCGCCAAAGAGCAGAACCGTCCCTCCAGGCCGCACCGAAGCTATCGCTTCCGCGAGAACCCTGGACTCGGCAACTGTCAGAATAACCACATCTGCGCCGAGTCCGCCGCTCGCCCGCTGCACAATCGCCGGCAGGTCATCTCGTTGCGCGTTCGCTCCCAAGTAAACGCCAAGTTCGCGAGCAAGGGCGAGGCGCCGGTCCAAGAGGTCGCTCACAACGACCCTAGCATCCTGCAGGCCCGTCGACAAGACGAGCAAGAGGCCGCTCGGCCCAGCGCCGACGATCCATACGAGGTCTCCACGCTGCACCCCGGCACGCTGCACCGCTCGAAGGGAGCACGCCAAAGGCTCAAGGAAGATGCCCTCGGTGAAGCTGACGTCGTCGGGAAGTCGGAATGTGGCATGGCGCACGTGGACCGCAGACAGACGCACGTACTCCGCAAACCCACCGGGGTCAAAACCTGTGGCCATGAAGGTAGGACACATGGAGTAGCTACCATGCAAGCAGAAGTGACAGGTGAAACATGGGACATGGTGAGTGGCGGCAATACGATCACCAACGCGATACCCCACGACACCTTCGCCTACCTGGGCGACCCAGCCCACCAGTTCGTGGCCAAGCACCGCACCTGGCGCGGCTGCGCCGTGGCGGATCTTGTTGATATCAGTGCCACAGAGCCCGGTTCCCCACGTCCGGACCAGGAGTTCGCCCGGTCCGATCTGCGGGACTGGCAACAGGCGCAACTCCACCCGGTTTGGAGCGACATAGACGGCAGCCCGCATCGCTGGTCGACAGTTCATCGGCCCGAGTCACTTCCAAGACTGGAAGACGGTCGTCGCCTCATCCCAACGGCCGTCGGCGAACGCCTGGAGACCCCGTCGAAGGAGATCCTCCGCCCGCTTGGCCTCGTCCGTCCCGGGCTGATCGCGCCTCAGGGTCTCCACTGCAAGCCTGAGCTGCGCGCGCGCCGCATCCGCCCGGATCATCGCGTCCGGGAAGCGTGGCAGCCGCGCTGCCGGCCCAGGGAGGTGGGGAAATGGCGCATGCGGCTCAGCCTGATACCAGTATGCGACACTGGTGTAGTCGTTCTCATAATTGTTAGCGTGGCCGTGCTCTACTGTCCACACGAGCGACCGCGAGAAGCGAATCGGATCGGCGAGGAACCAACGATACATCGCATGTTTTCCAGCAAAGCTGGAGTTCTCAACGAGGTGAAAGCCCGTGTAGGGTCCGCTGTAGGCTCTGTTAGGGCATGCACCTCCGCCAAAGATCTCCTCTGTTCCGGCACCGTGATACGTTGGAGGCCACTGATCGCCGGGCCTTCCGTCAACAAACACCATGTCGTCGCCTTCGCCGTACCATCCTCCGGCGATGTTGTCGATCTGGAGGTGAAGGCCCACCATCTGCCCCTGACCCTCGGCCTCAACTGCTACGAAGTTGTCGCAGCCGCTTGTGTTTGTACCATCCCACTGCGTGACGTTGAGCGGCATGGTTCCGGTGACGACTGTAGGGTTCTCCCGCCGCCATTGAGCGTGGAACCGGCCGATGTTCGGACGTAGAGGACGCACTTGTCTCTCTAACTCGATGTGGTACCAAAGAGTTACTGGATCCGACGGGTGACCTGGAATGATGTCGTACCTCAGGTCGATACGGGCAGCCATGGCAAAGGGCATGGGCAGGTACAAGTCAGCACCCCACTCGGTAGCCCTGGCGTCCCCGGGTTCACCGTAGCTCCGAGGGAGCGCACCGGCACCGGTATGCAGTGAGGGATACAAAAAAGGTCTCCGATGGGCGCCTCGACGCTGGGAGTGGGCTCATCGTCCCACCACGCTTCCAGCACCAACTGCCGGTAATGAAAGGGGCTTGCAAAAGCGGTAGTCCAGTAGAAGTGAGTGATTCTTCCCGGGCCTTCCTCTTGCAGCAATGTTACGCGCCCCCCGGGTGGTATGTGCACCCAGTCGCGGTTGCCTCCCGAGCGATCCCATGACGAGTATCGGAACGATCGTACATCAGGCAACAACTCAGCAGGATCGGAGTAGAATGCCATCGCTTCGTCCTCCACCAGTATTTCGCTGCCCCGAAAGCGTGGACGCCCAGCAGGGACCTGCTGTCACCAGAGGAGCAAGGCAGGATCGTGCACCGCTTCGGCAAGATCAGCGAGAAAGCGCGCTGCAACCGCTCCATCGACGACACGATGGTCCACGCACAGGGTCATCGCCATCAACGGGCGCACAACCATCTGATCGTCGGCGGTAACCGTGATGCCCTTTCGAGTCGCACCAACCGCCAGTATCGCTGTCTGACGCGGATTGATGATGGCCGTGAACTCCTCAACGCCAAACGGTCCTAGGTTTGACACAGTAAAGGTACCTCCGGCCACATCGGCGGGCAGGAGGCGACCCTCGCGAGCGCGGGAGGTAAGGTCCCTCACCTCCGCCGCGATCTGGGCAAGGCTCTTGCGATCTGCCTGCTGTACCACCGGCACGATCAGGCCTTCAGGCAACGCTACGGCCACGCCTATGTTGATCTCGCTCAGCAGGTGGATGCCGTCCTCGCGAAGGCTGCTATTCAGCCAGGGATGCCGCTTCAGCGTCCGGGCAACAACCATGAGCAACATCGCGGTCACCGAGACGTGAGCGCCGCCCTGTACCTGTGCCCAGGCATTGAGCCGAGCGCGTGCCTCCTCAAAACGAGACATGTCAACCCGTGTTGTGAGCGCAATATGGGGAGTCGACTGGTAGCTCTGCGTCATACGCTCAGCAATCGTACGACGCATCCCGGCCAGTGGGATCACCTTCTCCACGGACTCGGCCCGCGTTGAGGTGGAAACCGGGACGTCGACGGCCTGCACTCTGCCGCGCGGGCCTGTGCCGGGAACTGCGGCAAGGTCCACTCCTCGCTCCCGTGCGAGCCGCCGGGCTGCCGGCGTCGCTCGAACCGCGCTGCGCGTTGGCTCGCCCTGCACACGTTGCAGCACCGCCTCCACGTCAGCACGGGTGATCCGGCCACCGGGGCCAGTACCACTCACCGTGGACAGGTCGAGGCCATGGGCAGCGGCAAGCCTCTGAGCGACCGGCGTGGCCGACGCAGCCTGCTGCGGGCCCGCCTCTGTCGGCAAGGACTCCCCGGGCTCCAGAATGTAGGCGATCAGTTCGGTCACCTTCACTTGCTGGCCCGGAGTTGCCCGTACCCCAGCCAGAATGCCGGATGCCGGTGCCTCTATGTCGAATGTCACCTTGTCGGTCTCGACGACGAGGACGGGCTCGCCCTTCTCGACAATGTCACCCTCGTTCTTCCGCCACTGGACGATGGTGGCTGACTCCTGGGTCATTTCGACCTTGGGCATCAGGAAGGGCGTTGCCATTTACGCCGCTCCATGGACCAACCGCCGAGCTGCTGCTATGATGTCATCTACTTGGGGTACAGAATGGTACTCGAGGGTACGATTGTAGGGAATAGGGATGTCACGGCCAGCCAGACGCACGATGGGCGCATCCAGGTAGTCGAAAGCTTCGCTGCCAGCGATAACTGCCGCCAGTTCACCTCCAAACCCGCCCGTGCGGCAGGCCTCGTGCACGATCAGGACTCGTCCAGTCCTGCATACCGAGCGTATGATGGTAGCCTCATCCAACGGCTTGAGGGTGCGCGGATCGACCACCTCCGCCTCGATCCCCTCATGGGCCAGTCTCTCTGCGGCTTCCAGCGACCGCCGGACCATGATAGACGTTGCAACAATGGTGATGTCACCACCTTGCCTTTTGACCTCGGCGGTGCCGAGTGGCACAGTGTAGGGATCCTCAGGCACTGGCCCCTTGACCTTGTAGAGCAGCTTGTGCTCCACAAAGATGACGGGATTGTCGTCGCGAATGGCCGAGAGGAGCAACCCCTTGGCATCGTAAGGCGTGCTCGGCATCACTACCTTCAAGCCCGGCACGTGCACGAACCAGTTCTCCAGACTCTGAGAGTGCTGGGCAGCTGCTCCAGTGCCGGACCCGGCAGGAGTCCGCAGCACGAAGGGCACTGTTGCCTTGCCACCAAACATGAAGCGTATCTTGGCGGCCTGGTTGACCAACTGCTCCATTGCTAGTGTACAGAAATCCATGAACATGATCTCGCCGACGGGGCGCATGCCGATGAGAGCGGCCCCGGTGATTGCGCCCGCGATCCCCAACTCACTAATGGGAGTATCTATCACACGCTGGGGCCCAAACTCCTCAATCAGCCCTAACGTCACCCCGAATGAGCCCCCGTACACTCCTACATCCTCGCCAATGATGAAGACTCGCTCATCGCGACGCATCTCCTCCCGCAGCGCCTCCCTTATGGCCTCCGCATAGGTGATCTCCCGCATCAGGCGTAGACCCCTTCCTCAATCGTCTCGAGGCGCGGCTCAGGGCTGCTTTCGGCAAAGGCGACGGCAGCCTCGACGACGGCATACGCCTCTTGCCTGAGCTTGTCAGCATCCTCCTCCGTGAGAGTTCCATCTGCGATCAACCGTGCTGTGAACCGCTGAATGGGGCACCGCGCCTTCCAGGCCTCGATCTCATCCCGTGTCCGATACCGATTAGCGTCGCTCTTCGAGTGGCCACGCCAACGGTAGGTCACACTCTCGATGAGCGATGGTCCCGCGCCCTCCCTGGCACGGCTCGCTGCCTGAGAGACTGCCTCATGCACCGCCAGGACATCGTTGCCGTCCGCCGTGATACCGGGCATGCCGTAGGCCGCGGCTCGGTCCGCGATATGCTCGATAGCAATAGCCTTCTTCACTGAGAGTGAGATGGCGTATTGATTGTTCTCACACAGGAAAACCACGGGGAGCTTCCAGATAGCCGCCATATTCAGAGCTTCATGGAACGCGCCATTGTTGGCGGCACCATCCCCGAAGAAGCACAGGACGATCTGGCTGCGCTTCTGCATCTTCAGGCCAAGGCCCACGCCCACCGCCAATGGAAGGCCACCTCCCACCACCCCGTTGGCCCCGAGGTTGCCACCAGCCGTATCAGCGATGTGCATCGAACCGCCCCGGCCCCGGCAGTAACCGGTCTCCTTGCCCATAAACTCAGCCATCATCCGGTTGAGGTCCGCGCCCTTGGCTATGCAGTGTCCATGGCCTCGATGTGTGCTCAGGACAAAGTCGTCCGCTCGTAGCGCCGACACGGCACCCACCGCTGAGGCCTCCTGTCCGATGGATAGATGCATGGTACCGTGCACTTTGCCCAAGGCGTAGAGCTCTTCGGCCTTCTCTTCGAAAGCACGTATCAGCCACATGGTGCGAAGCATGTCGATGAGCTTGTCGTGCGACCACTCCATAGTCCCACCTGAGGGTATACCTGCGCTAGGAATGAGTTACAACTCCAGAACTGCCCTCGCCGCGCGCTCGTCGGTCACCAGATAGCTGACGTACCGGCCACGCAGGGCCCCGGCGATGGCCTGAGCCTTGCCAGCCCCGCCCGCCACTCCGATAACACAAGGCATGCGGCGAAGATCCTCCAGTGTCACACCGACTACCTTGCGCCCAGATGGAGGAGGAAAGCCCGTTCCATCGAGGAGGTAGGCATGGCCACAGATGTCGCCCACAACCCCCGCTTGCGTCATCTGTTGGGCCTCGGCCGAAGATAGAAAGCCGCCACGAACCAGACTGGACTGCCCAGGGTCTGCCGCACCGATGCCGACGAGCGCCAAGTCCGCCCTTCGGGCTAGGTCAAGTATGGCGGCAATGCCAGGTTCCAGCACCAGTGCGGCGTGCACCTCAGCAGGCACCATGAGAGGCGCAGGCAAGTAGTGATGCGGGCAGCCCAGGCGCTCTCCCAGACGGCGCGCCAACTCGATCCCGTCGATGGCAGGGGTAGCCGAACCGATGCCCCCGAGCATCTGCACGACTGTAGCGCCAGGCAAGTCGTGCGGAGACATCGCATCGACAGTAGCCGCCACTGCGGTCCCCCAGGAGATTCCCAGCACAGTACGGTTGGTCAACAGCGTCGAAAGGGCACGCGCCGCCAGGATGCCCATGCGTCGCAGCACCTCGGCATAGCTGAGGTCATCTGAAATGAGGACACGGGCTCCCCGAAGGCCATGGCGAACCATCAGCGTCTCCTCCAGGTCGCGCGCTCTGGGCAGCGGATAGTTGATCCGAATCTCCACGATACCCCGAGCGCGCATCTCGCGCAGCAGACGAGACACTGTCGAGTGCGACACGCCGTACCGCTTGCCGATCTCGCTCTGAGTGAGGCCTTCCTCATAGTAAAGCCTGGCGATCTCTGCGAGCTGTTCCACTTCCAGTTCGGGCAGGCTTTCTTCTCTCAACTCTACACACTCTCCCCTCCGGGCAGCACCATTCTGCTGATGGCAATAACTGCTCGAGTTGATGTTGTATGGTGTCAATCTGGCGAGCCTTGACTGCCGAGCTGGCACCTAGCGTGACCCGCGCGAGCACCGAGCCGCTAGCCGTAGGCGATTTCAGTGAGACGTTGCAGGTATGGCTGCAGCGCCGGGAAGAGGTTGCGATAGACCTCTTGGTAGAGCCTGTTGTAGATCGCTTGCTGCCCAGGATCAGGCGCAAAGCATTTTGCCTCGGTGCGCGACATCGCTGCGGCAGCCTCGCGGATGCCTGGGTGAAGGCCACTTGCGGCGGCCGCCAAGATGGCAGCGCCAAGTGCCGTTGCTTCAACAGTAGCCGAACGATACACCTGCTTGCCCGTCACGTCGGCCACGATCTGACACCACAGAGAGCTCTTGGATCCTCCTCCCATGACGACATAGCTCTCGATCTCCTGACCAGTTGCTGCCTCCACTCCGCTGGTATGCAGGCGCTGCTCGAAGGCGATCCCTTCGAGGATGGCGCGATACAGATGACGGCGGTCGTGGATTCCTCGCCAGCCAACGACGATCCCACTGGCGGCAGCGTCCCAGTACGGGTTCATCACGCTGTTCCAGTACGGGACGAGCAACAACCCCATCGCCCCCGCCGGTATCTTGCGGACGGCTGCCTCCAAGACTTCTTCGTTGCCCAGTTCCAAGCCCAGGGCAGACGCATCAATCCGCGCAAAGTGGTTAATGAACCAAGTGACGATATAGGTCCCTCCCAGCAGCACTGTCTCGAGCAGGTAGCTGCCAGGGATGGCGCCGTTCATGGTCCGAAAAGCTCGGTCCGCAGCATACGCTTCGGCGTAGGTACCAGAGACAATAGCCGTGCCTAGATTAAGATAGGCCTGTCCAGATCGTGTAATGTTCGCACCCAGTGCCGCTGCCTGACCATCGCCGACGCCGGCAACCACCGGCAGGCCAATTGGTAGGCCGCATGCGTCGGCAGCCTCTGCAGTCACCTCGCCGAGGACAGTTCCGGGTGGGCAGGCCTCCGGCAGCTGGTCCAGCCGCAGGCCGATAGCTCGCACGAGGTCTTCCGCCCATCTGTGCTGCCGCATGTCGAAGAGGCCCATAGGGTCGGCACTGCCCCAACTAGTGCGGAACTTACCCGTCAGTTGGCGCACAAGGTACGCATGGACGTCGAGGAACTTGGCCGCACGTGCGAACGTCTCTGGCTCGTGTTCGCGCAGCCACACGATCTTGCAGACGGACGGGTTGATCGAGAGCGGCTTCCCCGTCAGTCGATGGATGTCTTCTGCGCCGTACAACTGGTCGAGCAGCGGCAGCACTGCACGCCCTCGCTCGTCCATCCAGACCATGGCAGTGCGAATGGGGCGCCCGGCCTCATCTACAGGCACAAAGGTCTCCCGCTGGTGGGTCAGGCAGATGGCAGCGAGACGTCGTGGCTCCACCACCGACACCGCATCTCGGATCGCTCTCGCGGTTGCATCCCACCACAGCGTTGCCTCTTGCTCATGCCAGCCCGGACGGGGCATGAGCAGAGGGAAGGTACACCGCCCTTCGGCCAGCGCCTCACCCTCACGGTCCCACACGATCGCTTTGCTGGCGGTGGTGCTGCAGTCCACTCCAATGACGAGATCGCGCCTTCCGCTCATGCTCTTGATCCCCAGGCATGTCTGCCGCGCAGCAGAGTGTCAGCTGCAACGTAGCTGTCGCACCAGTATGACGTCACTGTTTGCCCCCGCATGCGCCTGCTCTGCATCTCTGCGCAGAAGTCCGACCGGGCGCAAAGGCGCTTGCACGCGCACCACCAGCCGCCTATTCCCAGGGTGCTATCACAGCCTTGATGATTTCGCGCCCGTCCAGCATATAGTCGCTCGACAGGGCGTGGAACGCCTCCCCCGTGCGCTCAAGCGGCAGCCGGTGGGTCACCATGTCGCCGAATGGATACTTCGCCGCCTCCAGGATGTTCAGCCCGCGGGCAAAGCTATCGGGAAGACTCGACCAGGCACCGACCAGAGTGATGCACTTGGCGCATAGGTGTGTGCTCGGGTTGATCGGCACGGTACCCGCGTCGGCAAAATGTCCAACCTCGCAGAAGCGGCCGCCGTAGCGCAGGAAATCGATTCCCTCAGGCACCGCCGCGGGCACGCCAGCAGCCTCGATCACCACATCGGCGCCATGGCCCCCTGGCGTATGCGCGCGCACCATCTCAATGCGTTGCTGTGGATCGCTGATTTGTCCGATGTCGATGAGGACATCTGCCCCGAATCGCCTCGCAAGCTCGAGTCGGGCCGCCGGACCGCCCACCGCGATGACCCTAGAAGCGCCCGCCTCCCTGGCAACAGCCAGACACAGCAGGCCGATATTCCCAGTGCCCTGCACGACCACCGTCTCGCCTGGATTTACCCGTACTTTGTCCACCGCGGTCACGGCGATGCTGATAGGTTCGAGAAACACAGCCACCTCTGGAGGAAGGTCAGTTCTGAAGACCGTGGTGCCGGGCAGACAAAGATAGAGATACTGGCCATAGCCACCTGTGTGGTAGGGATAGCCATCACCCAGGTGGCCATAGGCCTTGCCGTTCAGGCACTTCACCGGCTCCCTGGCGATCTGGCACCAGTAGCAGGCCCCACAAGTCACTAGCGGCGCCGGCACGATGCGGTCGCCGGGTTTGATAGGCCTTCCGAGGGCGTCTGTCAGGTAGCCTCCGTTCTGCTCTACAACAGTGCCCACAATCTCGTGCCCCATGATGCCAGGGAACCTGATAGGAATGGTGGGCCTGTACCCGGCCCAATAGTGCACGTCAGTGCCACAGATGCCACACATCTCGGTCCTAAGTAGAGCGGTACCCTGCTCTAGCTTCGGCAACGGATGCTCGCGGAGCTCGAAGGCCCCGCGAGGGCCCATCGTCACTATCACACGCCCGCTGTCAGCCATTCTTCGTCCTCCTCTTGGATGTGTCCGCCGTGGACGGTCAATGCTGTGCGCTCAGACCCGTCCCAGATAGGCCTGGTAGACCTCCTTCGCGGCGGCGAATCGTGCCATGGCCGTTTCGGTGTCGCCACGGAGCAAGGCGAAGCAGCCGGGGTTGAATAGTTGCCACATCCGTCCCACCCACTGCTCGCCCGCCCCTTGCTGGCGCATGGTGAGGAACATCCTCTCAACCGTAGCCCGTTCTCGCTCAGCCACCATGATTTCCTCTGGGAGGCGCGGTAGACGATGCTCGATGGATATGAGCGGGGGGAAGGGAGCATGGGGCTCTGCCTGGTACCAATAGGCTACGCTAGTATAGTCGTTCGCAAAGTTGTTGTCGGTACCATGCTCGATTGTCCATACCAGGGACCGCTTGAAGCGGATGGGATCTGCAATGTACCACCGGTACATGGCGCTCTTGCCAGAAAAGTCGCGATTCTCCACGAGGTGGAACCCCGTGTACGGCCCACTGTAGGCGACATTGGGGCAGGCGCCTCCGCCAAAGACCTCCTCTGTGCCGGTGCCGTGGAGGGCCGGCGGCCACTGCTCTCCCGGCCTGCCATCCACGAAGACCATGTCATCGCCCTCGCCGTACCAGCCGCCACCGAGGTTATCCACCTGCAGGTGTAGTCCAACCATTTGTCCACAGCCCTCAGCCTCCAGGGCGACAAAGTTCTCCCGGGCACTGGTGTTGAGCCCGCGCCAATCGGTGATGTTAGGCGTACTGCCCGGTCTGGGAGTTGTGGGGTTCTCACGGCGCCATTGGGCATGGAAACGGCCAAGGTCGCTTGCGAGTTGGTCATCATATCGCTCTAGATCGATATGGTACCAGAAGCTGATAGGAGCGTCGCTCAACTCTGGCAGGGGGTCGTATGTCAGCTCGATGCGAGCGGATTCGCGGAACGGCATTGGGAAGTAGAGATTGAGGCCCCAGGTGTTTACCTCCCCATGCCCGCTGTTGACGACCGCCATGAGCGAGTGTACTGGTTGCGGCAGGCAGTGTGGGACACAGAAGAGATCACCTATAGGCACCTCTACGCTCGGTATATCCTCGTGGTCCCACCATGTCCGGAGAACGAGCTGCCGGAACTGGAATCGACTAGCATTGATGGTGGTCCAATAGATGTGATTGATCTGTCCTGGTCCCGTTTCGCTTAGCAGGGTGACCGTGTCCCCTGGTTGTAGCAGGAGGTAATCGTCGTTTCCACCAGTCCTGTCCCACGAGGACCAGCGGCACGTACGCACATTTCTGCCAATCCTTGCCAGATTCTCGAACACGATGCGTCACCTCATGCTTTTATACCAGTGAGGGCAATGCCCTGAATGAATGTTCGCTGAGCCAAGAAGAACAACAGAATGATAGGAAGCGTAACCACAGTCGACGCGGCCATCATCAAATCAGCCGTAACAGAGTACTGCCCCTGAAAGTCTCGCAAGCCGAGCGCTAGCGTATATTGTTCAATGGAGTTCAGGTATATCAGTGGCCCAAGAAAGTCATTCCACCCTCCCAGGAAAGTGAACAGACTGACAGTAGCCATGACCGGCTTGGCGAGTGGCAGAATGATCTGCCGATAGATTCGGAACTCTGAGCACCCATCGATGCGGGCGGCTTCGGAGAGCTCCGTCGGTATCGTCATCAAGAACTGGCGGAAGAGGAAGATGTTAAAGGCCCCGCCCCCGAAGTAAGCCGGTATGATCAGCGGGCCAAAGCCGCGCAGGGGGGTGTCGATGCCTATGAGACCAAATCGCCGCCAGAGCAGGTAGAGAGGGACCATGGTCACCGGATAAGGAAGCATCATAGTGGCCAAAACGAGACTGAACACTTTGTCACGCCACACCCAGTCGAGGCGGCTAAAACCATAGGCAACGAACGATCCCGTGACCACCGTGCCGATCACTACAGGCACGGTGATGTAGAGCGTGTTGCCTAGATACTTGAGGAAGGGGAAGAACGTCACCGCCCGGCAAAAGTTGCCCCATTGAGGTGGACTGGGAATCCACACTGGAGGGAAGACGTACAGCTCATCAGGCCGCTTCAGAGCGGAGGTCACCATCCAGAAGAGCGGTAATATGAACAAGCCACTTAGAATCAGGAGAACTAGGTACAGGACGCCACGGGTAACCAGATGCGGCAGCCGGTCTTGCCAGCAACGGCGTACCTTAGCCGCCCCCCCCCGTGAAGCTAGAGGTGCCATCCCCACGTCACGCCCCTCCATAGAAGACCCACCGTCTTGAGGAACGCAAGATGACCAGCGTACACATTAGGGTGATGGCGAAGAGCACCCAGGCCATGGCCGAGGCATAGCCCATGCGGAAGAACCGGAAGGCGTTCAGATAAAGATAGAAGGAGTAAAACAAGAGAGCGTTGGCCGGTCCTGCCTCGCTTCCCATGCCTAGCGCACCGCCTCCCAGACTACCCATGATGAACGCTTGAGTGAACACCTGGAATGCCCCGATCACTCCCATGACTAGATGGAAAAAGATCTGCGGCGTGAGCAGTGGAATGGTGATCTTGGTGATCTGCTGCCACGCGCCAGCGCCGTCGATGGTGGCAGCCTCATATAGTTGGCCAGGGATGTCTTGCAAGCCGGCCAGGTAGATGATAACCGTTCCCCCCACCCCCCACAGGGTCATGATGATCATTGAGGGTTTGGCCCAGGCCGGGTCCGTCAGCCAACCAACGCCCTGGAACCCAATGGCTCTCAGCGCCATGTTGAATAAGCCGTTCCTCGTGTTGAACAGCCACACCCATAGAATGGCAGTGGAGACCACCGGCACGATGCTGGGAATGAAGAATATGGCTCGAAATACAGCAAGCCCCTTCACCCTGGCGTTCAGCAGGAGCGAAAGTACTACTGCTACCAGGATATTCAGAGGCACGGAGAAGGTGGCGAAGTAGAGCGTGTTGTAGATGCAGGTGAAGGCCAGATTGTCCTTCGTGAAGAAGCGCACGTAGTTGCCCAGACCCACCCACCGAGGAGGCCGGAGGACATCATAGTCCGTAAAGCTGTAGTACATCGAAGCAAGCATAGGGTAGAGCAGGAACAACAAGAAGCCGAGTATCCAGGGTGAGATGAAGATCAAGCCCCATTTGAGGCGCGCGCGTTCCATGTGACTAAGCTGCAGCATCACCATCGTCCCTCGCTGTTGGCGCCCCTGTCAGCGATGAAGCCGGCAGGGGCGCCAGCGAACTACGTAGGAAATGCGGCTAGAGGTTGCTGATGAAGCGGTCTACTTCCTCCTGCGCTATCCTTGTGGCCTCTCTCATCGCGTCCATCGGCGT
The DNA here is from genome assembly GCA_020725765.1 of Anaerolinea sp. Classification (GTDB taxonomy): domain Bacteria; phylum Chloroflexota; class Anaerolineae; order SpSt-313; family SpSt-313; genus SpSt-313. The sequence goes on along the minus strand of DYEI01000111.1, from coordinate 6,816 downwards.
GCGTTTGCCACGCAGGCATTCGTCCACCATTGGATTGAAGGCGGTGAAGAACGCGTGGTTGACGGTCGGAATGAGCGGAATGGGCCAGCAATGAGGCAGATCCCTGAGGAAAGGCTTCAGTTGCTCCAGCGTGTTGAACCACTCGTTCTTCTCGTTGACCTCGGGCCAGATGGTGAAACCTATGCCCTGAGTGCCTTCATAGTCCTGGCACTCCTTGCCACAGTACCACTTCATGAACTCCCAGGCGATGTCTCTGTTCTTGCCACCCCTGGGCATCACCATCCACGAGCCACCTAACCAGGACCCACCTCGGCCACCCTCAGGTACGGGCATCGTGGACGTGCGATAGTTAATGGCAGGGTAGTTGTCCTGCATGATCCCGATCTGCCAGGGACCTGTTATGTAAATGCCCACCCGACCAGACCCAAAGGGATCCATTCCGGCGAGGGCATCGTTGAAGGCCAGTATCTTCTCGTAGCCACCAAACTTGCGAGCGTACTCGACCTGCCATTCTAGCGCCTTGACGCTCTTCTCCTCATCAAAGGTAACTCTGTTATTCGCCTCATCCCATAGCTCGGCTCCGAACGCCTCGGCCCAGGTGCCCCAGATACCCGCTATATTGAGCCAGGGAGAAAAACCGAGGATTTCAATATCGCCGTTGCTGTCAACCTTGTGGATCTTCGCAGCGCACTCCTCCACCTCGGCCAGGGTCCTAGGCGGATTGTCGGGATCGAGGCCTGCCTGCTGAAACAAATCTGCGTTGATGTACATGCCCGCGTTGTTCGGCACACGATGGATGGCATAGACCTCCCCCTTGAAGGCCATACCCTTCCATACTCCGGGATAGATGTCCTTCTCGATATAGGGGTGATCGCCTTTCTCCAGATATGGCTGCAGCGAGTCCACCGCCTTGCGGTAGACGTACTCCGTCGGCGGGTCAGTCAGAAGCAGATCGGGTGGTGTGCCGGAGGCCACAGCCGTGAGCACCTTCTCCTTAGCGCCGGCGCCCGGAAGGTAGTGGACGCGTATGTTTGGGTTGGCCTGGTTCCACAGGTCCACGGGCACCTGTTTGACGTCCTGACCATGCCAGACCAGCCGGCTGTAGAGATCCCAGTACACAATGTCAATCGGTTGCTCTGGCGCGGGGGTGACAACCGGCGCGACGGGGAGAACCACTGGCGGCACGGGATACGGTGTCGCTGTTACGACTACTTGAACGATCTCAGTGACTTGCTTCTCGACGGTCTCTTTGACCACTTTCTCCTGCTCGACCACGACCGGCGAGGGTGTAGGGCCGCCACACGCACTAAGGGCAGCCGAGCTAACTGCTAGTCCGGCGAGGCGCAGGAATTCACGACGGGTCTTCTTGTTTCTGGCCATTCGCAGGTCCATCGTTCCTCTACTCCTCTGATGGCTATCCCGCTTCCGAAGGTCGCATAGCATCAGCTAGCCTGTGGCGATGCACCTCCCGGTGAAGCCAATACGAGTACACTACAACAGCACGTCCGTCACCCCGGCAACGACCAGAAAGCTGGTGATCCAGCCTGCCACACTGGAATGCCTGCTTTTTGGGTGCTGGAGCACCGGGATCCAAGGACTGCTGAGAGGTGAGCCTGGCTGACATCTGCCTACACCCACTTCAACTTTGCCAACTGCACGCCACCCTTCCGGTCCTCCACGCTGCTGATGTAGTACTGCTCGCCGTCCCGCACAATCTCTGGCGCAGCAACGCGCAGAGTCGTCACCCACTTGGAGTCGTCATCCAATCCAAAGTCGAAAGGGTCCCGAGATCGATAGACGTGAGTACGCGCCGGGGGACCATACTCGCTGGTTCGAAATAGGTAGTAGTAACCATCCACCTCTACCACGAACGGGCACTCGGCGCTCCAGGCGTGAACACCGCTGGCGTGACCACCCCACGAGACCTCTCGGTAATCCGACCAGTGATATAGATCGGCAGAAGTGCGACAGTAGACCTTGCAGGGCTTCCGGCGCCCTCTGTCGTGCCCGCAGTAGTAGCAGTGGTACAGATCGCCGATCCGGATTACCATCGGATCCCGCGCCTCACCCGGGCCAACGAAGACACGGCTGTACCCGCTCGGGCCACGATACCGCTCAAAACAGCGGCCGTCCTCAGATGTCGCGAGGCAGATCTGACATTCTCCCAACTCGGTGTTGTGGCCGCCATAGAACATGTAGTATTGTCCATCGACTACGATCACGTGGGGAGCCTGAATCCATTCCTCCCCGCCCCAGTCGTTTATGCTCTCACCATACTGTGCCTCGGCGCGCATCTTGACACCGGTCGGCTTCCTGTGCCGCTGCTCAAGTGAATCACCCTCCCAACCATACAGGAGACGGCCGATTCTTGTGTTTCTCACACAAGCCCACAGATGCCACTTCCCGTCAGTGGATTGGAAGATGGCATGATCCACGACCTCGTGATCTGACCCGTAGGCTAGGTCACCCAGGTCGGGATAGCTGCCAATGTACCAAGGTTGTCCGTCGAGTGCGGGCCATCGCGGAGTTCCGTGGGGTCCCATGGCTCCCCTACCCTACGCTGAGTCAAACGTCGCAATCGCCTCGTCGAGCCGTCCGTCGATAAGCGCCTTGCTGCCAGCGTTGAAAGCTTCCCACATCCGTTTCAGGGTCTCTTTATCGGCCCCAGCCTGTATCGCTTGGTCGAGCCTCTCCTTGCATCGCGCACGGGCCGCGTCAGCTCTGTAGACTAACTCACCAAAGTGTGGCAGTCGGGCCCGAGCGTCCGGCAGAGCGGGGAACGGAGCGTGAGGCTCAATCTGATACCAGTAGGCTACACTGGTATAGTCGTTTGCATAGTTGTTGTCGTGGCCATGCTCGATCGTCCAAACGACGGACCGCTCGAAGCGAATCGGGTCGGCCAGGTACCAGCGATACATGGCGTTTTTGCCGGCGTAGTCGGGGTTCTCCACTAGGTGGAAGCCAGTATAGGGTCCGCTATAGGCGCGATTTGGACCGGCACCGCCGCCAAAAATCTCCTCTGTCCCGGTGCCGTGATAGACTGGAGGCCATTGCTCCCCAGGGCGGCCGTCGACAAACACCATGTCGTCACCTTCCCCATACCAACCGCCGCCGAGGTTATCGACCTGCAGGTGCAGACCGATCATGTGGCCGCAGCCCTCAGCCTCGAGGGCGACATAGTTTTCCTCTCCACCGAGGTTATCTCCATTCCATGTCGGGCTATTAGGTTCGGTGCCTTGCTTGGGCATGGTCGGGTTCTCGCGTCGCCACTGGGCGTGTAGCCGCCCGATGTCGTCCGAAAGTGGTTCAGCATAGCGCTCGATGTCCACGTGATACCAGAAGGCCATCACATCGGCCGGTATACCTGGAATTGGCTCGTAGGTCAGTTCGAGACGGGCAGACGAGGCGAACGGCATTGGCACATAGAAGTTGTGCCCCCAGCTCCAAAGGTCAGAGGAACCGGGGTTGATCACGGCCCCTAAGGAGTGCACGGGGACAGGGGTACAGTGAGGAACCAGGAAAAAGTCGCCAAGCGGCACCTCGATACTAGGGGATGCCTCTCCGTCCCACCAGGCACGGAGGACGAGTTGGCGGTAGTGGAAGCGGCTGGCATTGATCGTCGTCCAGTAGAAGTGGACGATCTTGCCCGGACCGCGCTCCTCCAGCAACGTCAGCGTTTGGCCGGGACGCAGGTCTACGAAGTCGTGGTTCCGACCCGAGCGATCCCAGGAAGACCAACGGCAGGTGCGTACCTGCCTGCGTATGCAGGTCGGGTCAGCAAACAAGGGACAGGTCCTTTCGTGACTCCCCGCCGGCAGCGAGTTTGCCTCGGGCTCGCTCGGCATTCCATGGCGCACCGTTGTGCAGTGGCTCGCACATATTTGCCACTATTGTAGCATGAAATGCACTCTTTGTCAAGCCTCGCTTTTTGTGCTTTGCAGACCTGTTCACACCCACATCAGCCCCTGCAGGATTCGTCCGGCATCCAGCCTTGGGTTCCGGGTGCTGCCTGGCCCAGGCCGCTCCCCGCCCCATGATCCTGCCCCGTGCCCGCTGCACAACCGCGTATGGGCGAGGAGACCGTGGGAGGCCCCGCAGGGATGGCACGATTCCCCTCCGGGGCAGAGCATCATCCTCACCCGGCGAACAGGCAAGGCTGGTAGCATCCGCCCACGACGATGACGCTGCACACGGTCAGTTTGCGCAGAGGCCTGACAGGCCTCTTTGGCAGTTCCCCGCAAAGGTTACCCCGGCCACGGATCGTACAGCACATCCCCAAAGCCACCGCGCCTCTTCTGGTCCTCTCAATCAACCGCATGAAGCGCTTGACAGACTCTTCGGACGCTGCTATGATCCGAGCAATCTGTGCAGTCTTGTGCACATTAGTGCACGTCCGCACCGCACCTGCACCGTGGAAGGACCGGTGCCGGGGTCGTGGTCGAACTCGAAACCGGCGCAAGTGCCGTTGTCGCGAACCGGTGGCGTGGGATGACAGGTGGTGGCGGATTCTTACGTCCGATTGTCTGTCAGACCGACAACGCACGCCCCGAATGTATGCGACGGACAGAGCCGCACGGGGAGTGCGACAAACCGAGACATTCGGCGCCCGGACCACAGGGGCGAGGCTGGGAGCACAAGGAGGCGAGTTCCAATGAGATTGCGGGTTGCCGGGGCCCAATTGCCCGTCACGAACGATGTTGCGTCAAACGAGGCGGCTATCGCTCGCGCTATCGCCTTCGCACATCGGGAACAGGCTAACATTCTGCTCACTCCCGAAGGGTCGCTTAGCGGGTACTCGTCTCGCTTCGATGTCCAGAGCGTCCGTAACGCGTTGCGCCGTATCGTTGCCCTCGCCCGCCGCTCAGGGCTCAGCCTCGCTCTGGGCACCTGCTTCATAGCGCCCCGCAGCGGTCGGTGCCACGACGAGATCCGGTTCTATGACCGTGACGGACGCTTTCTTGGCGCCCATAGCAAGATCCTGCGCTGCGGCACTCTCGACGACCCCCCTCGGGGCGAGATCACCGAGTACGCGACTCGCGCGCTGCGTACCTTTGACCTGGACGGCATCACCATTGGGGGATTGGTGTGCAACGATCTATGGGCAAACCCTACCTGTACGCCGATGCCTGATCCTCACCTCACTCAACGTTTGGCGAGGATGGGAGCCAGGATTATCTTCCACGCCGTCAACGGGAGCCGCGACGGCAGCGACGTATCCAAGCTCGCCTGGCAATACCATGAGGCCAACTTGCGCCTGCGCGCGCTGGCCGGGCGCTTGTGGATCGTAACCGTGGATAGCTGCGAACCAACCCATCTCCAGTGCTCGTCACCCTCTGGTGTCGTCAATCCCGCGGGCCAATGGGTGTGCCGTGCTGAGCCCATTGGCGAGCAGTACTTTGTGTACACTATCGAGGAGCCATAGGCAAGGGACCTATCGTCGCCATTGTCGGCAGAGTTGAGGCTACACGCCTGATGGTAGGCACGCTAGCCGCGCACTGCAGGCATAGTTCGGGCGTCCTCGATGCCGCAACTCACGAATCGTCACCACACCAGACGACCCCCTGATCCCCGGCTTATGCGGATGCCGTTCTTCTAGCAGGGAGTTACCCTGCAGCTACACCACATGCCTCCTCGGCAGCCGCTTCTCGACCTCTGACAGCGGCGGGAAGGGGGCGTGCGGCTCCATCTGGTACCAGTACGCCACCGAGGAGTAGTCGTTCCCCTGATCGTTGGCGTGGCCGTGCTCTATCGTGACGCGGATGCGCTCCCGGAAATGCACCGGGTCCTCGATGTGGAAACGATACAGGCTCCACTGCCCGGACCACTCCTGCGCGTCACCCGCCAGCGAGACGCCGTGGTACGGCCCCGCGTAGGCCCCGGAGGGAAAGCCCCAGGCCTCGCAGAAATAGTCCTCGGTGCCGGTGCCGTGGAGGGAGGGCGGCCAGGTGTCGGCGTCGATAAAGATCATGTCATCGCCCTCGCCGAACCAGGTGTACCGCTGGTGGAAGGCGTTCCAGTTGTCGACGTTCAGGACGCAGCCCACATAGTGGCCGCGCCCTTGGGCCTCGAGCAGGACATAGTTATCGCGCCCCGTCAGGTTGATCTCCTTCTCCGGCTCGGGGTGGACGACCGCCTGGCAGGGATGCTCGCAGCGCCACTGGGCGTGGAAGCGCCCCTGGTCCTCCGGCAGCGCCGCATAGCTCTCATAGTCAATGTAGTAGTAGAACGCGCCGACCGGCACCTGGCACGGGTTCTCCACCGTGATGCGCGCGTGCGTCGCGAAAGGCATGGGGAAGAAGCAGTTCATTCCCGCGCTCCGTCGCCGGCCGGGACCGCAGGTCATGTTCAGCGGCAGGGACACAAAGTGGGCGGCGACCCCATGGCCGACGCCGAAAAAGTCGCCGACCGGCGTCTCGACGCTCGGGGCCTCCTCGCCGTCCCAGTACATCCGGAGGACGAGCTTGCGGAGATAGAGCCGGTCCTCGCAGGCGATGGTGAACCAGATGTGCCGGATGCAGCCCGCGCCGTCGATCTCGGCCAGGGTGGCCGTTTGCCCGGGCTGGATGACGATGGCATCATAGTTGCCGCCGGTGCGGTCCCAGCTGGACGCCCGGTGCGATCGGGCATCGCGCAGGGTTGCCAGGCCGGATAGGGGACTTACGCCTCTGAGCATGGTTGCCTCCTGCAAGATGCTGTGTCTCGGTCAGAAGTGACGTGCGCGCCGATGGGGCGGTTGCCCCCTGACCCCCTTCAGGGCGGAGAGGCTGCTTTGGCCGCCGTCCCTCGGCCCTTGTCGGAGGGTACCCCATCCCCCCG
>DYEI01000002.1 GCA_020725765.1 Anaerolinea sp. | reverse complement strand
GGGAGGGGCATCTCGGACGCGACATGGCTGGAGGTCATCTCGGTGAGTTCTGGACGGTACCGCGGGTTGCGCTCCAAAAGGCCAAAGTCGAGTCCTACCCCTCCCCCTGGCGGACGGGTCGCGTCCGCCAGGGGGAGGGGTAGGAGTGGGGGCAGCAACCGCTGCCCTGGCATGGCTCTTGCTCACCCTGCGCTGGTCTCATACCAGACTCACATGAAAGGACGGGTATCAGGGCCCATGGCGGCACCCAGTGCCACCCTGCGCTTCCTGCACCTTGCCCCCGGCGACCCGCCGCTCGACGTCTACGTCGGCGACACGCTGGTCCTCCCGGGCCTGCGCTACGGGCAACTCTCCAACTATCGTGAGCTGCCTCCAGAGCGACACCACATCCGCTGCTACCCTGCAGGCAGCATCGGCTGGGAAAGCATTGCCCTCGACATCGAGCTCGAGAAGCTGAGGCCGCGCTTCGACTACACCCTCGCCCTGGTCGACCGCGTTCCCGATCTCCAGCCCCTGCTGCTAGAGGATACGGCCCAGGCGCCCGGTCGCGAGCACGCGAGAATACGCTTCCTGCACGCCTCGCCAGACGCCCCGGCCCTCGACATCCGCACCGGAGGTGGCCGCCTGCTGTTCACCCTGGTCCCCTTCGCCCGGGTCACCCCCTTTGCCGAGATCGAGGCTGGCACCTACGACCTCGAGGCCCGCAGGAGCAGCCACCCCTCAGTGCTGGCGAGCCTCCACGGCTACGTGCTGGAGGGCGAGCACTATTACACTTTCGTAGCCCACGGGCTCGTCGACGGCGAGCCACCCTTTGGCCTGATGCCCATCGAGGTGCCGGTCCGGCGGTGCCTGCCCGCGCCCTGAAAGCGTGACTGTTCAATCTCGCCTCCGGGCAGCGCCGGCTGCTACGACTTGCCCTCAGCCCGCTCCTCGCGTTTGGCCTTCTCGCGGTTCTCTGCCAGTCCCATCAGGCTACCGCTCACAGCCGGAGCCCGGCTCCTGCTCGCGCCACAGGTGGCGCATCTCCTCGCACGTCTCCAGAAGCTCGTCGAGCGTCCCCTCGGCCTCGACGCGGCCCTCCTTGAGCACGATGATCCGGTCGGCCCGGCGCAGCGCCGCCTTGCGGTGCGACACGACCAGGCACGCGGGGCCTTGGGCACCGAGATCCCGCCTGCCAAAGAGCCGCTCCCACAGGGTCCGCTCGGTCTCGACGTCCAGGGCACTCGAGAGATCGTCGAAGACCAGGAGCTCGGCGTCGCGGGCGAACATGCGCGCTGCGGCCACGCGCTGCGCCTGCCCACCCGAGAGCCGCACGCCCCTCGGCCCTACGAGCGTGTCCAGCCCCTTCGCCATAGCCGCGAGGTCCTCCTCGAACACGGCAAGGCGGATCGCCTCCAGCAGATCGGCCTTGTCCTCCGGCATGCCCATCAGGATGTTATCGCGCAGCGTCTCGCTGAAGAGCCGTGGCACCTGCGGCGTGTAGGCGGCCCTCGGCGGCACGAGGAACGTCCCCGGGTCGTTCACCGGAGCACCGTTCCAGCGAATCTCGCCGGCGTCCATCGGCAGGAGTCCGAGGAGGACGCGCAGGAGCGTCGTCTTGCCCGAGCCAATGCGGCCCGTGACGACGGTGAGCGAGCCACGATCGAGGCACAGGTCGACGTCCTGGATGCCGCTGCCGGTCTCTGGATAGCGATACGAGAGCCCGCGTGCCTCGAGCCGCACCAGCCGGTCGCCCTCTCCCTTCGGTATGTAGGGCACCTCCGGGAAGGGACCCCGCATGTAGACCGGCCCTGGCTTCACCAGCGCCTCGGGCACCGTGTCGGCCATGAGCTCGAGCATTCTGCGGATCGACACTCCCGCCTGCTGGAACCGCGCCAGCAAGTGGCCCACGTAGAACATCGTGTCCGTCATAAAGTCCAGGTAGAACACAAAGAGAGCCAGGTCGCCCAGCCTGAACGTGCCGGCACGCATGGCGCCCGCCGCCAGGATGAGGATGGCGCCCGTGCCCAGGTTGACGGTATTCCAGAAGATCGAGTGCAGCACCTCCTGGAACAGGCTGTCCTTCACGGCCGCCCGCCGTCGCTCCTGGTTCAGGATACGGAAGCGGCCGATGACATGCTCCTCGGCGTTGGCCAGCTTGATCGCCTGCACGGCCCCGAACACTTCGCCCAGAAAGCCCGTCACGCGGCCAGTCGCCTCGCGGTTGGCCTGACGGTACCGCTCGATGCGGCGGCTGGCCGCGTTGGCGATGGCTACCACGCCGATGAGAGGCACAAAGACCACAAGTGTGATGTAGGGCTGGATGCGCAGCATGATGGCGATGGCAACTATAGCAAAGACCACTGCCGCCGTCATCTCCGAGACCCACAGGAGCGCCTCCATGACCTCGTCCACATCCCCGCCGAAGCGGCTCGCCGCCTCCCCGGGCGAGTCGGGCAGGGCCCGTGCCGCCGGCCGGCGGAGCACATGCTCCAGCATGTTCTTCCGGAGGAGCGCCCCAACCGTGTGCCGGTACGTCACCATCGCCACCGACTGCGCCGAGAAGAAAGCCGCGTGCGCCAGGGCGCTCGCACCCAGCAGCGCGACTACCCACCAGACCCCCCCGAGCGTTGGGGCGGGCAGCACCAGCCAGTTCAGAAACCGCTGTGCGAGGAGCCCCGGCGCCATCTCCACCAGCCAGTGCAGGATCGCCACGAGCACCAGGAAGCCGTAGAGCCCTCCCCTGTATCGAACCAGGCGCCAGAGGTACTGCCATGTCTTCATGCCAGGGCCTCCTCGAGTCCCGTCCGCAGAAGGCCGGAGAAGCGCGAGCCGGGATCAGCAGCCAGCGCCTGCCGCTCGCCCCACTCGCAGATGCCCCCCGCCTCGACGATCATGATCTCGTCGGCCCGCTGGACGGTTGTAAGGCGATGCGCCACGACCACGGCAGTGCGGCTGCGCAGGAGCCTGTCGATGGCCCGCTCAACGCGCTGCTCGGTCGCCGAGTCCAGCCGCGACGAGGCCTCGTCCAGGATGACCAGGCCTGGGTCTCGCAGGAACACTCGCGCAAAGGCGAGGAGCTGCGCCTCTCCGGCGGATAGCCCGCCCCCATCCGGCCCCAACTCGGTGTCCAGACCGTCAGGGAGCGACCGATACCAGGCCGAAAGCCCGACCTCATCGAGCACCTGCAAGATGCGGGCATCGCTGATCTGAGGATCGAAGAACGTCAGGTTGTCACGCACCGAGGCCTGGAAGAGCTGGACGTCCTGAGTCACGACCCCTATCCTCCGCCGCAACTCGGCGAGCGGCACCGTGCGGATGTCCACCCCGTCCACAAGGACCTGACCCGCGTCCGGATCATAGAGGCGCGAGAGCAGGCGAGCAACGGTCGTCTTCCCGCTGCCCGTGCGGCCAAGCAGGCCAAGCACCCTGCCAGGCGCAAGGCGAAAGGAGAGTCGGTCCAGCACCTTCTCCTCACCATCGTAGGCGAACGAGACCTCGCGGAACTCGACGCCAAGTGGACCGGAGCCGAGACTGCCGGCCCCGCCATCCGAGACGACAGGTTGCAACCGGAGGATCCGGACGATTCGCTCGACCCCGGCCCCTGCCTTCTGCAGGACCTCCATCTGACGGCTCAGCATATTGAAGGGCCGAGCCATCATCTGCGTGTAGTGGAAGATGATGTACGCGGTCCCCAGGGAAATCAGCCCTGCCCGGTAGAGGTGGGCGCTGAGCACAAAGGAGAGCCCCATGCCCGCCGCGATCAAGGTCAGGAAAGCGAACCACATCAGCGTCGAGACCAGCGTGGCGCGCCGGTCCCTGTGCAGTCGCTCCCGCATGAGCTCGAAGAAGCGCCGAAGGACATAGGGCACGGCGCCGTTGGCCCGGATGTCCTCGATTCCGGAAAGGCGCTCGACCAGGAATCCGGTGAACTCGGCTGCCGCATGGCGCGATGCCGCCCAGTAAGGGACGACCATGGTCCGCATTGCCAGCATCACGCCCAGCGAGATGGCGGCATACAGCGTCATCGCCACCCCAACCCGCCAGTCCACGCGCCACATGAGCACCAGGATGCCCGAGAGCAGCAGAGCGCTCCCGAGCAGATGGATCACAAACTGCGAGAAAAAGCTGGCCAGGGCGGTGACGTCGCCGTCGATCCGCTCGATCATCTCGCCGGGCGTGTGCGACTTGTGGAAGGGCATGTCCAGTTGCAGGCAGTGCAGGGCAAGGTCCTCGCGCAGGGCGTTGGTCGTAGCCCAGGCCAGATTCTCGCTGAGGTAGGTGGCCGTCACGGAGACGAGTTGGTTGGCGAGCGCCACGCCCATGAACAGAAGCGCCGCCCGTGCCAGCGCTCGCACCTCGCCGCCGGCCGCCGCCGTGTCTATGAAGCGCCGCAGCACCTGTGGGTTGTAGAGCTGCAGCCCAATGCTGCCGAGGAGAAGGGCGCTCAGTGAGGCCGCCCGCCGCCATTGCGGGCGCACGTATCGCACGAGGATCTCAGAATAGGTCCGCAGCGTCGTACTCAAGTAGAGCCTCCGATGTAAAACGAAAGGCCGTGAGTCCCTGGACCCACGGCCTCCGGCCGGAAGCCCGCTAGAGCCGGCAGCAAGGCACAAAGACGCCGTGGGTCCCCACGAAGAGGGTGCTCCACGGCCCTTCGATCAGATGAGCGTCACTGCTTCACAGGAAAAGTGAGAGACCGGCCCGTCCGGAATGCCCGGACAGCCTGCCTGGCAGGACCTCGGCCCTGAAGCGCACCCTCCGTCAGGGTAGGCACCAGACAGAGTGCGTACGGGTTTCGCGGACGGGTACTCTCATCGTAGCCTCCTCGCTCCGTGCGACGTGTAAAGACGAAGCGAGTATAGCAGAGAATGGGGATTCTCGTCAAATGCGAGGTCCATGGTGAGTGTTCAGGTCCGCGTTCAGAGAGGATGGAACGGAGGCAGGCTGATGACCCCAGCTATGCTGTGCCCGGGACGCCCCTTGCCCTTCAAGGGCGGACGGCCTTCTTTGGTCGCAGGGCGAGGGCCTTGCCCATCGAGGGACCCTCACCGCTGGGGCTTAACCCCGCTTTGCCCGCTGGGCAAAGCGGGGAATGCCCCAGGGGCGGGGGTCCCCTCGATGGGCCATGCCCTCG
>DYEI01000110.1 GCA_020725765.1 Anaerolinea sp. | reverse complement strand
GGGGAAGGGGTCGGGGGTGGGGGCATTACAGCACGAGCCGCGCCGCACGACTGCTGACCGGCGATGGAGGTAATAGTGAGGGGCGAGGACTTCAAAAGGCCAAACTCCACGGGTCAGGGGTGGAGGTAGCTCCCTCCGCAAGATGCTGCGCAGGCGACGGGCGCCGACGGTCCCCCAGGCCACTTGTGGGTAATGGATGGGGGGAAGGGGGACGAGGGGATGGGGTACCCTCCGGCAAGGACAGTTACTCAAGAGCGCCCTTTCACCTGCCTCCAGGGCACCACAGGGAGCGAGGGGCGTTAGCTCGCGAGGCGCGGCTGCTGCGCAGCCGCGCCCCGCCCCTGCTGGCACCTGAGCGGTCGGGGGTCAGCCGCGTCTTCCCTACCGGGCGCCGGCCCTGGTCTGGGCGCGGGCTCTCATCTGCTCGGGGTTCTGGCCTGAAGAGAGGCGGCACCCTGGGTCATGGACCGCGCCTGATCCTGTAGTTGCTGTGTCTGGGTGCGGACCTGATCCTGGAGGCAGGGTTGATCCCGCAGCTGCTGTTGACTCTGGGTGCGGGCCTGATCCTGCTCCTGGGAGCAGGTCTGATCCTGTAGCCGGAGGTGGATCTGAATCCGCTCCTGTACGTGGAGTTGATCGCGGGTCTGGGTCTGTATCCGCTCCTGGCTCTGGATTCCGCCCTGCTGCCGGAAGGCCGCCCGCTGTGCAACCGTCTGCCCAAAGCGGCAAATGGCACGGAAGAACGGCGGCTGCACATGGATCAGGGCGGCCTCGAGGGTGCCGTCCTCGAGCACTCGGGCGTTGACCAGGACGTAGGCGCCGACGTCGGCCTCCCCCCAGGTCTCAACGAAGCGCGTTGACTCCACTACCGTGACCTCGCGTCCGCCGATGCTCCAGAGGCCCACACCACCCCCTTCTGGACAGCTCTCGACCTCGCCAAAGTAGACGAGCCGGGCCGGGCCCTTGCCCGACGCGGAGGCCGCCAGCGGCGCGCCCAGCGTGGCCAGGCAGGTTGCGAGCACCAGCCCGAGCGTCAGTAGCCATCTCGACCGTGTCATGTTCCCCTCCTCTCACGCTCATCCGTCCATGCAGGCCTGCGCTACAGCAATCAAGAGCGCCAGAGGGCAATCCTTGATACATCTACCCCCGCTCCTCTCCCCACCCGCGCGGCGCGCTATCCAGTACAAGTGACCCGGGGGGAGCGCAGGCCGCGGGCGCCCGCGCTCCCCCCAGGCCACTTGGGGGTAATGGATAGGCCGCGGCGGGGGAGGGGATACAGAAAAAAGTGGGTGT
>DYEI01000109.1:0-15000 GCA_020725765.1 Anaerolinea sp. | reverse complement strand
CACCGGGACAACCGGGTAAGGCCCCTGGGAGACTACCAGGTTGATAGGCGGCAGGTGTAAGGGCAGCAATGTCTTGAGCCGAGCCGTACTAATGGCCGAGGGCTTAATTCACCCAACGTGGTGCGCGCAAGAAGCGGACGCATTCTGTTCAGTTCTTAGGGTACTACCGCACCCGCAATCTGCGGGAAACCGATCCGTGTTACAAGCTGAGAACAGGTTCCCTTGGTGATTGGAGCGGAGGGGAAACACCCGGTCCCATCCCGAACCCGGCAGTTAAGCCCTCCAGCGCCGATGGTACTTGGGGGGAAGCCCCCTGGGAGAGTAGGTCATTGCCAAGGGAACCTGTTTTCGTTTTCAAAGGCCGGGCCTCGGCCACGGGCCACCAGTCGCGGACTGGTGCCCCGTGGCGGATGCCCGGCCTTTTTTTCGCTGTCGCGTAACGGTGGAACTGCAGAGGGCCCGCTTCATCGAGCTGGGCTGGGCAGGCTTGCAGGCACTGCTCTGGTGGCAGCCACGGCTCCGACCGCCGATCCGGGTCACCCCGTGGGCCGACCAGGGTATCGGCAGCAGGGGTTCACACCCCTCGTGGGGCCTGGCGCCGTCACGTTTGCACATTCCCACTCCCCATGCTAGAATAGCGCCGCTCCCGGGGCATCTGGGGCGCCGCGGCTGCGAAGCGAGGGCTGGAAGCCCTATGCCCCAGTATGGAGCCGCGAGGCCCGACCTCCCCGCCCCCGTAGCACGCGGCAGCCCTCGCGGCCCTTGCCCTTCAGGGAATCGGTAGCCTGCAGGGAGCTCGATGGCCTCCCTCTCGCTACACGCCTCTCAGGAGGACCGAAGGCACCATGAACACCGCGGTTGTCATCCTGGCCGCAGGGCAAGGTATCCGTATGCGCTCCAAGATTCCGAAGGTCCTGCACCCCCTTGGCGGCCAGCCGATGGTGAAGTACGTGGTGAACCTTGCCCTACAGTTCAGCACCCAGGCACCGGTGCTTGTCATCGGCCGGGGTGCCGCCCTGGTCCGAGACCGCGTGGGCGATTGTGTCCGCTATGTGTTGCAGGAGACGCGCCTGGGAACGGGGCATGCGGTGCTCCAGGCGCGCGACGAGCTCCGCGGGCGCTCCGATGCGGTGCTCGTCCTGTATGGCGATATGCCCCTGCTGACTCCTCCTACCGTGAGCCGCCTCGCCGACTGCTTCGCCACCACTACACCGGCCATCGCCATGCTGACCCTGGAGATACCACCGGGAGGCGATTCCATGGGTTTTGGCCGCGTCGTCCGTGACGATGAAGGCCGCGTGGTCCGCGTCGTTGAGGAGGCCTTTGCCACCCCAGAGGAGCTTGAGATCCGCGAGCTGAACTGCGGCGTCTACTACTTCCGCGGGCCATGGCTGTGGGATCACCTCACGCAACTGCAGATCAGCCCCAAGGGCGAGTACATGCTCACAGACCTGGTGGGAATCGCCGTGTCGGAGGGTGAACGGGTCGAAGCGGTGCCCGTTGAGGACCCTGAGGATGTGATCGGCATCAACGACCGGCTGCAGCTGGCGCGGGCGGAGGAGGTGCTCCGCCGCCGTATCAATGAGGAGCTGATGCGCTCTGGCGTGACCCTCATCGACCCCGCGACGACGTACGTCGAAGTCGGCGTCCGTGTGGCGCCGGATACCGTCATCTACCCCAATACATACCTGCTCGGCAACACCGAGGTCGGGGATGACTGCATCCTGGGCCCGAACACGCTCCTGCGGAATGCTACGCTCGGTCCCCGGTGCCGCGTTGTGGCTTCGACAGTGGAGGACTCCGCCCTGGGTGCCGACGTGATCGTGGGACCCTACGGCTGCCTGCGGAGCGGGGCCCGTCTCGATGATGGTGTGCGCCTCGGGAGCTTTGGCGAGGTCAAGAACTCGTACCTTGGACCTGGCACTGAGGTGGAGCACTCGAGCTATGTCGGCGATGCGACCGTCGAGGCGAATGTGCGGATCGGCGCCGGCGCTGTGACCTGTAACCGTGATGGGGAAGAGAGGCGCGCCACTCAGATTGGCGAGGGAGCACTCATCGGCGGTGGGGCCATGCTGGTGGCTCCGCTGGTGGTTGGGCCGGGGGCGCAGATCGGCGCAGGCTCGGTGGTGACCCACGACGTGCCACCGAACACGGTGGTCTATGGCGTCCCGGCGCGGGTGCATCGGATGGCAGAGGACGCGCGGATTGAGACCGGGCCGGCGGAGGGTGAGCGCCAGGCACAAGGCGTGCCTGGCAGAGGACGACGATGACGCCCAAGGAGCTGATCACCGCTGCCGCGGAGGCGCGCCGTAACGCCTACAGTCCATACTCGCAGTACGCGGTCGGGGCTGCGCTGGAGACGGCCAGCGGGGACGTGTTCCTCGGGTGCAATGTCGAGAATGTGTCCTATGGCCTCACGGTCTGTGCGGAGCGGACGGCGGCCTTTGGCGCTGTATGTGCGGGTCACAGGAGAGCCTGGCGGGCCCTCGCGGTGGTGAACGAGGATGGCTCGCCGCCCTGCGGGGCCTGCCGGCAGGTGCTGGCCGAGTTCGCAGGGCCCGAGCTCGAGGTCTACGCCGCGACGCCCGATGGCCGTTGGAGGCGCTGGACCCTCGGGGAGCTGTTGCCCTGGCCTTTCAGCTCACCGGACGTTGGGCGGAGCCGGTAGGGTGACGGCAGGGCGGTTGAGGCCAACAGCCAGTGCCGGAGCCCGCGTCTTCCTCCCTTCGCCGAGAGGGCTTGCCGTGGCGGGCGCTGGCTGAGGTGACGCGGTCAGCTCTTGCGGCTGGCTGGCGTTTCATCGGGAGGTTCTGGTGCCCGGGCAGAGTACGCTGAATACCCTCATGGAAGAGGTCCGCTCCCTGGCCGATGAGAAAGGTTTCGGGTCCGGCCCTGAGCGCATCTGGGAGATGCTGGCCCTCATTCACACCGAAGTCTCCGAAGCGACCGACGCCTACAAGAAGGGTCAAAGCCTCGAGAAGGTTGGCGAGGAGCTCACCGACGCGGTGATCCGCATCCTACACCTGATGTCGGCCCTTGGCCTCGATGCGGATGTGCTGTATCGCCGGGTCATGGACCGAAACTGGCAGAGGCCCGTGCGGTACAACACGGTGCGAGGCGGCTAGGAGGCCATGTCTGCAGAAGGACGAGCCGGAGAGGCCCCGCCGGAGCGGGATTCGTGGATAGCAGCGTCCGGGCAGGTCGCGCGGTGGATTGGCGTTGAACTGGAACTGCACGCTCCCCGCACCTGGCACGGGCCGACCTGGGCCATGCTCGGCGGGGTGCTGAGCAGCGGCGACGTGCCGCTGACGCTGCGCAGCCTGGTGCTCCTGGCCGTGGCCTGGCTGGTGAGTGAGCCGCTCCTGGGATCGTCGCTTCTCCTGGCGATGCAGATCGGGCGAATGCGGCAGGCGAGCCGCGGCGCGGCTGTGGCCGAGGTGCGTTGGACAATCCCCTACGCCCGACCGGACTCGCCCGCACAGCGCGCCCTCGACCGCATGGCGGCCCAGACGGGCCGGGCCCTTGGGGAATGGCGGGCGCTGCAGGGCGCCGGCGAGCGGTGGCTGCTTCTGGCGCTGATCACGGCGGTCCTCAGCGCGGTGGCGGGCGGCTATGTGCCGCTCGTGGTACTGGTGGCG
Organism: Anaerolinea sp.; assembly: GCA_020725765.1. GTDB lineage: Bacteria > Chloroflexota > Anaerolineae > SpSt-313 > SpSt-313 > SpSt-313. The sequence goes on along the minus strand of DYEI01000109.1, from coordinate 11,362 downwards.
CTGGTTGTGACGCTGCTCACTGCGCTTGGCAGGCCGCCTCGCAGCGGGGCGCGGGAGGCCATGGCTGCCGGGCAGTTCATGGTGGCGTGGCTGGTGGGGCGCAGCACCTTCGCGGATCCGGACTATCACACGCTGCTGGCCGGGCTGGCTCTGGCCGTGGTGTGGTATGCCTGGACAAGGCGGCCTCCGCTCGCAGCGGCACTGGCGGCAGGGCAACTGCTGCAGGCCGGACTGCTTGCTGCTCTGCATGCGCCGCTCCTGGCGGGCGCCGTCCTGCTCCTGACAGTGCCCCCGCTGGTTCTCTTGCCCGAGGGACCGAGCAGCCAGCGGACCTTCTTGCAGCACACGCAGCCTTATCTGATGGCAAGTCTGCTGGCGGTGGCGTGGGGGCTGGTTTGGCCGGTCTAGCGGAGCTGGCACGGGCGCACGTAGTCGGTTGGGGGATAGGGCTCCTGTTGCTGGGGGTTCTCGGGTTTGCCGCCTACTGGGCACTCGTGCTCTCGGAGGGCGCTTACTTTGGGCCGCGTGTGGTGGCGTGGCTGTACGACCGCACCGCGGCGCGCTATGACCGCATCAAGAATTCGCAGCCGGCCGACGACGCCCGCTACCTGGCGCGGCCCCTGCTCCTCGCCTTGGAGGCTGCGCCGCACCCTCTCGTCCTCGACGTGGGAACGGGCACAGGGCGAGTGCCGGCCGCGCTTCTGGCGGAGGAGGACTTTGGCGGGCGCGTGCTCGGAGTAGATCGTTCATCCGGGATGCTTGGGCAGGCGAGCTGCAAGCCCGGACTGGTATCGGGGCGATGCGGTCTCGTCCTGGCCGACGCAGGGTCCTTGCCGGTTGGGGATGCGCGCTTTGATGCGGTTACCTGCCTGGAGGTGCTCGAGTTCACCCCCCGCCCTCGGGCGGTGCTCCGCGAGCTGGCGCGGACCCTCAAGCCAGGCGGAGTGCTCCTGATCAGCAACCGGGTCGGGCTGGACGTGTTGTGGTATCCGGGGCGTCTGTGCGGCAGGGGGCGGCTGGAGGCTGTGCTCCAAGGGTTGGGCCTCGAGGTGCTCGAGACCGAGGCGTGGCAGACTTACTACGACCTCATCTGGGCGAGGAAAGCATCCTCCGCTGGCTTTGGGGATCGTGCGGGCATGCAGCGTGGATAGGGCTGCCGAGGTTCGGAGGAGCAGCAGGATGCGGATTGTGAGATTCGAGCGACAGGGGGCGACCGGCTACGGGCGGCTCGAAGGCGAGACCGTCGTGCCGCTACGTGATCGGCCGTGGGAGGGCGTGGCGACCGCCGACGAGGCGGTGCCCCTTGAGGCGGTGCGTCTACTCGCGCCATGCGAGCCATCCAAGATCGTCGCAGTAGGCCGCAACTACCGCGCCCACGCGGCGGAACTGGGGAATGAGGTGCCGGCTTCCCCGATCATCTTCCTCAAGCCACCGACGGCGGTCATTGGCCCGGATGACGCGATTGTGTATCCTGCAGCCTCAAAGAACGTGCATCACGAGGCGGAGCTTGCCGTCGTCATCGGACGCCGCTGCCGCCATGTACGGCCCAACGACGTCCCGTCGTACGTTTGGGGGTACACCTGCGGCAACGACGTGACGGCACGGGACTTGCAGCGACTGGATGAGCAATGGACCCGGAGTAAGAGCTTTGATACCTTTTGCCCACTCGGACCCTGGATCGACACCGAGCTGGATCCAGCCGACGTGTCCGTGATCTGTCGGGTGAACGGCCTCGTGAGGCAGTCGGGTCGCACGCGGGACATGGTCTTTGGCGTGTCTGCGCTCGTGGCGTTCATCTCGGAGGTGATGACCCTGGAGCCGGGCGACGTAATCCTCACCGGCACGCCGGAAGGCGTCGGCCCGCTCGCTCGCGGGGACGTCGTCGAGGTCGAGATCGAGGGGGTAGGGGTTCTGCGCAACCGGGTGGTCTGAGTATGGCCCGCACCCGTGTGGTTGCTTGCTGATCCGGGGGTTTCATGGTAAGCTAGGGCAAGCTGTTAGATGAGCGGAGGGGGCCATCCATGAAGACGGATTTTCTCAGCCTGGCAGACCTGTCATCATCAGAGATCATTGGGCTCATCGAGCGGGCCGTCGCGCTCAAGGCTGAGTGGAAAAGCGGTGGCAACCCGCCGCTCCTGGCCGGCAAGACGCTAGCCATGGTCTTTCAAAAGCCCTCGCTACGGACGCGCGTATCCTTCGAGATGGCGATGCGACACCTGGGCGGGGCTGCCATGTACCTCTCGCCGGACGAGATCGGGCTGGGGAAACGGGAGAGCGTGGCCGACGTGGCGCGTGTCCTCAGCCGGTATGTGGATGGCATCATGGCCCGCGTGTTTGCCCATGCCCATGTGGTCGAGTTGGCTCGGTACTCCCGGGTACCGGTCATCAACGGCCTCTCAGACTACAGCCATCCGTGCCAGGGGCTGGCGGACCTGCTGACCATCTATGAGAAGTTTGGGCGCCTCTCGGGCGTCAGGCTCGCCTATGTGGGCGACGGGAACAACGTGCTGACGTCGCTGCTCTTCGGTGGTAGCAAGGTTGGGATGCGGATCGTCTCCGCGAACCCGCCCGGGTACGAGCCTGCTCAGGAGGTTCTGGAGCAGGCGCGGGGGTTTGCTGCCGCCAGCGGCGGCTCGGTCGATGTGACGCACGACGCTCACGAGGCGGTCCGCGGCGCCGATGTCATCTACACCGATGTCTGGACCAGCATGGGGCAGGAGGCCGAGCGCGAGCAGCGGTTGCGGGTTTTCCCGCCCTATCAGGTGAACAGCAGGCTCGTCAGCGGGGCGCAGCCCCACGTGGTGGTGATGCACTGCCTTCCCGCGCACCGTGGGGAGGAGATCACCGACGAGGTGATCGATGGGCCGCACTCGGTGGTGTTTGACCAGGCCGAGAACCGCATGCACGCGCAGAAGGCCATACTGGTCCGGCTTCTCGCAGGTGAGGCCTAGGGTTCTGCTCCGAGGGGCGAGGGCCATGCTGCGTCGCGCATGGCCGGTGGGCTCTGTCACAGCGCCTGACGTGTGTCGACAGGCGGGTTGGGCTGGCGCTGGAGGTCGGCTGCCAGTAGCTCGCTACCAGGAAGGTGGTCGTGGCAGACGTTCTATGGCTTCTGTCGCGGGTCACGCTGACGGACCTTGTCGACATCCTGCTCGTCGGTCTGACCTTCTTTGGCTTGCTGCTTCTCATGCGCGGCACGCAGGCTGTGTCGTTGCTGCGCGGCGTTATCGTGCTGCTGCTGTTCGCCTTCCTGGTGGGCAAGTTCTTTCGCCTGACGGCCTTCTACTGGCTCTTCAGAAGCATTGTGCCCGCCCTGTTGGTAGTGATCCCCATCGTCCTGCAGCCAGAGTTGCGGCGCGCCTTTGAGCGGTTGGGGCGCCCGGCCGGGCTGGTCCTGTGGTCCGGCCGCGAGGTAGCGACCGAGCGGACGCTCGACGCGATCGCGATGGCATCGCGGTGGCTGTCGGAGCGGCGGCACGGTGCGCTCATCGTCATCCAGCGAGAGACGGGCCTGCAGGAGTACATCGACCGCGGGGTCACCATCGATGCGGCGGTGACACCGGAGCTATTGGTCACCATCTTTCACCCCAACACGGCCCTGCACGATGGTGCGGCCATCATCCGAGGCGATCGGGTTGTGGCGGCAGCCTGTGTGCTGCCGCTGGCCGAGAGCATGATGGTCGATAGCCGGCTGGGCACGCGGCACCGGGCGGCGCTCGGCCTGAGCGAGCAGACGGACGCAGTAACGGTCGTGGTTTCAGAGGAAAGCGGCGTCATCTCGGTGGCCTACAACGGCCGGATGGTTCGCCACCTGGACGAGCGGCGGCTGAAAAAGATCCTGCGGGTCCTCTGTCAGCCGCATTTCCCCACCGACGGCTTTGCCCAGTGGTTCTCCCGGCACGGCTCGCGGGGTGAAGAGGCTGAGGGCAAGGAGTCGGCATTGGCATGAAGGAACAAACCAGGCCGTTCCGGCGCCTCCCGCGCCGTCGGGAGTGGCTGGAGTACCTCGGTTCCGGATTGCTGGCTCTGCTCCTCTCGCTCACCGTGTGGGTGATGGCGGTCTACGAGCAGGACCCGCCACGCACCGACTATTTCGAGCGGATCCCCATCAGGTATATCAACCTTGGCCCCGACCTCGTCCGCGTGGGAAATGTGGAGGAGTATGTGCGGGTCACCATACGGGCGCCATCGAGCGCCTGGCCGACGCTGACCTCGGACGCAGTTGAGGCCACGGTGGACCTGCAGGGGCTCGGAGTGGGCATCCACAATGTGGATGTGAAGGTTCGCGTGCACGAAAAGACGGCGATGGTCGTCCAGTCCAGCCCGGTGCGGGTTGTGGTCCGCCTCGAGGAGTGCATTGAGCGCGAAGTGGACGTGCGGACCGTTGTTGCCGACCCCGAGACGGTGCCGCTGGGCTACGAGATGGGGCCGCCCCAGGTGGAGCCTCAGAAGGTGACGCTACGGGGGCCGCGCTCGCTGGTCGAGTCGGTGAGCGAGGTGGTGGCAACGGTGTGGCTCCGCGGCTCCAAGACGGCGGTCGAGAGCCAGGTCACGCCGGTCGCCTTGGATGCGGAGGCGCGACAGGTTGGCGACGATGTCGACCTGACGCCGCAGACGGTGAACGTGATGCTGCCGGTCATGCCGCTGGCCGAGTTCCGTGACCTAACGGTCAAGGCCAGGGTCGTCGGAGCCCCGGCTGCAGGGTACTGGGTGTCGAACATCAGCGTGGAGCCGGCAGCCGTGACCGTCCAGGGCAAGCCTGAGGTGATCCGCTCGATGCCCGCGGTGGTTTCGACGGAGCCTATCGATGTCACGGGGGTGAAGGAAAGCGTTACCCGGCGCGTATCGCTCGAGTTGCCGGAGGACGTCTCGGTATACTCTGCCGATACGAGCACACAGACCGTGCTGGTCCGGGTGGAAGTGACCCCCATCATCGGCGGCAAGACGATCCAGCCCACGATCGAGGTGCTTGGCCTGCGCAGCGGCCTGACCGCCACGATCTCGCCGGACACAGTCGATGTGATCCTGTCGGGTCCGATGCCGGAGCTGCAGGCGCTGCAGGTTGGAGATGTGAGCGTGGTCGTGAACCTGTTTGGCTTGCGCACAGGCCGGCACATGGTCGCCCCGACCGTCGTGCTGCCGGAAGGGTCGAGCCTGCGGGTTGAGGGCATGTCGCCGGAGATCGTTGAGGTCACCATCTCTCAGGTGAGCGGAGGGACCCGGTGAGCCAGCCGATCGTAGCCCTCGTGGGGCGGCCGAACGTCGGCAAATCGGCCCTGTTCAACCGGCTCGTGGGGGAGCGGCTGGCGATCGTGCAGGACCAGCCGGGCACAACCCGGGACCGCCTCTATGCTCAGGCCGATTGGGCTGGGCGAAGCTTTACTGTCGTCGATACCGGCGGGCTCCTGGCCGCGCCGACCGATGACCTTTCCCGTCAGGTGCAGGCGCAGGCGAGGCTGGCGATCGCGGAAGCGGATGTAGTCGTATTCGTGGTGGATGTCCTCGCTGGCCTGGTCGCCGACGACTGGGCGGTGGCCGACATCCTGCGCCGTTCGGCCAAGCCGGTTATTCTGGCTGTGAACAAGGCCGACAACGCCGAGCGCCGCCTGGCGGCCACCGAGTTCCATGCGCTCGGCATAGAGCCGCTCTTTCCCATCTCGGCGCTGCACGGCACGGGCACCGGCGACTTGCTCGACGCGGTGGTGGCCTCGTTCGCTCCTGCGCCCGAGGAGGAGGTGCCCGAACGGCCGCAGATCGCCATCGTGGGGCGGCCGAACGTCGGCAAGTCCTCGATCCTCAACGCCATCCTCGGGCAGGAGCGCACGATTGTCAGCCCCATTCCGGGGACCACGCGGGATGCCATCGACAGCTCTGTCCTCTGGCGTGGTGAAGAGGTCACCCTCATCGACACGGCGGGGATTCGCAGGCGCGGGGCGGTGGAGCCCGGCGTGGAGAAGTACAGCGTGCTGCGGGCTCTGCGCGCGATCAACCGCGCCGACGTGGTCATCCTGGTGATCGATGCCACGGAGGGCGTCACCGCGCAGGATGCTCACGTGGCTGGCTACATTCTCGAGGAAGAGAAGAGCGTCGTGGTGGCGGTGAACAAGTGGGACCTGGCGGGCAAGGAGCCGGGTGCCGAGCCTGCTTTCCGCGAGATGGCCCGCGAGACGCTCAAGTTCCTGCCCTATGTGCCGATCCTGTTCGTCTCCGCGCTGCGGCGGCGTGGCATCCCCGAGATCATGGACACGGCGCTGCGGGTGCGGGAGGCGCGATACCAGCGCATCTCAACGGGTGAGCTCAACGACCTCATCCGGGATGCGGTGGCGGCGCACGCTCCGCCTTCGAAGTGGGGGAAGCGCCTGCGCATATACTACGGCACACAGGCAGAGACCAACCCGCCGGTCTTTGTGTTCTTTGTCAACGACACGCGCCTCGTGCACTTTTCCTACGAGCGGTACCTCGAGAACTGCATCCGCGAGCGATTTCCCTTCGAGGGTACTCCGATCCGCCTGCAGTTTCGGGGGCGGGAGTCCAGATAGAGGCTAGTAGACCTCGTCATGCGTGCCGATCTCGAGCAGTGGTGACCCTACCTCATCTGCCCCTGCAGCGACCAGGGGCCCGCCCTGCTGATGCGCAGCCTGACGAGGCGGCCGTGCCAATCGTCGGGGTGCTCGAAGAAGACCAGCTTGTTCGAGGGGGTGCGTCCCTTCCACTTGCCCTTGTGCATCTCCTCGACCAGGACCTCCACCTCCTGCCCGAGGAGGCGGGCGTTGATCTCGCCCACGATCTGCTCCTGCAGCGCCTCAACGGCGCGTCGCCGGCGCTCCTTCTCCTCCTGGGGCACGTCATCGGGCAGGCGGGCTGCCGGCGTGCCCGGGCGGACGGAGTAGCAGGCGACGTGCACGGCGTCGAAACGGACGGTGCGGAGAAGATCGAGGGTCCGCTCGAACTCTTCGACCGTCTCCCCCGGAAAGCCTACGATGATGTCGGTCGCCAGCGAGGCATCGGGGATGCGGCCGCGGATGCGCTCCACGAGCGCCAGATAGTCGGCGGCACGGTGGCCGCGGCCCATGCGGCGCAGAATCCGGTCGTCGCCGGCCTGGACCGGGAGCTCAAAGTGTGGGCAGACCCTGGGTAGCGCGGCGACTGTGTCTATGACCTCATCCTCGAGGTCCGCAGGGTGCGAGGTGAGGAAGCGCAGTCGGAGCAGCCCGGGGATCTCGTGGACCTGGCGCAGGAGCGAGGCGAGGGTCGGTCGCTCCGGCAGGTCGCGGCCGTAGGCGTCGATATTCTGCCCGAGGAGCACGACCTCCCGTGCGCCCGAGCGCACGAGGGCCTCGGCCTCGGCGACGATCTCCTCAGGAGGGCGGCTCCTGCCCGGGCCGCGGCGCAGGCGGACGATGCAGTAGGTGCAGTGGCGGTCGCAGCCCATCATGGCGGTAACACCGACGGAGACAGGCGCCGGCGCCCCGAGGCTAGCGGCCGTGCGCAGGCCTTGCTCCGTGGAATAGCCGGAGAATGCGCATGGGCGCGTGGCCTCGGTCATCTGCGCCGATACCCAGCCCAGCAGCCCCTCCACGTCGGAAGGGCGCAGGAAGAGATCGACGTGCGGGAAGCGCGCCCGAAGCGTCTGTACATCTCCGACCAGGCATCCCATGAGCACGAGGGCGGTGCCAGGGTGGCGCGCCTTTAGCGCCCGGAGGGATTGGAGCCTGCCTGTGACCTTGTCCTCCGCGCTCTGCCGTACCACGCAAGAGTTGAGGATCACGAGGTCGGCATCCTCCGGGCGGGCTACCTGCCGGAAGCCGAGCGCGTCCAGTGCCGCGGCCGTGCGGCGCGAATCGGCCTGATTCATCTGACAGCCGATCGTCCAGATGTGATAGGCAGGGCCGGACGCCGGGTGTATGGTGGAGGTTGTCGTCCGGTGCTCGTGGGCACCGATGCTGACAGCGAGATCAGTCATGAACCGCTAGAACTCTCCTGAGGTCTGATGGGTCACGCTCGCGGGCCGCTCGCGAAGGACGGACGGTCGATGCCCGATGGTCGAAACAGCGGGGCCGTGTTCGGCTTCCAGGGCCTTCTTCAGGTACTGACCGGTGTAGGAGTGCGGCACAGCCGCCACCTCCTCAGGCGTCCCTTCGGCCACGATGTAGCCGCCGGCATCGCCGCCCTCGGGGCCAAGGTCGATGACCCAATCCGCACACTTGATGACATCGAGGTTGTGCTCGATGATCACGACCGTGTTGCCGGCGTCCACGAGGCGTTGGAGGACGGCGAGCAGCCGCTCTACGTCGGCCATATGCAGGCCGACCGTGGGCTCGTCCAGGATGTAGAGGGTCCGCCCGGTCGCGCGCCGGGAGAGCTCGCGAGAGAGCTTGATGCGTTGCGCCTCGCCGCCCGATAGAGTCGTCGCCGGCTGGCCGAGTCGGATGTAGCCGAGACCGACCTGCTCGAGGGTCTCCAGCTTGGAGCGGATGGCGGGGATGTGGGCGAAGAAGTCGAGCGCCTCGTGCACGGTCATCTCCAGAACGTCCGCGATATTCTTGCCGCGGTAGAGAATCTCGAGTGCCTCACGGTTGTAGCGCTTGCCGTGGCAGACCTCGCAGGGCACGTACACATCGGGCAGGAACTGCATCTCGATCTTGATGATGCCGTCGCCCTGGCAGGCCTCGCAGCGGCCTCCCTTGACGTTGAAGGAAAAGCGCCCCGCCTTGTAGCCGCGCAGCCGCGCCTCGGGCACTGACGCAAAGAGGTCGCGGATCGGTCCGAACAGCCCGGTGTAAGTCGCAGGGTTCGAACGCGGCGTCCGCCCGATGGGCGACTGGTCGATATCAATGACTTTGTCCAGGTACTCGATGCCCAGCATGGCCTCGTGGGCGCCGGGCCGCTCCTTGCTGTGGTGCAGCACCTGCGCCAGCCGCTTGTACACAATCTCCATGAGCAGGCTGCTCTTGCCCGACCCGGAGACTCCGGTGATGCAGACCAGCTTGGCCAGTGGAATGCGCACATCGATGTGCTTCAGGTTGTTCTCGCTCGCCCCACGCACGGTCAGATAGTGAGAGTTGCCCTTCCTGCGGGTGGCTGGAACCGGAATCCGACGCTCCCCTCGCAGGAACTGGCCCGTGACGGAGTCTGGGCAGGCCTCGATCACTGGCAGGGGGCCCGCGGCGACCACGTGTCCGCCGTGCTCGCCGGCGCCCGGCCCGAGGTCGACTACATAGTCCGCCTGCCGGATCGTCTCCTCGTCGTGCTCGACGACCAGGACAGTATTGCCCAGGTCGCGGAGGCGCTTGAGCGTCTCGATCAGCCGGTAGTTATCCCGCTGGTGCAGGCCGATGGATGGCTCGTCCAGTATGTAGAGGACGCCCATGAGCTGCGAGCCGATCTGCGTTGCCAGACGGATGCGCTGTGCTTCGCCTCCAGACAGCGTGGCGGCGGCGCGGTCCAGCGTGAGGTAATCGAGGCCCACGTCCACGAGGAACCCGAGCCGGGCATTGAGCTCTTTGAGAATCTGCTGGGCAACGGTGCGATCGCGCTCGGACAGGGTCTCGGGCAGCCGGCGGAAGAACTCGCGACACTCGAGAACCGACATGGCTGCGACCTCGACGATGGAGCGCCCCGCGACCTTGACGGCGAGGCTCTCCGGGCGCAGGCGCGCGCCGTGGCAGGCCTCGCAGGGGCGGGGCGTCATGTAGCGCTCGATCTCCTCGCGGATATAGTCGGAGGCCGTCTCTTTGTAGCGCCGCTCGAGGTTTGGGATCACACCCTCGAAGGGCGTCTGATAGGTATGTAGCCGCCCGCGGTGGTTCGTGTAGGTCAGGGTGAGCGCCTCATCCCCGGTGCCGTAGAGCAGGATCCTGATGTGCTCGGGCTTGAGCTGGGAAACGGGCACGTCGACCGAGAACCCATAGTGCTTCGCCACCGACCTGAGCAGTTGCCCAAAGTAGGTCTCGCTGGTAGAGGCGCGGCTCCAGGGCTGGATGGCGCCCTCGGCGAGCGTGAGCTCCTTGTTCGGGATGATCAGCTCCGGGTCGAGCACGAGCCGCACCCCGAGGCCGCTGCAGGCCGGGCAGGCCCCATGGGGGCTGTTGAACGAGAAGGTCCGCGGCTCGATCTCGGGCAGTGAGATGCCACAGTGCGCGCAGGCGAGGTGCTCTGAGAAGAGCAGGTCCTCGCCCTTGTCTGTGGCGATGATCACCACTCCACCCCCAAGCTTGAGGGCGGTCTCAAGCGAGTCGGCGAGCCTGGTCGGGTCGAGGCTGCGCTGCTCACCTTCGCCCCCTGCCTGTGGGATGGCAAGCCGGTCGACGACGGCTTCGATGGTATGCATCTTGTACCGGTCGAGCTCGATCTCTTCGCCGACGTCACGGACCTCGCCATTGACGCGGGCGCGCACAAAGCCCGCCCGGCGGATGTCGTCAAAGACCTTGCGATGCTCGCCCTTGCGGTCTTTGATCAGCGGCGCAAGGATCATAAAGCGCGTCCCGGCGGGCAGGGAGAGGACGGCGTCCACGATCTGCTGCACCGTCTGGCGGCTGATGGGTCGGCCGCAGCGCGGGCAGTGCGGCACGCCGATGCGGGCGTAGAGCAGCCGCATATAGTCATAGATCTCGGTGACGGTGCCTACGGTCGAGCGCGGGTTCCGGCTGCTGGAGCGCTGGTCGATACTGATGGCCGGGGAGAGCCCGTCGATGTGGTCTACGTCGGGTTTGTCCATCTGGCCGAGGAACTGCCGGGCGTAGGCCGAGAGGGACTCGACGTAGCGCCGCTGGCCCTCGGCGTAGATCGTGTCAAAGGCGAGCGAGGACTTGCCCGAGCCCGAGATGCCGGTGATGACAATCAGCCGGTCGCGTGGCAGCTCGAGGTCCACGTTCTTGAGGTTGTGCTCCCTGGCTCCGCGGATGACGATCTTGTCCTGTGGCATTCCACATCCCCTGCCCCTGGCGGGCGGCGCACGGCCGCCCCCGGGTGGCCCATGATCTCGCTCCTGGCACGCGGGAGCCGTGACGCGATGCCGGGCTCCGTGGCGCTCACCGCGAGCCGGGTGACCCGTCATTTTACCATAGCGGGCGCCTGGGTACAAGCGGCGCTGAGCGCGTGATCCCGGCATGCGCGTGTTGAGCCCCGCGTTCAGCGCATGGCACGGAAGTATGCTGTCGCGAGCCCCGCCCATCCCGATTGGCATTGCAGCGAGTCACGGGAGACTTCCCACCCCTGCACCACTTCCCTTCAATGGCGGACAGCCTCCTTCGGTCGTAGGGCGAGGGCATGGCCCATCGAGGAACCCTCACCCCTGACCCCGCCCCCGTTCAGGGGCGGACAGGTGCCTGTTTTTGCCCCACAGGAGGGCCAAAAACAGGGC
>DYEI01000108.1 GCA_020725765.1 Anaerolinea sp. | reverse complement strand
CGGCGAGTTCTGGACGGTACCGCGGGTTGCGCTCCAAAAGGCCAAAGTCGAGCCCCTCCACAAGTCAAGACGCCGCTCCGCCGGAGAGGCCATCTCGGCCGTCCCTGCATGGCACGGCCTGATGCACGGACGCCCGAGTGCGCTTTTCCGCTGCGGCACAGGTCTTGCTTCCTTGTGCCGCACGGAGGGTCGCATGGGCAGTGAGGGTTCGCGGCTACCCCGACGGCTCGGCGTTGTGGACGCGACCGCCCTGGCCCTGGGGGCGATCATCGGCGCCGGTGTGTTCGTCACGCTGGGGGCGGCTGCCCAGTCGACCGGGCCGGCCCTGCTGGTTGCCGTTCTCCTCGCTGCGGGTGTCGCAACCCTCAATGGCCTGAGCTCGGCAGAGCTGGGGGTTGCGGATCCGCTCGCCGGGGGTACCTACGAGTTCGCCTACCGGTTTGCGGCGCCTGTGGTGGGATTTGCGGCCGGTTGGCTCTTCCTCTTTGCGGCCATCACAGCTGCCACGACCTACACGCTGACCTTTGCCAGCTACCTGCAGCCCATACTTCCGGGAGTGCCGCTGCGCGCACTCTCCGTAGGTCTTGGCGCCGGCATGCTGGCGGTCAACGCCACAGGGGTTGACATCTCGCGCCGGGTGAACAACCTGCTGGTCGCTCTCAAAGTTGGCGTGCTGCTCGTCTTCGTGGCCCTTGGCATCCTTTCTTCGACGAGGAGTGTACCTCTCGCCCGGCTACCCGCCGCAGGGGACCTGTTTCAGGCAACTGCCCTGCTCTTCTTCGCCTTCACCGGCTATGCGCGGCCGGTTACAGTAGTGGAGGAGCTCCGGGACCCCAGGCGGGACCTGCCGCGGGCAGTGGTCACGGCGCTCGCGGTATCGACCGTTCTCTACCTCCTCGTAGCCGTCGTGGCGCTGCGCCTGCTCGACGCGGCCGAGCTGGCGGCGACCAGGGCCCCCCTCCGCGATGCGCTCACAGGGACCGCCTTCCCCTGGGCGCCGAACCTCATCTCAGCTGGTGCTGTGCTGACCACGGCTACCGTGCTGCTCACCGAGCTCTGGGGCCTCTCCCGGCTGGCATTCGCCATGGCCCGCCGAGGGGACCTGCCGCGGGGCCTCAGTCCCCTGAGCCCGCGGGGTGTGCCGCTGCGCGCCCTGCTCGTCGTCGGGACCATCGTCATTGTCCTGGCAGCGACCGTCGATCTCACCCCAGCGCTCGCAGCCAGCAGCCTCAGCCTGCTCCTCTACTACGCCATCACCAACGCGACCGCACTGCGCCTGTCGGCTGGGCAGCGGCTGTATCCACGAGCCGTCTCTGCATTCGGGGCGGTCGCGTGCCTGGTCCTGGCGGCGTCACTCCCGCCGGACTCGGTGCTGGTTGTCGGCGGCGTCCTGGGTGTGGGGCTGCTCTTCTTCCTGTTGCGGCGGAGAAGGTGATCGAGCCCGGGTGCACAGGTTACCATCGCCCGATTCCCTGTAGCAACGTGCGCGGGTCTTGCAGGGGTCACGTCAGGTGCGCCCGAGGACCTTGCTGCTACACAGGCTACGGTATAGCTCCTCGTAGCGGCGGATGGTGCTCTCCATGCTGTGTCCGCAGGCGAGGATGCGGCTGGCAGCGCCCATCTCGGCCCAGCGATCCCGCTCGTCCAGCAGCTGGGCGATACAGCGTGCCGCGTCCTCGGGGTCGCCCGAGCGGAAGAGCCGGCCGTTGATCCCCTCCCACACCAGCTCGGGCAGCGCACGCGCGTCGGCAGCCATCACCGGCCGGCCCGTAGCCATCGCCTCCAACGTGGCGATGCTCTGGAGCTCGGCCTCGCTCGGCATGGCAAACACATCGGCGCTGGTCAGCAACGCTGGCAGGTCCTCCCCGGGCACATAGCCGGTAAAGACCACCTGCCCGTCCAGCCCCAGCCTGGAGGCCATCCGTCGCAGCGACCTGGTGCGCCTGCCCCGGCCGGCAAGGGCAAGCTGCAGGTCCGGTCTCCGGAGGCGCTGCAGCGCGCGCAGCAACACGTCGAGGCGCTTTTCGGGGTCGAGCCGGCCAAGGTAGAGGAGGAGCGTGCTCCGGGGATCGAGCCCGTAGCGGCGGCGCACCGCCGCCCGATCGACCGTGCCGGCGCGCCAGAACCGCTCGAGGTCAACGCCGCAGGAGATCGCCTGGGCAGGCGGCTGCAGGCCCTGCTGGCGAAGGATGCGGACCGCCGTCTCTGTCGGTGAGGTGACAGCATCGGCCCTGTTGAACACATCCAGCACCATGCTCCACAGCAGCGGGTCCAGAAGCCTGCGCACGCGGCGCAAGACCGGCACATGGTGTGCCACGTTCTCCGGCAGAAAGTGGTTCGTGGCCACGACTGGCAGCCCATGCCTGAGCGCCGCCGAGAGCACCGCCCGGCTCAGAGGGTAGTGGTCCTGGATGTGCACCAGGTCCGGACGCAGCGACTCCAGGAGGCGCGCCACCTGCCGCCCCGCCCCCAGAGTCACGTACACATCGGAGTAGAGAGGCACGAGCGGAAAGGCACGCACGGCCTCGATTCGCACACCATTGCAGATGGTACGATACGCCCGCATGCGGTCGGAGGGCACGAGGACGACCACCTCATGCCCCGCCCGCACCAGCCCCTCAGCCAGGTTCAGTGTAAAGACCGCCGCCCCATTGGTTGCCGGCCGATAGGTCTGCGCTGCGATAAGTACGCGCATCCACGGTACCCCCGTGCACGCTCCGGGGCTACCTAGCAAGACGCGGACCCCGCGCGAGCGCAAGCGCAGGTATCAGAAGACCTGGGTCAACAGTGCGAGCCGCGGGCCTCCAGCACCCCGCCGGCGCCAGCCCGCCCGGCAGCGAGCGCGCTTCGGGGGCCGTCAGATGCAATATTAACCCGATTCTAATCATCTTGTTACCTGCAGCACCGGAAAGCCTTGTCCTGAGAGGGTAGATAGTACTATAATAGTTGCAGTCCGACTAGTTCGTTCGTACTAGTCCTGCCCGCTGGTCGTCGCCGGCGAGAGGCATGCCTCGAGGTGACCCACGGGAACAGAATAGCCTCTCGCCATTCGCCTGGGAGAGGCATGAGCTTACACGCCGCCCTGAGCAGCCTCGTCCGGGGCGGCGTTTTTATCTCCCTGGCCGGCTGACGGCCCCGGGCTGCGATGAGCCTGCTGCGCTCCTGGTACGGATCGTGCAGAGTGTTCAGCGGCGCCTCGCCCGAAAGTGGGTGGCAGATTGACAGAGCAAGGGGAGTGGCTCGGCCTACGGGACGACTCGCGCAAACCCTGCGCCCGGGATGCCCGCCCGGGACCTCGTCTGATGGACAGCGCGCGCTTCTACCTGCGTGCCCAGTCCACCAGCCCGGGCGCGTACGTGCGTGAGCAACTGGTCTTTGCCCTCTGCTCCTGGATTCCTGGGGTGGTCGGCATCGGCATCCGGGCCCTGCTCTACAAGCTACTCATGCGGTGCGAGGGTTGGGTGGCCATCGAGTCAGGGGTACGCATCTGCCAGCCGCAGAATATCACCCTCGGCACCGGTGTGTACCTCGATCACGGCGTCTACCTCCATGCCTGCCCCGAGGGCATCGAGATCGGCGATCGCACCTATGTGATGCACTGCGCCGAGCTCCACGTCTACAACTTTCGCGGATTGGAGCAGTCCCGCATCAAGATCGGCCAGCACTGTATCATCGGCGAATCCGCGATCATCCGCGGCCAGGGCGGAGTCGTGATCGGGGACAATGTCATCATCGCACCGCACGTGCAGATCATGGCGGTCGATCACATCTTTGACGACCCCACACGGCCGATCATCGAGCAGGGCATCCGGGCCCTCGGCATCGAGATAGAGGATAACGCCTGGATCGGTTCCGGAGCCATCATCCTCGACGGCGTACGCATCGGGCGCGGGGCGGTCGTCGGGGCGGGAGCGGTGGTGACCCGCGACGTCCCGCCCCACACGGTGGTCGCAGGCGTCCCGGCACGGGTGCTGCGCCGCATCCGCCGGCCCCGCCCGGCTCCCCGCGAGATCGTGCCGGAGCGGGAGCCCGCTGTACCCGTTGGCAGCCGAGGCAGGCTATGAGCAGGCTGTCGGTTGTGGTGCCGGTGTATAACGAGGAGGCAGCCATCGGTCACCTGCTGCAGCGCATCCTTTCCATCACGGATGCCCTGCAGCAGGAGGCCGGCATCAGCGAGCTCGAGGTCCTGGTCGTCGACGACGGGTCCACAGACAGGACGGCACACATCGTTGAGGACCTCGCCCACGCGCACAGCGGGCCAGTGGCTGTGCGACTCATCCGACATCCCGTTAACCTCGGCTATGGTGCCGCCCTTCAGACGGGCTTTGCGGCTTCCCGGGGCTCGCTCCTTGCTTTCCTCGACGGCGACCTGACCTATCCCCCCGAGTCGCTTCCAAGGCTGTGCCGGGCGGCTCAGCGGCCGGGGGTTGGCCTTGTCCTCGGCGACCGAATGACCAGCCGAGATTCCCGCATGCCGCCAGAGCGGCGCCTCGGCAATGCCCTCTTCGCCTTGCTCGCCAGCCTGCTATGCGGCACCCGACTGGCCGACTGCTGCAGCGGCATGCGAGTGCTGCCCGCCCGGGCCTGGCAGCGCCTCGGGCCGCTGCCGGCTGGCCTCGAGTTCAGCCCCAGCATGACGGTACGCGCGCTGCAGCGGGGCCTGGCGGTGGAGCAGGTTCCCATCCCCTACCATGAGCGCGTGGGCTCTTCCAAGCTCAAGGTCCTGAGAGATGGGCTCCGTTTCCTGGCAGCCATCGTAGCCGAGGCGTGGAGGTATCGGCCGGGGCGGGTCTGCTTCCTTGGCGGAGCGACCGGTGCCTGCCTGCTCGGTGCAGGCGCGGGCCTGGCTCTGCTGCCACGGCAGCCGACATTCTTCCTCCGTCTGGGAGCCGGCATTCTCCTCATTGCCCCGGCGCTGGGCGCGCTGGCCCTCTTGCTGGCACGAGGTGACCTGCACGGGAAGTCGCTTTCGGCGGCCCGCCTGGCCCTGCATCCGGGCGATGGAAATGTCAAGTCGGAGGAGTTGACGTCATGATCGGCGACCCGCTGCGGCATGCCATGCCCACCGCAGAGATGGCCGCCGACGACAGCCGGCGGCCAGACCTCCTGTTTGTGAACCCGCCATCTCCGGATGGCGACACCTGGATCCGCTGCCAGCACCGCGCGGGCCAGCGGGCGCCCGATGGCACCGTGTGGCCCCAGACCGCCCTGGCGCAGCTCGCCGCGCTCTTCCCGGACCGAGAGGTCGCCATCCTCGATGCCGCGGCACGCCGCTCGAGCTGGCAGCAGTTCTCGCTAGAGCTGGAGCGCCGCCCGCCGCGGTGGTACGTGACCCTGGTGGCAGGCCCGACGCTGGAGAGCGACCTGTTGGGCGTCGCCCTGGCCAAGCGAGCGGGGACACTGACCGTGGCCTTTGGGCCCGCTGCCACTCCCGTTGCCCTCGAGCTGCTGCAGCGGTGCCCGGCCCTGGACTTTGTGCTGTGCGGCGAGCCCGAGTTGACCCTGCGGGAGCTAGTCGATGCGGTCGATGCCTGTGGACCCGGGCCAACGCCGGATGCCTGCAGCTCCGACGATGGCCAGATCTGCCATCTCACCCCAGGCCTCACGGCGATCCGCGGGCTCGCCTGGCGGCGGGATGGAGAGCCCAGGCTCAACGCGCCCCGGCCCCTGATTCCGCGGCTCGACGACCTGCCCCTGCCCAGGCACGACCTCCTTCCCCTCGCCGCCTATCGCGGGCCCGCCATCGAGGCTCCGGCAGCCATGATCGTCACCGGGCGGGGCTGCCCGGGGCGCTGCTCCTTCTGCCTGAAGCACGTGACCTACGGTCATAGCGTCCGCCTTCGCTCGCCGGAGCACATCCTCAGCGAGCTCGGCTTCCTCGAGCGACTGGGGGTCCGCCACGTCTACATGCAGGCGGACCTGTTCACAGTCTGCCGGGAGCAGGTCGCGACCCTCTGCCGCCTGATGCAGGCCGAGGGCCCGCGAGTCCGCTGGTCCTGTGCTTCGCGCGTGGATACCGTCGATGGCGAGCTGTTGCAGCTCATGGGGCGGGCCGGCTGCCGGCGGATCACCTGGGCCATCGAGTCGGCGAGCGATATGCTCCTGTGGCAGAACGGCAAGGGCACGCGCGCCGATGAGATCGACCGGGCCATCGCCCTCGCGCGTGCCGCCGGAATCGAGTGCTGGGGCTCCTTCCTCATCGGCCTCCCCGGCGAGACGGACGAGACCGTCCCGCAGACCATCGCCCTCGCCAAGAGGCTCAGCCTCCAGCGCGTGATCTTTGAGCTGGCCGTGCCGCGGCCCGGCACACCCCTCTGGGCGCAGGCCGCCGGGCGAGGCTGGCTCCGGCAAGGCGCACACTGGGCCGATGCCGACGTCTGCGGCCCGGCTATTCTGGACTATCCCTGGCTGCGAGCCACGAGATTGGAGCACTGGCTGGAGCGGGCCTATCGGGAGTGGGCGCTCAGGCCGGGTTCGCTCTGGAGCCAGCTACAGCATCTCGCGCCGGCGCGAGCGGCTGCCTCGCTCGGTGTGGGCCTTTCCCACACCTGACCCCAAACCGGGCCGCTCAGGGGCAGGCAAAGCCGGGCCACAGGCCCCCGTCGGCGCGTTTGGATACTCTGGTTGTCAGCATCATCCGCCCCCTGTCGGGGGCGGAGTACAGAGAGGCAGTCATTGAACACCGAAGCTGTTGACCAGGCCACGGGCCCGTCCGGGCCTGTTGTCC
Source organism: Anaerolinea sp. (assembly GCA_020725765.1). Classification (GTDB taxonomy): domain Bacteria; phylum Chloroflexota; class Anaerolineae; order SpSt-313; family SpSt-313; genus SpSt-313. The sequence goes on along the minus strand of DYEI01000108.1, from coordinate 18,729 downwards.
TTGTACGCCGCCACTGGCGGCTGCTGTTGCTTGGAGTGGCGCTGCCCATGGTCATCGCTGCCAGTCTACTGGGTGCACAACCCCAGCTCTACCGGGCACGGGCAGTGCTGCTCGTCGGTTCCTCCCTGGAGAGCCTGAACCCGGGCTCCTCCGTGCTGCAGGCGAGCATTGGGCTTGCCCGCATGTATGCAGACCTGGCGCTCTGCCCGCGAGTCCTTCAGCCGGTGATCGACGACCTGCGGCTCCCGGTTGGCCCGGAGAGGCTGGCACGCCACATCACCGCTGAAGCGCGGTCCGATTCGCCCGTGCTGGAGGTGAGCGCAATCGCCAGCCATCCGCGCACGGCCGAGGCCATCGCCAACGCTGTGGCCAAGGTCATCATCCGGGAGGCGCCCGCTGCCAAGGAGGACGTGCAGGCCGAGATGGCTTTCACGGCCAGGCAGCTCGAGCAACTGCGCAAAGAGGTCGCCAACCTCGAGAACCAGCTGCGGATCGCCCGGGCCGAAGAGGCCTGGGGGCCGACTCCGGCTGGCCTCGAGGAATCGGGTCCGGATTCGGCCCAGCTGAACGCCATGCTGGATGCCCAGCGCGCCGCTTATGTCCAGTTACTTGCCCTGCATCAGGCGGGGACGAGCAACATGCTCACGTTGGTCGATCCCGCCTCCGGCGCACAGCCGGTCGACCGGCCGCTGGGGTTGATCCCGCTGGCGGGGCTGACGGGTCTGGTGCTCACCGCAAGCGCCCTCGCCCTCAGGCAGGGCCTCCGTGACCGGCTGTACTGGGATGGCGCGACCCGCTCCTGCCTCGGGCTGCCGGTGCTCGGCGCCGTTGGAAAGCTGCCTCCCGATACCGCGCCCCTCTTCTACCGCCACGACCCGACCTCGCAGGAAGCAGCGGCGCTGCGGGACGTCGTCGCCTCCCTCTACCTCGGCGAGCCGGGCCGAGAGTGGCGGACGGTGCTGGTCGCAAGCCCGGGGACCGGCGAAGGCAAGAGCCTGCTGGCCGCAAACCTCGCGCTGGCCTGCGCCGACCTCGGCTTCGACACGGTGCTGGTCGACGCCAACCTGCGCCATCCGTCCCTACACGACCTCTTGCAGGTGCCCGGCGACAGGGGCGTGGCCGACGTGCTGCGCGAGAGCAGCCTGAGGCCGCAGACGGCCCTGCGGCGCATCATCCGACCCGGCGGCCCCCCACACCTTTGGGTGATCACCGCAGGGCAGGCGGCGCCCCCCGTTTCGCTGGCACTGAGCTGGGGGCGACTGCGAGACCTGCTGCGCCTCCTCAGGGCGCGGTACCGCTTCGTGATCCTCGATGGCCCGGCGGAGGCTATCGGGCCGGACGCCGGCGCCGTCGCGAGGCTCGTCGATGCCACCATCCTCATCCTGAACGATGGTTCGGCACAGCGCGAGGAGGCGTGGCGCTGCCGGCAGGCGCTCGCCGAGCAGCCTGGCACCAGCCTCGCGGGCATCGTCTTCAACCGGGTGCGCCGCAGGGGCTCGATCATTCCGGTGCTGCCACAACGACCCCGGGAAGAGCCTCGGGTGGAACGAGCCAAATCCGCCAGGGGGCGGGCTCGTCGGCCCGCGGGCAGCGGTGCCCGGGCGCGGCAGAAGACGGCACCGGCGCGGTCGGGCCGCCCCTCGCCAAAGGTGGCCCGCCCGGCCGGGCCTGCTCAGAGCGAGGCACCCGAGCCGGTGCAGACAGCCCCGGCAACCTGAAGCTGGTAGGCGCGGTCCGTAGCCCGCCGTGTCAATCGCGCGGCAGGCTACGGGCCGCTCAGGGGCAGGGCCATGGCACGACTGACCAGACTCGCCTATCTGACGCCGCTGGCGCCGGTGCAGACCGACACCAGCTACTATAGCGAGGAGCTCCTCCCACACCTCTGCCGGCACGCGCAGGTGGACGTCTACACCGATGACCGGCTCGCGGCGGCACAGGAGGTGGGCAAGGCTTACCGCCTCTACGGCTATCACGACCTCGCGCAGGCTGGCAGCTACGATCACCGCATCTACCAGATCGGGAGTCACCCCGCGCACCTGCCTGTTCTTCAGCAGTTCCTGCGCTACGGCGGTGTGCTGGTGCTCCACGACGCAGACCTCTCGGCGCTGATCGAGGCCAGCCGCAATGGACATGGGGATGGCCAGGCGTCCCTCAGCAGCGTCCGCCGCGCCGGGGGCCTGTGGCCCTTCCTTCAGATCGGGTACAACGCCCTGTTACACCAGCCATGGCTCCCGCGCCGATGGCAGCGCAATGGCTCCATCCTCGAGCAGGCGGCAGGGATCATCGTGCACAGCCGCGCGGCACGTCGGCACATCGTGGAGCAGTACCCGAGAGCCCGGGTAAGGCAGGTGCCTCTCGGCGTGCGCAGGCCTCCTGCGATCGATCCGCTTCAGGCGCGCCAGGCGCTGGGGCTTCCGCAGGAAGCATTCATCGCTGTCTCGCCACTGGAGGCGGTTGGCGAGACGGAACTGACACTCCTGCTGCAGGGGTTTGCACAGTTGCTCGAGCGCTGGCCCCAGAGCTGGTACCTGCTGGCCGGCTGGTCACAGCCCGACAGTTCTCTCGCTGCGATAGCCGACGTCGCAGGCGTGAGTGACCGCGTGCGGGTCGTGCTCTGCCCGGACCTGGCCGCGCTCTACCGCTGCCTTGCGGCAGCCGACGTCGTCCTCTCCCTCGGGAAGGCTGGATGTGGGCATCTGCCCCCAAGCCTCCTGCGGGCGATGAGCTTCGGACGGCCAGCGGTCGTCCCCGACTGCCCTCCGTACGACGAGCTGCCTGCGGACTGTGCCGTCCGGGTGGAACCCGGCGCGGGGGTGCCGGCCCAGCTCGCCGCAGCCCTGTGGGCAATGGCCGCCCATCCGGCCCTGCGGCATTGGTACGGGCAGTGTGCGGCGCGCTACGTCCAGTCGGAGCACACGCCGGCAGCGACCGCACGGCATTACCTGGAGTTCCTGGGGCGACTCAGCCTTCCCCACGATACGGGCGAGCCAGGCATCGCCGCGCAGCGCGCGGCTTGCGCCGCGCTCCATCCATTGCCATGACGGCGCAGCGGGCGACATCCGACACGACAGAGCTGCCATCCCGCTCACGGCCCGGCTGACCTTGCCTGGCAGGGATGCCTGGGCGGACCCGCATCCCCGATATTCGCAGTTGCCTGCTCGGTGCCGCCAGTGCTATAATCCGGCGCGGCAATGTGTGGAGGCCGCCCATGGAAGCCTGGCTGCGCAAATACCGCGGCTACCTCGCCCTCGCGCTGGTCGAGCTTGCTGTTCTCGGCGCTTTCTGGCACCTCCACCGGCCCGGCCCCGCCCCAATTGTGATCTCCGAGCCCAGCCCCCAGCCCTCGCGCACCCCCGGCCACCTCGTCGTCTACGTCAGTGGTGCCGTCGAGAGCCCGGATGTGTATACCCTCCCCGAGGGAAGCCGTCTCAAAGATGCGCTCGTAGCCGCCTCTGGCCCACGCGACGATGCAGACCTCACCACCCTCAACCTGGCACAGCCCCTGCACGATGGCCAGCGGGTACACATCCCCGCGCTCGGCGAGACGCCCCTCCCCGAGCCGAGCCCGCCGCCAGCAGCGAACCCGTCGCCGGCCCAGCCCCGGCCCGGCGACGCCCTCAACATCAACGCTGCCTCAGCCGCAGAGCTCGACACTCTCCCCGGGATCGGTCCGGTGCTCGCCCAGCGGATCGTCGACGACCGCGAGGTCAATGGCCCCTACACCTCGGTCGATGACCTCGAGCGCGTGCGCGGGATCGGCCCTTCACTCATCGAAAAGCTGCGCCCCCTGATCACCGTGCAGTAGAGAAGACCTCCGACAGCGGGCCTCAGGTTTCGGTCGCAAACTGCTCCGCTTCCAGCCGGAAGGACGGGGTATGGATCACGAGGAGTGACGCCACCTCGGGCCCAGTGTTCCGATAGTCGTACCACTCGCCCCTGGGCACGATCAGGAGATCGCCCTGCGTCAGCCAGTAGGTGATCTGCCCCACTTCGAACTCGACCAGCCCGCTCAGGACGTAGCAGTACTGCTCCGAGCGGGTTGAGCGCGCACGACCATGCGCCCCGCCCGGTTTCACCTGCACCAGGGCAACCGAGCTGCTGGCCCCGCGCCCCGGCTCATATCGCCAGATCTGGAGATCACCGAAGGCGAAGGGCTGCGCATCAGCACGACGGATACATACGGCCTTTGACATGGCTTACCTCTATCTTGGGACACGCCATACCGCTCGGGGTTCAGGGGCGGACAGGCTGCTATAGCCCCCGTCCCTCGGCCCTTGCCAAAGGGTACCCCTTCCCCGCCTCCGCGGCGGCGGGGGCGGGGTTAGGGGTGGAGGTCCCCTCGATGGGCCACGCTCTCGCCCTGCGACCGAAAGGGGCTCTCCGACGCAGAGCAGTTGCCTGCCATCCCGGCGGCCAGGGTCGACTCCGTTTGGTACAGTTCCCGTCCCCAAGCCAGAACCTGACGCCCGGATCCCTTCTATGGGTGTGCCTGCTTCCAGGCTTGGGAATCCGGTATGAAGAGGGGCTGCCCGTACGCCTCCTGGCCAAAGCTGGCGATGCGCTCCTGCGTCTCGATAGAGGTGAGCCACTCCTGAAACTTGCCTGCCAGCTCTGCATTCACCCGCGGGTGCCTTGCCGGATTGACCGCGATCACCCCATAGGGATTCCAAAGGATCGGATCCCCCTCCACCAGCACCTCGAGCTCCAGGTTCGCCCGCATGGCCAGGTAGGTCCCGCGATCCGTCAGCGCATAGGCCTGCTGCTCGCTGGCCATAGTCAGCACGGCCCCCATCCCCTGACCGACCGAGAGATACCAGGTGCCGCCGGGACTGAGCCCCGCCCGCTGCCAGACTGCTCTCTCCTTCGCGTGCGTCCCCGACTCATCCCCTCGGGACACAAAGGTAGCCCCAAGAGCGGCGATGCGCTGAAAGGCGGCCACGGCATCGGTCAGCCCCCTGACCCCGGCCGGGTCGCTGGCCGGCCCGACGAGCACAAAGTCGTTGTACATCACGTCCAGACGGTTGACGCCGTGCCCCTCGGCCACGAACCTGCGCTCGGCCTCGGGGTCGTGCACGAGGAGCACGTCACAGTTGCCATCCTCGCCCAGCTTGATCGCCTGCCCCGAGCCCACGGCGACCACGTCCACCGTGCACCCATACCGCTGCTCGAACTCGGGGAGGAGGTAGCTGAGCAGGCCCGAGTCGTAGGTGCTGGTCGTGGTCGCCAGGATGAGACGCGCTGGCAGGCGCCCCCCCGGGCCCTTGTCGTGTCGGGAGGCCACCGCCAGCCCGCCAATTAGGACCGCCACCGCGGCCAGCGCCAGGGGCATCCTCAGAGTCCTCATTCGTCCTCTACCTCTCAGTACACCATCTCACCACTGATGAAAGCGCAGGTCTCGGGGGCCGATGGCGACTCGAAAAAGGTCTTCGTCGGCGCCACCTCCACCAAGCGGCCGCCGACCAGGAGCGCCACGCGGTCCGCCAGACGACGCGCCTGGAAGACGTTGTGCGTGACCAGCACGATCGTCATCCCGGTGCGCTCTCTGGCCTGGCGGATCACGTTCTCGATGATCGCCACATGTGCCGGGTCGAGGTTGGCCGTCGGCTCATCGAGGAGGAGAACCTCGGGCTCAACGACCAGGGCACGCGCGAGGGCTACGCGCTGTGCCTCCCCGCCCGAGAGGGTAGATGCATCCTCCTTGCGGAGCGGCAGCATGCCCAGCAGGTCCAGCACCTTCTCGACGCGCTCCCTTGCATCGGTCACACCCCGCACGCGCAGGCCATACGCCACGTTGGCGTACACCGAGTCCGACAGGAGGACCGGCCTCTGGAACACCATGGTCACCCGTCGACGCACCGCCAGCGAGGGGGCGCCGCCATTCACCCGCTGGCCCCGGAAGGCCATCGCTCCGGAGGTTGGGGTCTCCAGAAAGCCCAGCAGGCGCAGCAGCGTGCTCTTGCCGGCGCCGCTCGGCCCGACGATGCCGAGTATCTCCCCCGCGTACACGTCGAGAGAGGCGATATCCAGCACCTTGCGCGCGCCGTACACCCTCGTCACGCCGAGCAACCGATAGACCGGCTCACCCATGGCGGCTTATCCGTAGGCCTTGCCCTGCAGGCGCAGGACGGCAATGTTGATAGCAAAGGTCATGGCCAGGAGCACGAGGCCCATCGCCAGTGCCAGGCTAAAGTTGCCCTTGTGGGTCTCGAGAACGATCGCGGTAGTCAGCACCCGTGTCGAGCCCTCGATGTTGCCGCCAACCAGCATCACCGCACCCACCTCTGAGATGACGCTGCCAAACCCGGCGACGACGGCGACCACGACGCCCTGCCGCGCCTCCCGCAATACCGCCCGGGTGGCCTGCCAGGAGGTCGCGCCCAGTGAGATGAGCTGCTGCCGCAGGTTGGGGTCGACGCCCATCACTGCTGCCATCGTGAACCCGGCGACCAGCGGCGTCGCGATGATGATCTGGGCGATCACCATCGCTCCGGGAGTGAAGAGCCCCGGCACCCAGGGCCACCCAAGGCTGCCGAGCGGGCCGCTCCGGGAGAGGAGCATATACACGGCGAGCCCAACGACCACGGGAGGGAACCCCATCCCGGTATAGATCGCCGCTATCACCAGCCTTCGGGCGAAAAAGCGGCGCAGGCCCAACCAGGCCCCTAGAGGCACACCCATCAGGGTGCTGAAGGCGAGGGCGGTGGCACTCACCCGCAGGGAGAGCAGGACGATGCGCAGCACCTCGGAATCAAGACCCAGGATGAGCTGCACTGCCTGCCGAAGAGCGGAACCCAGCACTCTCTACCCCTGGAATCACAGCGGCCGGCCCCTCGAGTTGGTCAGGAGACCGGCCGCGTTCGCGCACACAGCCGACCTTCTCCTTTCCAAGCACGGGGGGCATGGGCGTTTCCATCCATACCGTTGGCCCCTCGCGGGGCGCTGCGGCCGGCGACCATGGGCAGCCCGCCTTTAGGTCGCCCGGCTCGGAGAAGCAGGCTCGTGGTCGGCCCGGAGCCCTCGCGGGCCCCGCCGGGCACCAGAGCAACAGACATTGTACATGACGAGCCAGGCCTGTGCAAATCCGCCGGCTCCTACCCCTCCCACCGTACAACGTCGCCAAGGGGCCGGCGTTTGCCCGGGCCCGGCTCCTCGGCCGGATACCCCAGGGCGATGGTGGCCATGAGCTCGCCCTCCTCCCGCAGCCACGCCGCAATCTCCGGCCCAGCCAGGTTGGGGTAGCCCAGCCACACCGCGCCGAGCCCGAGGGCATGCGCCGCAAGCAGCAGATTCTCCACTGCCGCCGCCACGCTCTGCACGATCATCGTCCAGGAGAAGAGGGGAGTGCGATCCCCCCGGGCGACAAGGCGCAGGCGCCGGTCCTCCGGTGTGACCATCGCCCAGGCCGTAATGGCGGCCGGTGCCCCCTCGATGATCCCTGTGCATCGCGCCAGGCCCGCCCGGTGCACCCAAAGGACCGGGTTAAACCCCGGCTGCAGCCCGGCCACGAAGCGGCGGAGAAGCCCCACGAACTCGGCCTTCCGTGCGCCCTGCATAACCACAAAGCGCCACGGCTGCAGGTTGGTCGCTGAAGGGGCCCAGATGGCCGCTTCGAGGAGCTGCTCGAGCACCTCGCGGGGAACCGGGTCCGCGCGGAAGGCGCGGACGCTGCGACGCTCGCGCAGCGTGGCCAGCACGGCCTCCGCCGGTCCGGAATGGGCAGCTTGTTGCTCTTTCACGGGAACCTCGGCAGTGAGTGGCAACTGAGGCCAACGCGCGCTCCCGGCACCCATCTCATGGCTGGGGCTGAGGCGCGGCCTCCGGCTGGATAGCATACAGGCGAAGCACTCCGGCAGCCGACACGGGCCGTGTCAGGCCGGCCACCGCGAGCAGGTCTCCTGCCGGCGTCGCGGCCAGGGTGACCTGCCGGGTCTCCTCACCCGTCCTCTCTACCGCAAGCTCTGGCGCGACGTTCTCAATGTGGGCCACAATGTCGACATCTGGCGCGATCTGCCAGAACCACAGGTTGCGGCTGTTGTTCGTGAGGGTAGCGACGTATCGACCCTCGCCCACGAGCACCGCCTGGTAGTCGCACGGAATGCGAGCGATCTCCTCGCCCGTCCGATAGCTCTGAATATGCGCCCACCCGTGGGCCACGCGCCGGCGCGCCTCGCCAGCCTGAGCAAAGGAGGGCGCGGTCGCAGCCAGCACCCAGGGCTCACGGGGGTGGAAGGACAGTGCGACCACGGGCTGCTCGATCCCCGGAAGCATCGCGACCGTCTCCCGCGCCTCGAGGTCCACGACCATCACGCCGCCGGCGCGCAGCCCGACGGCAAGCAGTTGCCCGTCTGGGGACGAGCGGAGCGCTCCGATTTCGGCTGGGGCAGCCACGGTCGCCAGATACGCCCCGCCCTCTACCTCAAAGAGCGACACACGGTCGCCCTGCGCAACGGCGAGCGTCTCCCCTCCGTGCCCGAAGGCATGGTCGCTGATCGGAGCACCCCCCTCACGCGCCCGGCTGTAGAGCCGGCGCCCATCCGCCAGCGACCACACCGTCACCTCCTCCCCCTCGCGCGCGGCCGCAAGGCGCGCTCCCCTCTGGGCAAAGCGAGGTCGTGTGTACGGGCCCGGCAGGTCCAGGCTGAGCAGGGGATTGCAGCCGGCGGTAGACCAGACCCCCAACCGGAGGCCATCGTCCTCCCGGTAGGGAGCCGCAACCGCCTGGCCGTCAGGGCTCACGTCACAATCCCAGAGGCCGGGGCGGGTGATCGTCTCCAGCGGACGGATGCGCATCCGGGCCACCTCCGGTTGCGATGTGCCGCGTGGCAGCGCCTGCAGGCATCGGGCCAAGTATAGCGACTGTGCAGCCGAGGGTCAAAGCCAAATGCGTCTACCCTACGACATGTAGGGGGCTCCCCGAAAAGGCCAAACGCAAGCAACACTCTCTTGGGGCGGTCTCGGGCCGTCAGCACGCCGCGGCGCGCTCGACCGCCCGAAATCGCCCATCTGTCCTCACCCCTCTCCCAGGCAGGCGCCTGGCGCCTGCCCGGGAGAGGTGGAAACCGAAGAGTTACCTCTCCAGCCGGTCTGCACAGACGCCCGTCGCAACTGCGCCGGAGCCGGGTGCGCACACCGTTGACACCCGCTCCAAGAGCGCGATATAATGGGATTAGGTGATACGCGCCACGCCTGCCCAGAAGGCGGGCGGGCTGCCGCTCATCACGACCGCGGTTCGATGGGCTCCGGCGGCGGCACAGCGGCGTGCACAGCATAAGGAGGCCCAAAGATGCACGTCAGACCCCTTCGCCCCGAAGACACGGCCTTTGCAGCACGGCTGTGCGACGACAAGGGCCGCGCTTTCCCGGCCCTGAACCTTCAGACCCTGATGGCTCTCGAGCCCAAGGGCTGCTTCGTGGCCGAGGATGGGGGCGAACCGATCGGACTGGTAACCTTCCTGGCCTACGGCAAGCTGGGCTGGATCGGAAATGTGGTGGTGAGCAGTGAGCACCGGGGGCGTGGCTGCGGCCGAGCCCTCCTCGATGCGGCGGTCAGCTACCTCCTCGACCGCGGTGCACGGACCGTCGGCCTCGACGCCACACTCCAGGCTGTACCCTTCTGCAGGCGATCCAGGTTCTACGCCGCCTTCGAGGTGCTCCACATGAGGCGTGCCGCCCAGCAGCCGCCCCAACCCGTCCACGATGCACTGGTCCCTATGCAGCCCAGGGACGTCCACTCCGTGGCCATGTTCGACTGGGCCCACTTTGGCGGTCGAAGGCAGCGGGTGCTCCGGCACCTGTTGCCACACTCGCCGGTAGCCGTGGTGGCCCAGGATGCGACGGGCGTCGGCGGCTACCTCATGGCGCGCCCTGGCACATCGGGTTGGATCATTGGCCCCTGGGTGTGTGTCCGCTCCGCCGAGGCCCTGCTGACCGCAGCCCTCGATCACATCAAAGAGGAGCCCGTGATACTGGCCGTGCCCAAAGTGAACGAAGATGCCCTCCACGTGTTGTGCACTTATGGCTTTCGCGTCTTCTATAGAGAGATGCGCATGTATTACGGCGACCAGGAAGGGTGCGGGCATCCACAGCGCATCTACGCCATCGCTTGCCCGGAGGTAGGCTGAACATCCGGCTCGCTCCGTCGTGACCTCAGCGTCGCCCAGGTTCCCGCGGACCGGGCCCCACCGACCCCTTCCCCGTCTGCGGCTGCCGGGAGGCCTGCCGGCCCCAGACACCAGAAGGATGGTATGAGTGGCCGATCAGAGAAGAGATGGGACCAGATCCTCAGCCAGGCCAGCCGCCGCGCTGCACCTCGGGCGCATCCTCATCCCTGTGGCCAACCCTGCCACCGCCTCAGCCCTGATCCGGCTGGCCAGCATGCTGGGGGCCGGGGAGCCCCCGGCAGAGCTGGTCGCCCTCAGGGTGATCACGCCGCCACGGGGCACCTCACTGAAGGATACCCGGAGACAGACCCTCGCTGAGCCGAGACCAGCCGATGGCGCCCTCAGGGAGGCCGCGGCCTGGGCAGGGGCCCAGGGCATCGCCCTGCGCACAGAGCTGCAGGTCGCCCGCGGAGTCGCCGCCGGCATCCTCGCCTTTGCCAACAGCATGCCCGATCTGGACCTCATCCTCCTCGGCTGGCGGGGTACCGGCAAGCCTCAGGCACGCCGCGACATCAGCCAGGAGATACTCTGGCATGCCCGTGCCCATGTGGCCGTACTCCGTGCCGGCCTGCCAGGACCGGTGCGACGGGTCCTCGTGCCGGTCGGGTGGGGACCGCATGCCCGCTTTGGCCTGCGGCTTGCCGAGAGGCTGGCCTGTCACATCGGCGCAGTGGTGACAGTGTTCCGTGTGCTCCCGGCAACGGGAGATGTGGACTGGGAGGCAGAGCGGGCCGCGCTCGAGCACCTCATTGCCACCGAGGCTCCCGGCCTCCGCTATGGGACAGAGTTGCTCCTCACACGCAGCGCAGCCACGGCGGTGGCCATCCTGAACGAGACTCAGCGCGCGCCCTACGACCTGGTCATCATCGGCGCCTCCGAGGAATGGCCGCTCCGGAACTGGCTCTTCGGCGCCATGCCGGACCAGATCGCCGAGCTCGCGCCCTGTGGTGTGCTCCTCGTGCGCAGCTATGAAGTGCCGGCTGGGTGAGCCGTCCCCGAGGAGCAGAGCGGGGTGCCGGGCGGCTTGTCCGCCCGACGCCGCCCGGGCGCTGCCTCATGAGCCGCCGGCCTGCCCCCCACCAAGCCAGCGGGCCAGGAAGAGTGCCGAGAACGAGGCCAGCGTCCCCTCGAGGAGATGCACCTCGCCGACCACCAGCAGATGCCAGGGCACGAGCAGCCCGATGACGGCCCCAACGAAGAACCCGATGACGGCCGCCGTCCAGTACCGCACAACTTCCGAGGCCCGCCGCCCGAAGGCAGAGTGAAAGAGCCCCGCGTACAGGCTGGCAAAGACCAGTGACAGGACTATCGCTGGCAGAGACAAGCCACTCTCTCCCTAACGGTTCAGCGGCAGAAGGGCACACCGACTGGCGAGACGCTCGGACCCAGCCCCCGAGGGGCTTGGCCCTTCCCAACCCGGCGCTGCAGCCTCGGGCGCCGGGAGGCTGCCCCCGCCTGCGGCGCGCGGGGCTTTCAGCCCCGCGCTCAAGAGCAGCGAAGCCCCTTCGGGGCTGAGACCAGGGTCGGACGGGCGCTATCTGGCGGCCCTACCACGGGGGTAGGAACGATGCGGCGGCCGATCGCGTCCCACCTGCCCAGTCGTGGCTTGCCGGGGCCTTCCGCCTCGCGGGTAACAACCTGTCCGCCCCTGAACTCCCGCACCGACCTTGTCACCACACGCGGCGGCAAGCCCGAGATCACTCCGCCACTCCCTCATCGAGAGCACGCGCAATCACGCCGCCCCCGAGCACCACATCGCCCTGGTAGAACACCGCCGCCTGCCCGGGCGTGATGTCGCGCTGAGGGCGACTGAAGCGCACCCGCGCCCGCCGATCGGGCAGGGGGGTCACCGTCGCCAGTGTCTCTTTCCCGTGCAGCCGGATCCTGACCGTGGCCTCGACCGGCCGCTCCGGAGCTCTGCCGGAAATCCAGTTGACCTCCTCGGCCAACAGCGCCGGGCGGCCGAGCTCTCGCTCCGGCCCAACCACGAGCGCATTGCGGGCCACGTCGATCTCCAGGACGTAGAGCGGCTCGGGCGCGGCGATTCCCAGCCCCTTGCGCTGCCCGACAGTATAGCACGGCAGACCCTGATGCTCGCCGAGGACGCGGCCGGCCCGATCTAGAATCGGGCCGGGGCGAAACGCCTCCGGGATTCGCTGCATCAGGAAGCGCCGGTAGTCGCTATCCGGTATAAAGCAGATCTCCTGGCTCTCGGGCTTGTCGGCGACCGGGAGATGGAGCCGGCGAGCCTTGTCGCGGACCTCATCCTTGGTCAGGTCCCCGACCGGGAAGAGCGCGTGATAAAGCTCGCGCTGTCCGAGCATGTACAGGGCGTAGGACTGGTCCTTATCCCGATCCCGGGCCCTCAGGAGCTGGAAGGCTCCGTCGCTCTGTCGTATACGCGCATAGTGGCCGGTGGCCAGGTAGCGCGCGTCGAGCGCCCAGGCGCGCTCGAGCAGCGTGCCGAACTTCAGGTATCGGTTACAGGCCAGGCAGGGGTTCGGCGTGCGGCCCGAGGTATAGTCGGCGACGAACGGCCCGACGACTCGCTCGAGGAAAGGCAGCTCATAGTTGATCACATAGAAGGGTATTCCCAGGTGCTGGCAGACCGCCCGGGCGTCGTCAATGGCCTCGAGGGAGCAGCAGCGGTTGAGAGCCGATCGATCGGTTGCGCTCTCGGCCCACAGCCGCATCATCAGGCCGATGGCCTCGTACCCTTGCTCGACCAGGAGGGCGCAGGCAACGGCGCTGTCGACGCCGCCACTGAGGGCCACGACAACCCGCTGCCGCCCGCCCTGCGGCACTGCCACTACCAGGGCACCTCCTTGATCTGGTTCCACTGCCCGGCCCGCGCATAGATGATCGCCTTGCTAAAGCCCTGCCCCCGATACGCCTGCCCATCGAAGGTAAAGTCGAACTCCGGAGTCTCGGGGTTCCCGAGGCCATGCTCGCGCGCATAGCTGGCAAAGGCGGCCTCCGGGTTGTAAGGGATGCCGCCGGCGTTCCAGGCCGAGTGGCGCAGGGCTCGCTCCAGCTCCTGCTCGACAACAGGGAAGACCCGATTGAGAAAGCCCTCCCAATCCAGGTTCCGCGGGTCGTTGCGGTTCTTGGGATCGATGTCCATGTGCCGCAGCACGTTGGCCCTGGGAATCTGGTAGGTGCGCACCAACTCCCGCACGTGCTCAACGGCGGCATCTATCTGCGCCTGCGGCCAGGGCGGCGACGCTGGAGCAGCGGGATACTCCAGCTCGATGCCGATAGTAATCAAGTTGGCGTTCGGCTCGTAGCGGCCGGTCTTGGGATCCAGCTGATTGAAGCCGGGGATGTGGCTGCCACCAACGTGATGGGCTGCTTTGTCGTAGGGTACGCAGCGCCACACGACGCCCGACGCGTCGACCAAGTCGTGGGCGCTCGACTTGTAGGGGTTGTTCGGGCTGCTCCACCAGCTCAGAGCGGCGTCGCGGGGCCCCTCCGTATCGTGGATGACAATGTAGCGGATGGGCTGGCCCTCCCGCTCGGACCAGTACTGCGTACGATACCAGTCCCGATACTCTACCATGTCGCCTCTCCTCGGACATCACCAGGACTTGACCCTGACCTCGTCCCACCGGCCGACTTCGGCATAGACTATGCCCTCGCTAAAGCCCTGCCCCCGGTACAGCCGGCCGTCAAGCTCAAAGTCGAACTCGGGGGTCTCGGGGTTGCCCAGCCCACGCTCGCGGGCGAAGCGCGGGAAGGCCGCATCGGGGTTGTAGGCAACGCCACCTGCATCCCACGCGGCTTTACGGACGACGTCCTCCGGCGGCCAGATCTGCGGCACACCTCCCAGCAGGACCTGAAAGGCGGGCAGGTCAAAGCCGGCAAGCCTGGTACCCCCTATCATATCCGCAGTGACCACATCCTGCAAGGATATCTCGTACTTGGTCATGAGATGGCGCACCAGCGTGGCCGCCTGCTCGGTCTGCTCCGCCGGATAGCGGTCGCTCCCATCATTGCGGTTCACCAGGCCTATGGCGATCGAGTAGTCATTCACACGCGGCCGCCCACCCCAAGAGGCATTGCCGGCGTGCCACGCCCGGTTGGCCTCGGGCACGAGCTGGTAGATCGCGCCGCTGCGGGACACAAGGTAATGGTAGGACGTCTTGGTCGCCGGGTCCTGCAGGCGGCGCAGCGCTTGGTTAAAGTCGCCGCCGGTCGCGTAGAGCACGACGAGAGCCGGCTTGACGCCAGCCGGCCGCGCATCGGTGTTGGGAGAGCCGCGCCACGTGGCCTTGGGATAGTCCGGACGGCCTATCTCCCACGACCACTGGCGCTTGAAGGGGTGCCTCTGCCACTCGCTGCGCAGGGCGCCAACGGCGGGGAGATCTCCCCCCTGTGCCCACTGGGAGTTGCGGTGCCAGGCGGCCTCGGCAAAGTCCTTGTGCCCGAACGACTCGACCAGCCACATACACTGGCAAAACAGGGCATCGCGCCAGCGCCAGCTCCCATAAGGTCCAAAGGAGCGAAAGATCTCAAGGTTGTACGCCGCATGGCGCTGCAGGTCGATGGGCGGGAAGGTGGGGTTCTGGTGCCAGCCCGGCTCATAGCCCGCCTCCGTGCCAAGCAGCGGCAGGCTACGACCAACATAGGTCCGGACGAGGTCGTCGATCCACTCATAGTCCAGGAATGAGCAACCCGTTGGGCTTCGGTGGCTGAGGGGGCAGTTCAGCGGGCGGTTGTGAATGGCCAGCGCCGCCCCATCCAGGTCCGAGAGATGTCCGTGGAGGCGGAACCACTCGAACATCGTCCGGTACCAGTCCCGGTGAGGGTAATCGCCTCCCGGCGCCAACGCGGGCAGCAGGGGAATGCCACCCGCCGCACGGATCACGTCGGCGTTTCGGAGAAACTGCTCGCAGACCTTGTCCACGCGCGCGCCCTCGTTCCACGACGCCCGCTCCCACTCCAGCACCAGGTTGGGCTCGTTGCCCCACTCAAAGTAGTGCACGCCCGCCTCCACGTAGGCGCGCACCTCGCCGCGTGGGACGACATAGTGCGGATGGGGCTGGTAGGCGTACAGCCGGACGATCACCTCGATGCCGGCCTGCGTGAAGGCCCGGACAAGGTCGACCTTGCCCGTCCCGGCCACGAGGGCCTTGAACCAGGTGACGCCGAGGTCCTGCCGCAGGTAGCGCGCATAGGCCGCGGCATCCCCCGGGCGGACGTTCGCGCCCGCCGAGTCGTGGAACCCCCAGCCATTGTCGGCCGCCGGACGGGGATATTCGGACAGGAACCGCATGGCGTACTCCTAGCTTCCGGTGCGGGGCCAGGGGCTGGCGCGCGGCGCCGGGGCCCATCCCGCCCTGTACTCGCGGCGTAGTGATCGTGCTTCGGAGGTATGTCGATGGAGAGGAAGGCTCTCCTGCGAATGGGGCTGGCACCAAGTCGCGGACCTCGCAGTCACGGCCCCCTCGGTCCGCCTCCACGCCGCGGGCGAGCAGCCGCCTTTGCGCGTTCTGCCCTTTTTGGAGCGCAACCCGTCGTTCCGTCCAGAGGCGTCTGAGCCGACACCCGGCAACGCTGCGCCCGGGATCCCCCTCCCCCAGGCGAGCGCGGTCAAGTCTGCACACCGGGGAGTGCCAAGCCGAAGGGGCAGACTGAACCCGATGCCCCGCCGCCCCTATGGAACCTGCCGACGGGCGCGAAAAGCAGCGCTGCGCCGGATGGCCGCGGCCTGCATGGCCCGCTGCAGCTCGGCCTCATCACCGGCTAGCAGCAGTCGCTCGACCGCCTCCAGCTGCTCCCGAAAGCGGTCGATGGCCTCGGCGATGGCTGTGGAGTTGGTCATCAGCACGTCCAGCATCATCCGGACGTCGCTGGCCGCCAGGCGCGAGGTGTCCCGAAAACCGCTGGCCACCACATCCCAGAGGAGGCAATCCTCCCGGCCTACCTCTTCGGCGGTCGCAACCAGCCCAAGGGCCAGCAGGTAGGGGAGGTGGCTGCCCACAGCCACGAGCCGGTCGTGGCGCCGAGGGTCGAGCCGGCGTGGCAGCGCCCCGACCGCCCGCGCGAGCTCCTCGGCGCGGGCCAGAGCGGCAGGCGGGGTGCGCAGGAGAGGGGTCAGGACAAAGGTCTTGCCCTCGTACAGGTCAGCGTCTGCGGCCTCAAGCCCGGCCACTTCCTTGCCACACATGGGATGCGCCGGGCAGGGATGCACGTGCTCGGGGAGGGCATTCATCGCCTGGGCGATCCTACCTTTGGTGCTCCCGAGGTCCATGAGCAGGCATCCGGGGGGCAGATGGGGCGCCAGGCTCGGAAGGGTCGAGAGTATCGTGCGGACGGGTGTGGCGAGGATGACAATGTCGGCCTCGGCCACGGCCGCGAGGTCCGTCGTGCCGCGATCGATGTAGCCGAGCCGCAGGGCCTCCTCGATGGTCGCCGGGCGGCGGGCGATGCCGGTCACCGCGGCGCAAGCCTGACGGGCCTTGAGTGCCGCGGCAAGCGATCCTCCCATGAGGCCAAGGCCAATAATCGCCACATGGGAGCTTCTGAGGTCGGAACTGCGCAGAGGTACAGGCTGTGCATTCGCCGTCATAGCTTTCTGCCTACCGCTTCTGCCACCCGCCGCGCTTCTAAGACGAGGCGGTGGAAGGTCTCCGGTTTCAGGGACTGCCCCCCGTCGGAGAGCGCCTGATCGGGGCGAGGATGGACCTCGATGAGGAGCCCATCGGCGCCGGCTGCGATGGCCGCGCGGGCAACGGCCGGAACCAGGCGCCACTGCCCGGTGCCGTGGCTCGGATCGACGATCACCGGCAGGTGTGTCAGCTCCTTCAGCATCGGCACGGCGTTGATGTCCAGAGTGTTGCGGGTGTAGGTCTCAAAGGTGCGGATGCCCCGCTCGCAGAGCATGACGCGAAAGTTGCCATGGGTCAGGATGTACTCTGCCGACATCAACAGCTCTTCCATGGTGGACATGATGCCACGCTTGAGCAGGATCGGGCGCCCTGACTCTCCGGCCGCATGAAGCAGGGAAAAGTTCTGCATCTGCCGGGCGCCGATCTGGAGGATGTCTGCGTGCTCGGCAACGAGCGGCACGTCGTGAGGGGCCATCACCTCGGTAACGATCGGCAGGCCGGTTGCCTCGCGGGCCTCGGCGAGGAGCGCGAGGCCCTCCTCGCCCAGTCCCTGGAAAGAGTAGGGCGAGGTACGGGGTTTGAAGGCGCCGCCGCGCAGCACCCGCGCGCCGGCCTCCTTCACCGCAAAGGCGGTCTCGAGGAGCTGCGAGCGGCTCTCAACGGCGCAGGGGCCGGCCATGATCACGACCTCCTCGGCCCCGATGCGCACCCCGTTCAGGCGGACAACCGTGTTCTCGGGCCGCATGTCGCGGCTGGCGAGCTTGAAGGGGCGCAGGATCGGCACGCAGTGATCGACGCTGGGCATAACCTCGAACACCGCCGGATCGATCCGGCGCTCGTCGCCGATCACGCCGATGATGGTCCGCTCCTCCCCTTGGGAGAGGTGCGCCCGGAAGCCCAACTCCTCGACCCGCGCTACGACATCCGCGATCTCACGGGTCGATACGCCCTGTTTAAGGATGATGATCACGGGTACCTCCTGCCCGGTGTCGTTGGGCCAGGCCGCCCATGGCTGCGGCGGGCCGCATATCGCGTCCACACTCATGCGGCCGCCCAAGACTCCCTTTCTTCCTTTTCATCGGCTGCGCCGGCCCGCGATCGCGGGGCCGGTCATGGGTCCTGCACGAGGTCCGGCCGCAGGACGCGCGCCCCGTGCAGGTAGACGTGCACAATCTCCGAAGCCGGCTTGTCGGTGTTCCAGTGCAGCAGGACACGGACACACCGCGGCAGGCCGCCCGTCACGGCCGCCTGCTGGACGTCCAGCAGCGGCACCTGGCTCCAGCCCAGGTCGCGGGCTGCGCGGGCGGGGTAGGCCGCGGTCAGGTCCGGCGTCACGCTAAAGATGGCCGAGGCCACATCCTCCGGCGCGAGGCCGTTGGCCTCGATCAGCGCCAGGAGAAGCTCTCGCGTGGCCTCGAGGATGGCATCCGCATCGTTGCGCTCGACCGTCGTCGCTCCGCGTACGCCCCGGCAGGTAGACATATCCTCAGGTCCTCATCAGAGTATCGGCAGGCGGCATTGGAGGGTAACAAAAGAGCGTGGAGCTGGCTGCTCCACGCTCTTCGTTGCTCCCCTCGGACGACCGGGTCTATGTCGTCCCCTCCGCGCGGTGCAGCCCGCCGGCACCCCTGGCGTAGTAGTAGTAATAGTAGTAGCCAGAGAAGGCGGCTGGCCGGCGGCGCGCGTACAGAGGGCCCAGGGCCGGGCCCTGCGCTGCGCTTCCACTGCACCCGCTAAGCCAGGAGACGCACACTTTCGACCTCCAGTACGTAGCGCGATTATAGGCCGGGGCAGGCGAGGAGTCAAAATGCTGGGAGGTAGGGGATTCGAAGCAGTAGCGAATGTTAAAATCAACCCCACGAATTGTGATCGGTGAGTTTGGCGAATAGGCGGTTACGAGGCAGAAAAGGGGCATCTCAGATAGGAGGTGTCCCTTGTCCGTTCACGGTAGTGGGGTGG
>DYEI01000009.1 GCA_020725765.1 Anaerolinea sp. | reverse complement strand
GCAATGGACTGGCAGCAGCAGATCACCGGCTGCTGCATGGAGGTGCTCCTATTTGGCCGACGAAGAATTATCCAACAGGTAAATAAAATGATGCCACAGAGCGCCCCTGTCCGCCCCTGAAGCGCGGCGGGGAAGGGGGGGCGGGGGGATGGGGCACCCTCCGGCAAGGGCCGAGGGACGGCGGCTAAAGCAGTCTGTCCGCCCCTGAAGGGGGCGAGGGGGGCTGATGACAGCTGGCAGAGTGCGAGATGCCGCAAAACCGAACCACGCCCCCTGCCGGCAGGTTGGCAATGACAGGGGGGCCCAGCCCTGCGGGCTGGCAGTGACAGCGGCGCCAGAACCCTCAGGCCGCCACAAAGCTGACGACGGTGACCCCGTCCCCTCCCTCCTCGCGCTCGCCGGGGCGATAGGAGGCAATCAGCGGATGCTGGGCGAGGGCGTCGCGGACGACCTGGCGCAGCGTACCCGTCCCCTTGCCGTGGATGATGCGCACGGAGGGGAGGCCGGCGAGGTAGGCGCTATCCAGGTACTTGTCCAGCTCGGGAAGGGCTTCATCCACGCGGCGCCCGCGCAGATCGAGCTCGAGGCCGGGAGTTGCCGTCTGAGCGGTGACCCGCAGACGGCCAGACTCGGCAGGCCGCGCAGCACCGCGGTGACGCAGCTCGAGCCCCGCAACCTGGGTGCGCAGGCGGAAGCTGCCAATCTGCACCTCGGCCTCATCCCCGTCGAGGGCTACCAGCTCGCCCGTCTGCCCGAGGCTGGTCACGAGCACCGTATCGCCAGGCTCGAGCGTCCCCGGTGGGGGCGCCGGAGGTGGCGGGGGCGGTGCGGACACCGCCTCCTTCTCCAACTGGCGCACCCGGTCAGCGGCTTGGCGGAGCCACTCCTGGGTGAGCGTCTCGGAGGCCAGGGCGGCGCTGAGCGCCCGCAGCTCGCCACGGACCACCTCGAGGTCCCGCTGCACCTCGGCCCGTGCGTCCTCGATCACCTGCCGGCGCGTCTCGTCGATGGCGGCCAGCTCGCGCGCCAGGGCTTCGGCCCTCGCGCGCGCCTCTTCCTCGGCGCTGCGGGCCCTCTGGAGAGCGAGAGCGGCCTCCTCGCGCGCCTGCTTGATCTCGGCAAGGAGCGCGTCGGCCTCCCTGTCCTGGGGCGAGATGAGCGATCTCGCCTCCTCGATCAGCTCCTGCGCCAGGCCGAGGCGGCTGGCAATGGCCAGCGCGTTGGACCGCCCCGGCAGGCCGATGGTCAACTCGAAGGTCGGCGAGAGCGTCTCAACGTCGAACTCGACCGAGGCATTGCTGACCCCCGGCGTGGCGTAGGCGAAGAGCTTGAGCTCCGAGTAGTGGGTCGTGGCGACGGCCAGAAGGTCGCGGGTGAGCAGATGACGGATGATCGCCCGCGCCAGCGCTGAGCCCTCGACGGGATCGGTCCCCGCGCCCAGCTCATCCAGCAGGACCAGCGACCCGGGACCCGCCCGGTTCAGGATGTCGATGATCGTGCTCATGTGCGACGAAAAGGTCGAGAGGCTCTGCTCGATCGACTGCTCGTCGCCGATATCCGCATAGACGCCGGTAAAGACCGGCAGGACCGAGTCCGCATCGACGGGCAGGTGAAGGCCGGCCTGGTGCATCAGGGCGAGGAGGCCGACGGTCTTGAGCGCAACCGTCTTGCCGCCGGTGTTGGGGCCCGTGATGACCAGCACCCGAAAATCCCCCCCAAGCCAGACGTCGATGGGCACGACCGTCTCGGGCGGCAGCAGCGGATGGCGGGCGCGGAAGAGCTGCAGCGGCGCGCGGAGCTTCCTGGGCGCCGCACCACCTTCGGCCTGTGCCTCGGCTCGCGGCGCGCCGGGCTCCGCCCTGGAGCGGCCGCCGGCTGGCGGCTCGAGCGGCTGGCCGGGGAGCCACAAGCGCGGCTGCACTGCCCGCAGCTCGTAGCTGTAGCGACCCTTGGCAAAGGCCAGGTCGAGCCGGGCCAGCATCTCTACCGTGCGCTCGATCAGAGCCCCTTCCGTGGCCACCCGGGCCGTCAGCGCGCTCAGGATGCGCTCGATCTCGTGCTGCTCCTCGAGCTGCAGCTCGCGCCAGCGGTTGTTCAGCTCGACCGTGGCCAGGGGCTCGATGAAGACGGTCGCGCCGCTGGCCGACTGGTCGTGGACGATGCCCTGGACCCGTCCCTTGGCCTCGGCCTTGATGGGAATGACGTATCGCCCGCCGCGCTGGGTGATCAACGCCTCCTGCAGGTAGGGCCCAACCTCGCTCGAGGCGATGAGGCGCTGCAGGCGCTCCATCAGGCGGTCGCGTGCACCGGCCAGCTCCTGGCGGATGCGCGCGAGGGCCGGGCTGGCCGAATCCAGCACGTCACCGCGGTCGTTGATGCAGCGCCCGATCTCATCTACGAGGTCGGTGCACTCTTCGATCCACTGGGCGTGGTTCGCCAGGATAGGAAACTGGCTGCCAAGGCGCCCCAGCGCCCGCTTGAGCGTCCGTGCGCTGATCAGGGTCTCGCGCAGCTCCAGGAGGTCCGCCGGGAGGAGTGTCGCGCCCAGATAGGCGCGGCGTACCAGTGGCCGCACGTCGCGGGCCCCGCCAACGGAGACGTCCGGGCGTATATCCTGAAAGGCCCGCGCCTCGCTCGTCTCCTGCTGCCGGTAGCGCACCTCCGCCGGGTCCGTCGAGGGCTGCAGCGCGAGGGCCAGCTCCCGGCTGGCTGAGAAGGAAGTATGCCGGGCGAGCCGTTCCAGGATTTTGTCGTATTCCAGAGTATGCAGGTACCTGGTGTCCATGATGGCAGACCTGGACCATGAAAAGGCCCGCCGATGCCAGCGGGCCGGTCAGTCCTCTCTAGTGTGCGTTGTCTGGGGTATTATCCCACAGAGTGGGAGGATCGTCAACCGATGGGGTGTAGTTCACTGTGCAGACGGGCTGATCTGCGCTGCTGACAGGGCCCCCACCCCCGACCCCCATAGGCGCTAACTTGAGGGCCGCCGACGTGCTGCCCTCCATAGGT
>DYEI01000008.1 GCA_020725765.1 Anaerolinea sp. | reverse complement strand
GTTGCAGCACATCACGGCTGCCGCTCGGCGCGTCCCGAGCAGCGGTGTGTACGGCGGGTAGTCCGCTGGGATGGGCGCCAGGGCGCTAGCTTAGGCCCTGTGATGCTGGGCAGCCCGACTTGTGGGTAATGCATAGACCCGCCTGGGGGAGGGGCATCGCGGACGCGGCATGGCTGGAGGTGATCTCGGCGAGTTCTGGACGGTACCACGAGTTGCGCGCCGAAAGGCCAAAGTCGAGCGTAGAGAAAGGGCCCTCTCCCGAGGGTCGGCCTGCAGGCCGACCCTCGGGAGAGGGCGCCCGGGGTGGGGGCCTGCTAACAGTGTAGATGAGCCTGCCCCCAGGGTGAACTACACCCGGCAACCCATGCCAACTTGCCAGCCTGCACCTTGTGGTGTAACATGCGGATCGGCTCTGCCGGCCCGAAGCGGGATCAGCCATTTGCTCGCGCCAGGACACATCCGACACCAATGTGCAGGCGACGGTCACCCGGAGGGTACCTACCATGAACAACCTTGAGCGCGTGCTCACCTGCCTGCGGCACCAGCAACCGGACCGTGTCCCCTACCAGATAGAGTTCACTCAGAGAATGCATCAGGCCATGGTCCAGTACTACGGGGACCCCAGCTTTGCCCAAAAGCTCGGCAACTGCCTCTCGTTCCTGGGATGTGAGCCGAAAGACGCCTGGCGCGAGGTATCTCCCGACATCTGGCAGGATGAGTTCGGCGTGCAATGGAACCGCTCCATCGACAAAGACATCGGTGTGGTCTGCAATCGCCTCGTCACACCGGCGAATGTGCGCACCTTCCCGATGCCGGACCCAGACGATCCCAGCCGCTTCGAGGGCTTTGAGCGTATCGCCAGCCGCGCAGACGCCTTCTGGGTTGCCAGTGTCAGCTTTACCCTGTTCGAGCGTGCCTGGACGCTCGCTGGCATGGAAGAGGTCCTCACGGCCATGGTCATCGACAAGCCGTTCGTCAATCAGTTGCTCGATCGCATCCTCGAGTTCAACCTGCGCCTGATCGAGAACGCCTGCCGGTACCCGATCCATGCCATGATGTTTGGTGACGACTGGGGTCAGCAACGAGGCCTGCTTATGGGGCCGCGCCTCTGGCGCGAGCTCATCAAGCCGCGAATCAAGCAGATGTATCAGGCCGTCAAGGCACACGGCAGGTTCGTCTTTATCCACTCTTGTGGCAAGGTCGATGAGATCTTTCCTGACCTGATCGAGTGCGGCGTCGACGTGTTCAATCCCTTCCAGCCTGAGGTGATCGACGTCTATGAGGCCAAACGTCGCTATGGAGCAAGCCTCACCTTCTACGGGGGCATCAGCACACAGAACACGTTGCCATTCGGCACACCTCAGCAGGTACGTGACGAAGTGCGACGGCTGCTGGACGTAGTGGGCCGAGAGGGCGGTTACATCGCCGCGCCCTCTCACGCGATCCCTGCAGGTGCCAGACCTGAGAACGTGGCTGCGATGATCGAGGTGCTACAGACTCAGTGATCCCCGAGCAGAGGGTTAGCGCCTCCGGTGCCAACAGCGCGGTGAGCGCTTGCAGCGCGTCTCTAGTCGTCAGCTTTTGCGCTTGTCCTCGCGACCCGTGGTTGGCAAGGGATATGTGGATCACAGCAGGAGTCCCTTTATGTCGAGATTACTGTCGTTCCCCCATCTTCCACTGCAGCACCCCAGGCCCGACGCGGAGCGGTTAATCCGCATCCTCATGGGGCGGGAAAAGGCCGAGCGCCCGCCTCTGGTCGAGTACCTGGTCGACGACGCGGTCCGCCGGCCGATTACGGTCGAGCTCCTCGGTCGAACATGGGTTGAGCCGATCCCGGGAGACCGGGCGAGCCAGGCTGCATACTGGGACAGTTTCATCGCCTTCTGGTACCGCATGGGGTACGATTTTGTGCGTTTTGAGGCGGCGTTGAACCTCCCCAGCCACGTGCAATCCGCGCCGGATACGGCACCGCAGGCCGCCGGCGAGCGCCACTGGCGCGACCTGCACCACGGCACGATCAGCTCGTGGAAGGACTTTGAGAGCTTTCCCTGGCCTCGGGTGGAGGAGTACGACTTTTACGCCTACGAGTACCTCAACGATCACCTGCCCGAGGGAATGGGCCTGATCGTCTCCCATGCCGGCGGCATCTATGAGCACCTCTCGGCGATCTTTTCCTACGAAGGCCTCTGCTACGCCCTCTTCGATCAGCCGGACTTGGTCGCCGCGGTCTGCAACCGGCTGGGCGAGCTCATGGTGGACTTTTACCGGCAGCTCGTAGAGCTGGACCGGGTGATCGCCATCTTCCCCGGCGACGACATGGGCTTCCGCTCGGGGACCCTCATCGCACCCGACCATCTCCGCCGGTACACCCTGCCCTGGCACCGGCGCTTTGCCGAGCTGGCGCACAGCCGGGGGCTTCCCTACTTCCTCCACTCGTGCGGGAACCTCGAGGCCATCATGCCCGACCTGATCGAGACGGTCGGCATCGATGGCAAGCACTCCTTCGAGGACGCGATCGTCCCCGTGGCCGAGTTTCAGGCCCGCTACGGGGACCGAATTGCGGTGCTCGGGGGCATCGATGTGGATATCCTCGCGCGGGGCACGCCGGACGAGGTCCGTGCTCGCGTGCGGCAGACGATCGAAACCTGCGGTCCACGCGGCCGGTACGCGGTCGGCTCGGGGAACTCGATCCCGAGCTATATCCCGCCCGAGAACTATCTGGCCATGCTGGATGAAGCCCAGCGCTAGGGCGATTCACCGGCCATACGCGGCAGGGTCACATCAGATTCTGACCTGCACGCGCTTCCCTTCGCGGGCACTCTCGATGGCCGCAAAGACCATAGCCAGGCTCTTGACATTGTCGCTCGCGACCGTCTCCGGAATGCCCCCCTCGCGGACGCAGCGGACGAACTCGCGGATATTGCCGGCGTGGCCGCCGATCCTGTCCCCAGGATCGCAGGCCGGAACCGCGACCTCCTGCAGCTGGGAGAGAAAAGTCCCTGTCGCGGCAACCGCCTGTGCCTTGAAGCCATCGGCTCCATCCCAGCTGACGGTGCCCCGCTCGCAGATGATGCGCCAGTCACCTTCCCAGGTAGTGTTGAGCCCTTCGGCGCACCAGCTTCCGCGGTAGGTGAAGACGATGCCGCCGCTCATCTCAAAGATGGCGACGGCAGAAGCGTCGCGGTCATACCAGGAGCCGGCTGGGTTCCACTCGTGGCAGTAGACCGACACCGGGTCGGCGCTGGTGAGGAACCGTGCCTGGTCGAAGGTGTGGATGGCCATGTCGAGAAGCAGCACGTGCTCCATGTGGTCCCGAAAGCCACCAAAGTGCGCACCGATGAAAAAGTCGCAGTTCACCGTAGTGATGGGGCCCAGGGCGCCCGAGGCTACAAAGTGGCGCAGGCGGCGTATGCGCGCGTCGTAGCGTCGGTTCTGGATTACGGCCAGAATCCTGCCCGCTGCCTCCGCCGCTGCGACCATGCGGGTGGCGTCCTCCAGCGAGTGGGCCAGAGGCTTCTCACTCAGCACGTGGCAGCCATGGCGGAGCGCTGTGAGCGCCACCGCAGCGTGCGCTTCGGGCACGGTGCAGTTGAACACAGCTTCCGGTGCCGTCTGCTCGAGCATCCGCTCCAGGTCCGTGCCCGTCGGCACCGCCTCCAGCCCAAACTCCTGTGCCAGGCTCTGTGCCGCCTCAGGTCTTATGTCGACCAGCGCGACGATCTCGACATCGGGCATTTGCATCACGGACCGCAGCCAGGCCCGGCTGATGCCCCCGCAGCCAACGAGCAAAGCACGCATCTTCGCCCCCACCTCATCTCCTCCCTCGCGTCATCCCCATCGACACGCACCCGTCCCTGCTCCTCGGCCCAAGCCAGGGTCCACCCTAATGTGACCCACATATTGATTGCGGGTTGCGGACCGCGCGGTGGCAGGCGCAACAGCGCTGGCGATTGAAATCGCGTTGCGCGCGCTTCGCGGGCTAGAGGCGCCTGCGGCGCCAACCGTCCGCCTTCGCGGACGGGGCCCGTTCCCCGTC
>DYEI01000107.1 GCA_020725765.1 Anaerolinea sp. | reverse complement strand
CTGCGCAGGCCACGGGCGCCTACGCTCCCTCCAGGCCACATGTGGGTAATGGGTAGCCCGGGCCGTTGACAGGGGGTGCCGCCCGGCCCTATAATCCCCGAAGCATGGCGGGCCCGGCCCGCCGAAGGAGTCGGATATGGACCTGCAGTGGCTGGCCTGGGCTCGCAAGCTCCAGGCGCTGGCCCAGAGCGGCCTGGCCTACAGCGAGAACCCGTTCGACCGCGAGCGCTACGAGGCGGTGCGCAGAATCGCCGCCGAGATGGTTGCCGGCTGCACCGGTACTGACCCGGGCCTGGTCGACGAGCTTTTCGCCGGGCAGGCCGGCTACGCCACACCCAAGGTGGATGTGCGCGGCGTGGTGTTTCGCGACGATGCTATCCTCCTCGTGAAGGAGCGCGCCGACGGGCGCTGGAGCCTGCCGGGCGGCTGGGCCGATATCGGCGAGTCCCCCGCTGAAGCGACAGAGCGCGAGGTCTATGAGGAATCCGGGTACCGCACCCGTGCTGTGAAGCTGCTTGCTTTCTACGACCGCAACGGACACGGTCACACCCCCTACATCTTTCACACCTACAAGGTCTTTTTCCGGTGCGAGCTCCTGGGCGGCGAACCGACCCACAGCATCGAGACGGCCGAAGTCGGCTTTTTCCGGGAGGACTCTCTGCCAGAGCTCTCCCTACTCCGCGTGACGCCAGAAGAGATTGCCCGCTTCTTCGAGCACCTTCGTCACCCGGATTGGCCGACGGATTTCGACTGATCGGGTGCTCGCTTGCCATCGGTACACATAGCAGGTGGTCAGGTTGCGACTGAAGGCTGTGCTGTTCGACCTGGATGGGACGTTGGGTGACACGATCCCGGTATGCTGGGCGGCCTTCCGTGCCGCCCTCGAGGAGCATCAGGGCCGGCGGTACTCGGATGCCGAGATCACGGCCATGTTTGGTCCAAGCGAGGAGGGCGTGTTCCAGCGGCTGGTGCCGGACCGCTGGCAGGCCTGCCTGCAGTCCTTCCTTGCCGCCTATGAGCGGGAGCATGACCGCTGCCCCGTTCCCTTCCCGGGGATCGAGGGTGTCCTCCGGTCGCTCCGGTCCCGAGGGGTGAGGCTGGGGATCGTCACCGGGAAGGGGCCGGGAAGCGCCGAGATATCGCTGCGGCGCTTCGGCCTTGGCGGCTACTTTGACGCCGTCGAGACGGGGTCTCCGGAGGGAGGCGTCAAGGCTGCCCTGATCCGCCGGCTCCTGCGCCGCTGGAGCCTGGCGCCGCAGGAGGCGGCCTATATCGGTGACCATCCTTCGGATGTTCGAGCGGCGAGCGAGGTGGGCGTCCTCCCCCTCGCGGCCGCCTGGGCGACAACGGCGGACCCCGAGGCGCTCCACGCCAGCGGGCCGGCCTGCCTGTTCCGCACCGTGGAGGAGCTCTCGGCCTGGATTGCAGACAACCTCGGGAGCGCCGGTGCGCCAGGCTCAGGCCGAGACGCGAGTTGCCCGGAGGAGAAGGATAGCTGAGGAGGCAGGGCGATGCGAGCCATGGTCCTCTATGCCCCAAAGCCGATCGAGGAGCGGCCGCTGGTCGAGGCGACGCTGCCGGACCCGGTGCCCGGGTCCGGGCAGGTCCGCCTGCGGGTGCGGGTCTGCGCCGTGTGTCACACCGACCTGCACACAGTCGAGGGGGATCTCCGGCTGCCGCGGCTGCCGATTGTGCCCGGCCATCAGATCGTAGGAGTCGTCGATGCGCTCGGTCCGGGCGCTGGGCGCTACCGGATCGGCGACCGGGTAGGCGTCGGCTGGTTGAGCAGCATCGAGGGGGAGTGCGAGTTCGCCCGGAGGGGGCAGGAGAACCTCTGCCCCAACGCCCGCTTCACTGGCCTGCACGTCGATGGCGGCTATGCCGAGTATGCGCTGGCCGATGAGCGCTATGCCTTCCCCATCCCCGAGGGCTTCAGCGACCTTGAGGCGGCACCCCTCCTGTGCGCCGGCATCATCGGCTACCGCTCCCTGCGCCTGTCGGAGGTCAGGCCGGGCGACCGGCTTGGCCTGTATGGGTTTGGGGCGAGCGCCCACATCGCCATACAGGTCGCCCGGCATTGGGGGTGTCGCGTCTTTGTGTTCAGCCGGGGAGAGGAGCACAGGAGGCTCGCCCGCGAGCTCGGGGCGGAGTGGACCGGCCTCGCGGAAGAGCACCCTCCTGCGCCGCTGGACGCATCCGTCATCTTTGCCCCGGCAGGGCGGTTGGTGCCGCTGGCGCTCGGGCACCTGCGCCCGGGCGGCACTCTGGCCATCAACGCCATCACCATGAGCCCGATACCCGAGTTCCCGTATGACCTCCTGTACTATGAGCGCACAGTGCGCAGCGTGACCAACTACACCCGGCAGGATGCCGAAGAGTTCCTGCGGCTGGCTGCCGAGGTGCCCGTGCGCACGCAGGTCGAGGTCTTCCCGCTCGGCGAGGCCAACGAAGCGCTCGAGCGTCTGAAGCACGGCCGGATACAGGGCAGTGCCGTCCTGCAGGTTGGGCTATGATCGGGGCATGGCGGGCGATAGCGCGCCGCCAGAGGCGAAAGCACGGGCGAGGCGACGCCTCCCCCGTGCTTTCGGGCCAGGTCCCGAAGGCGGCTTTACTCCTTCAGCCCGGCGCTTGAGCGTCGGGCGCCAGAGCGCCCCTGCGCCCGCGGCATCCGCCTGGGGAGGGGGCGCCGGGGGGTCCTGCCAACAGTTGTCGGGCAGGCCACCGAATGAATTCGGGGCTAGGGGGCCT
>DYEI01000106.1 GCA_020725765.1 Anaerolinea sp. | reverse complement strand
GGGCCCCCTCCCCCGGGTCGGCCTGCGGGCCGACCCGGGGGAGGGGGCGCCGGGGGTGGGGGCCCTGCCAACAGCGCAGAAGAGCCTGCCCCCAAACTGAACTACACCCGAGGTCCGAGGGCCGGAGGCGAAGCGCTCGCGGCTCCGAGCCAACCCGTCCGTGGCCGTGGCGGGCGCCTGACCGTGCGGCAAGGCTCTCAGAAGGCTATGGCCCCTTCAGAATGCCCGGCAGGGTGATCCAGCGAATCACACGGCCACGCGCCTCAAGCGGCAGGACCTCGCCGAGGCCGTCGCTCAGGCTCACCGTGTTGGTGATCCAGGTGCCGGCAGGCAGCGCGGGGTCCACCAGCGCGCGGAAGGTGAGCGTCACCGTCTCCTGCGGGGCGATCGTGCCGGCCCAGCGCAGGGCATGCAGGGCCTTGTCCCAGAAGAGTTCGCCCCGGCTGGCCGTCGGCGGCCACAGGGCCACGAGCTGCAGAGGCAGGACGTCCGTGACCTCGGCGTTGGCCTCGAGCTGGCCGCTGTTGTGGAGCATGATCGTGTAGGTCATCGCCGCAGAGAGCCGGTCAAAGCTCGCCTCGTGGCGTGAGAGTTGAAGGTCGGGTGCGCGCAGCTGAGCCAGCTCGCCGATCGTGCCGGCTGCCGCCCGCGCGATTCCGGTACAGTAGCCCGTATCCAGCACCGCCAGCACATCCCGCGAGGTGTGGTAGCGGGGGTTAAAGTCCCAGGTGCGGTCCTCGATCACCTGTAGGGCCGGGTAGCCCAGCCGCCAGAAGGGCGCGTGGTCGCTCGCCCAGATAGCGCGGTCCGCAAAGACGGCCGGCCGGAGGAAGGGCGCATATCGCTGCATGTTGCGCACCAGCACCCTGCCCAGGGCCTGCGAGGCGAGGGCGTGCCCGGTGTGCACCTCGACCACGCCATCCCCGTTCCCGTCGTAGCCGATCATATCCAGGTTGATCACGCCGAGGATGTTGGCCCCGGCTGCATGGAGGGCTTCGGCGTAGGCCTGGCTGCCGTAGAGGCCCTGCTCCTCACCCACAAAGAAGCAGAACTGGATGGTGTAGGCAAAGGTGTAGGGGGCCAGCACGCGGGCGATCTCGAGGGCGGCCGCTACGCCGCTGCCGTTGTCGTCGGCGCCTGGGGCCGGCATCGTTGCCCAGCTCTCAGCCCACCCGGGGCTCGCGGCCGCGGTGGAGTCATAGTGCGCGCAGAGGATGAACACCCCCTCGGACTCGGGGAGCAGCCCGGGCCGCGTGGCGATGATGTTGCTGACCTCCCGGCTGCCATGGGCATAGTCGATCACGCTGGAGCGGAAGCTGGTCACGGCGAGCCCGGCCTCCTGGAGCACGCGCACGATGTAGGCGGCTTCGGCATCCAGCCCGGCCGAGAGGACGTACCGCGAGCGCAGGGCGTCTTCGCCGGGGGAGCTGTCGTCATCCTGCAGGTCCGCGATGGTCTGCGCAATGCGCTCCTCCGACACGGAGCTCACGATCCGATCCAGCCGAGGAGGAGGCACGGGAGGGTTGAGGAGCGCGGGCGATGGGGCGCGCGGAGCGGCCATCGAGAAGGGCAACCGTTGCGCGTAGCGGGGACCGCCCCTCTCATCCAGACGGTCGCCCGTCGGTATGCCGAGCAGGAAAAAGCCATCGCCCAGGGGAACGACGGTGCCGTACCGCCGCCGCAGCGCATCAGCCTCCGGTCCGAACGCCCAGATGACGTAATAGTCGCCCTCTGCGGGGCGGTTCGTGAGGAGCTCCGGGCGCAGCCCTTCGGCGGTCAGGAGGTCGCGCTGGGCGGCGCTGGCGAGGAGATAGGCTTTCTCGTCCCACCAGAGCACGACTCGAGCGCCCGAGGCTACCAGGCGGCGGAAGGTGGCCTCGTCGGCGCAGGTGACCCGCACGAGCCAGGAGCCGCCCGACTCCGCCGAGGCGAGCCGAGGTGCCAGGCTCGCCAGCAGAAGCACAGCCAGAGCCAGGCTCTGGAACAGCCGCCGGTTGACGGGCATAGCACCTCGCTATCAACACTTGGGCTGGGACCCGCCGCGTCTACCACCGCCGACTCTTCAGGCAGTCTGCCGAAGCCTGGCAGGCCTGGTACCGGGTTGTGTGCTCCGCGCCAACCCGCCACCGCCCACTTGAGGCTTGGGCCGGGAGATGGCGGCACGGAATACCCGGCTGTCGCCCGGGCGCAGCGAGTTTGCTGAACGAGCACAGGGTCGCAGCAACCCTGCGGTATTTGCAATGACAACAGACGGAGGTCTCGCCGCCGCGATGGCTACTTCCCGAGGTCTTTCGGCACCTTGTCCAGAGACCAGTAGCGCTTCACCGCCTCGGACTGCCGCTGGGTCCAGAGCCACTCATCAAGGACGCGGCTCTGCCTCTCCAGCAGCAGGTACTCATCGAGGGGCCGATTCGGGTCGCGCTCCTCGACTTTGATGATGTGGAACCCAAAGGCGGTCTGCACCACATCGCTGACCTGCCCCGGCTGCAGGGCAAAGGCCGCCGTCTCGAACTCTTCCACCATCTGGCCGCGCGGGAACCACCCGAGGTCACCGCCGTTCTCCCTGGTGCTGGTGTCGGTCGATACCTCCCTGGCGACAGCGGCAAAATCCTCACCCTTACGGATGCGCTCGAGGGCAGCGCGGGCATCCTCCTCCTTATCCACGAGGATGTGCCGGGCATGGACCTGCTCGGCCGCCTTGGGCACCTCCGCAGCCATGGCCTGCTGCAGCCTGTCCCGCAGGAGGCTTGCCTCGACAAGGGCACGGAAGTCGGCCTCCCGGAAGCCGGTGTTCTTGCGCAGTTCGGCGATGTACTCGCCATAGTACTGCTTGAACTGCTGCTCGGTCATCGGCTGGGTGGTTGGGGTCGGCGTTTCAGTGATGGGAGCAGTGGCGGTGATCGGCGTCGGCTCTGCGGTTGGCTGCGGCAGGTTATAGCCGAAGAGGTGCTCGATCTCCATCGAGACCTCCTCGGGGGTGACGGTCAGCCCCCGCCGTGCCGCCTCCTGTCGGATCAACTCGGCATCGATCAGCTCGTCGAGGGTTGTCATGGTCAGGTTCATCGCCTGGCTCTGGAGCTCCTGCTGCCGCTGTGAAAGCAAGGCGTAGAGGGTCTGCTGGTCTGCGTCGTTCGGGTCCAGTTGGGCGAGCTGGTTGCGGATGCGCGCCAGCGAGGTCCGCAGGTCGTACCGGCGGAACTGCACCCATCGCTGGTAGGTGTCGGTCCGGATGGGCACGCCGTTGACCGTAGCAACGGGCGATGCGGGAGCCGCAACGAGCGACTGGTACAGTCCCGCTGCTGCGAGTGCCACCACCAGGGCCAACACGACGCCCACGCCGATATACAACCACCGACGGTACCGCTCTTCACGTTCTCGACGGGAGAGCGCCCTGCGGTTCACCACGGGGCTGGCCGCTCTCACCTTTCTTGCCATCCCGGCCTCCAGATCAGCTCTATGCCCTGCGCAAGGGTCAACGCGACAGCACCTCAGACGCCCGACGCGCCCGGTCCCTGCCGGCCTGCCGGGCTCACGCCAGCGGGCCGGGTTTGGTCAGGAAGCTGGCAGTGCCCAGGCGGGAGGGACGGGCCTCGACCGGGGTGCAGTCCGCCCAGGGTGTGCGGGCGGACTGCGTCTAGCCGCGCGTTGTCTCTACAGTGAACGGCAGCAGGGCCAGATGTCGTGCCCGCTTGATTGCGACCGCGAGGCGCCGCTGATGCTTGGCGCAGACCACGTTCTTGCGCCGGGGCTTGATCTTGCCGCGCTCTGTGAGGTAGTGCCTGAGCTCGTCGACCTCTTTGTAGTCAATCACCTTGAGATGTCGGTCACAGAAGGGGCACATGCGGGTGTGGCGCCCTCCGGCACCGCGACCGCCGCCGCGGCCGCGTCGGGCACCTCGCTGCGCTTGCTCTTCCTGACGCTCCTCGGCACGCTCGCGGGGAGCCTCTTCTCTCTCTTCAGCCAAAGCCATGCCTCCCTATGCGGTCTCGGCGGGCGGAGCTGCCGGCTCGGGCTCGACGCGGATGAGCAGATGCCGGATGACGTCCTCCGACAGCCGAAGGTGTCGCTCGACCTCGCGGATCGCCTTGTCGTTCAGCTCGGCGCGGTGTAGGATGTAAAAGCCCTCGTTGTAGCGGCGTATGGGATACGCCAGCCGGCGCCTCTCCTTGCCCCACGGATGGTCGGTCTTGAGAATGCGACCACCATTGGCGTTGATCGTCTGCTCAACGCGGGCAGTGATGGCGGCCAGGGTCTCGTCGTCCACGTCAGGCCGGACGATGTAGGTCAACTCGTACTCTCTCAACAGAATGCCCCCTTTCCACGGGAAAGCCCCAGGGCGAAGTGCCGTGCCGCGGGCCGACGGCCCGGCCTGCCTGGAGCGGAAAGTATGCCGGAGAGAATCCTCTCTCCGGCGCGGCGATTATACCATTGATGCGCATGCGGCGCAAACACACTCGCGGGGGGCCAGCATCTTTTGTGGGGGGATCGCCATCACTCGCGGTGTGCCGCGGGCGCCCATGACGCCGCCCCGCCCGCACCCCATGGGGCAAACGGGTCACACTCAGTACAGGCTGGCGTGCGCCGGGGAGCGCGGCCTGAACGCCAGAAGTGAGAGGAGCCGGCCGAGGAGGGAGTCTCCCGCGGGTGCCTGGCGCGGCACAGCATCCTCTGCCCCGACCGGGCGAGGGAGCGCGGCGGGGATCTGGCAGACCATCACCGCCTCATCCGGCGGGGCATCGACCAGGCCGAGGGCGGCGACCCGCTCCTCGAGGCTGGTGATGCTCTCGGCGGCCGCGATCTCGCAGCGCAGCGCCGTGATCTCTTCCTGCAGGCTGGATTGCACCCGCTCAGTCTCGGCCAGGTGGTACCGGAGCTGGGCGGCGGTGCTCGCCTGAGAAAGGTACAGCAGGGCACCGAGCCCGATGAGGAGCAGAAAGGTCACCGTCAGGCCGAGGACCCGGGTGTTGACCCGGGTCGTGGCCGGGCGGATCGCGGCGTGCCGCGAGCGAACGTCGAAGTAGAGGACACGCTGCTGGTTCACTATCCTCTGGCTCCATGGTGAGACGCGGCCCGCATGGGCCGCAGACGGTGGCGATGACGGAAAGTGAAGCCAGTTCCGTGGCGCCCCTACTATACCGCGGCCGGAGCCAGAGTTCCATATTCATACATAAAGGTCTGGTAAGTGTAACGTAAAGGCCCCGCGCCCGGCGCTGCCAGCGGGCGACAGTTGGGATTGCGACAGGGGGCCAGACTTGGGAAAGTGGGCGGCGCAGGCAGGGCTGCCCCGGGCCGGGCCCGCCGCGCAGTATGTACCACCGGGTACCCCAGCCGAGCCGCGGTGCCTCCACTGAGTCCAGCCGAGGTGCACGGCCCTCAGCACCCCGCCCCGCGCTGCACCGCGCGACGCGCTCCCATCGGCACGAGGAGCGCACAGGCCACGAGGACGAGGGCGGCCGCCAGCTGACGCTGATTGGCCACGTCAAGCGGGACGGCGCTCCCCCGCGACAGCGCCAACAGGTTGACCACCCCTCGGGTCGTGCGGTCGAGCCAGACCGCCGTGAAATCCGGCAGGTTCAGGAACCAGAGGGCCGCACCCAAGCCGAACCCCGCCCAGGGCCCCCCGACGGCACAGCCGGTGCTGCCGAGCGCAGCAAGGGTCACTCCCGTGAGCATCGCCCGACTGAGGAGCAGCCCCGCCGGCAGCGCATCGGCGCCGACCCCGGTGACCCAAGACCAAAGGGGCCCCAGCCCCATGGCCGCGGCTCCCGCCAAGACGCCGTAGGCAGCCCCAGCCGCCGCGAGCTTGGCCAGCGCCAGGGCCCAGCCCCGCACCGGCCACGCGAGCAGGAGCGGACGGTGCTCCGGCTCTCCGTCTGCCCATGCCGCGCTCGTTACCACCAGCATCCAGAGCGGCAGGCAGCACTCGTCAAAATACAGCAGCCCGGTGAAGAGCTGTCCTGCTGTCAGCACCTGCTTGTGGAACAGCCAGGCCAAGCCCGCCGGCAGAGCCGCCAGGCCCACCGCCAGCGCCGCAGGCAACGGGCGACGCAGCCACACGAGTTGTGCGGCCACGAGCCGGGGCAGGGAGACTTTCATTCGGCGGCCCCCTCGTGCAGAAACTCGAGGTCGGCAGGAGTCAGCGGGCGCAGGAGCACATCATGGAACAGGTGCCGCAGCGCTGCCTGCTGTTCCTCTAGCGGCGTGCTCGCCGTCCAGGCCTCGACACGGGCGTCGTCCGGCGGGACGAGGCCCGGCGGATCGGGAGGCGCATCAACGCCGTAGACATCGTGCAGCACGCGGTCGACGATGTAGGCGCGGAGTGCGTCGAACTCTCGGTCTGTCGCGGAGGGCGCACCTTCCAGCTCGGACACCGTCGGCCCCAAGAACCGCGGCTGTAAGCTCAGAAGGTTGTATAGCCAACGCCGGGCAAAGCGGGCAAGCTCCACAGTGTCGGGTGGGGCTTCAAAGAGTCGCCCGATCTGGCTGTCGAGGATCAGCGACACGTCGCCCGCATTCACGAAGGAGACAGGGCTCGGCACGACCGTCAGCGGCGTGACGCCGGTCCAGTCTGCCAGAGCATCGAAGAGACGCCTGACGTCGGCGGTGGCCGCCTGCCAGGTATCGAGCTCTTCAAAGGGGACTGCAAAGCGCGCTGCCCCGTCGCCGCAAGCGACCCAGTTCCCGCCCAGCAGCGTCAGTTGGTTGCGCATGCCATCGAGGCGCCAGGTCCCTCCGGCCCCTCGCACGAACCCCGCCAGGAAGCGCACTCCCTCGGGTGCACGCACGTTGACCGCAAAGGTGGGCTCGGCATCGTTGAAGAGCACGATCCGGTCGGCCAGAGCCCGCGCCACCATGGAGGTCATTCCGATCTCCCAGGTGAGGCGGTGTTTTCCAGGGACCGGATACCAGCCCCATGTCGAGGGCAGATACACAAACTCGCTCGCCACCAGGGCAGCCGGCTGCTCGTAAGGGTCGAGCCGCCAGTCGGCCACGGTCCCGTGGTACCGCAGGGTAATGGCAAGGTTGCCGCCGGAAGGAACGGAGGGCGCCGGCACCCGCACCAGGTCCCCCTCGCGCTCGAACGCCACAACCACGCCTTTGATGCGAACCTCGTCGACGTCAAACGTCCGGCGCAGGGTCAGTTCGAGGTCATCCCCCGGGCCTGGCGGGCTGGCAAGCACCAGCGTCGCTGAAATCGTGGCCTCTGGTGGCTGCGTAAGGTCGACCACCAGATCGTAGCGCGCGGGCGCCGGCGCAGTGGTGTCGCTCAGCGCTTCCCGCCGAGGGCCGGAGTGGAGCCCCGGCTTGACTGGCTCCCCATAGGTGGAGACAGCCCTCGCATGCGACCGGGCGTAGCGGTTCTCGGCAGCTACAAAGGGCGCAGCCGCAGCGATCACCGCGATGACAGTGCCCATCACGAGGGCCGCCGACGCTCTCGTTGCTCTGTCACGGCGGGGTCGGAACAGACAGGCCAGCGCCCCAAGCGCTGACACACTGCCAACCACCCAAAAGCTCTGGTGCGCCACGTAGACGTCGGCGAAAACGCCTAGATGGAGGTACCTGGCAAGCCACGGCCATCCGTCCCACAGAAACTCGGGGCTTGCCAGCAGCGCGTAAGGCCACTGCAGGATACCCAGTATGAGCCGGGGACCGCCAAAGGTGAAGGCGCGGTAGAGCACCAGCGCCACCAGCCCTGGCACGCCCGGGAGCATGGCTGCCGCAAGCTGACCCGTAGCCTGCGCCGCCAGGAAGGTGGCCGTCAACGAGAGGAGGATGAGGCCACCCTCGCGCAGAGCCTGGACGACTGGGATGGGGGTGCCGGCTGCGCAGGCAGCTGTGCCATATGAGACGGCGGCGTAGCCCAGCGCCAGCACAACTGCCTCCGCCCACAGGGTCACAGTCAGTGTGCCGAGGGCGAGCGTCCGCGCCAGGTAAAGCCGCAGCAAGCTAACCGGCCAGGCCAGGGTGATCTCATCGGCACCCGCGCGGCGGTCGCGCTGGATCACCCAGGCGACGTAGGCCGCCAGAGCCGTGTTGAGGAGCGAGAGGTACGGGAGCATCTGGTGGCAGCGCTCCAGGCCCGGGGCCTGCCAGTGACCGATCAGCACGAAGAGGGCGGGCATGGCGGCGACGAACAGCCAGGGAGGGACCCCGCGCCATAGCCGGCGCGCCTCATAGGCGAGCATCTGCCGGAAGAGAGCATCTCCGGCAGCGAATGGAAAACCCCTAAGAGCCCGCGCGCCGGTCATTTTCTGCCTTTCTGCCCTGCGGAAGCCGTCGCTGCATCGGCCCGCGCAATAACGCTGAGATAGCCCTCCTCGACCGTCGGTGCAGCGGCCACAGCATCCGGGTGCGGCTGCCTCCGGGCGAACAGGCGACGCACGAAGCGGCCATCGGTCAGGCGCTCGGAGAGCACTGTGCCTCCCACCGGGTGTGCTGCCTCAGGCACGTCAGTGAGCGTCCACACCCAACCCCTCCCTTGGGCGGCTAGCTCCTCCAGCGTGCCCACAAAGCGCACGCGCCCCCGATGCAGAACGACGATCCGATCGGCTACCTGCTCCAGGTCGCTGACGACGTGCGTGGAGAAGAGGACCGTACGTCCCGGGCGGTGCTGGGCCAGAACCATGCGCAGGCGCGTGCGCTGCTCTGGATCGAGGTCGGCGGTCGGCTCGTCGACAAGCAGCAGGTCCGGTTCGCCAAGAAGCGCCTGGGCGATGCCGACACGCTGCTTCATACCGCCCGAGTAGCTGCGCAGGGGACGCCCGGCCACCTCCCGGAGGCCCACTACCTCCAGCAGGCGATCGACCTCAGCGGACGACGCGCCCTTCATGGCGGCCGCGTACCGCAGATACTCCCGCCCGGAAACGTTCCCCGGCAAGCCGAACTCCTGCGGGAGATAGCCGAGCCGTCTCCGCACCTCGTGTTGCTGGCGCGGTAGGCGAAAAGGACCGACCTGCACAGAGCCTCGGTCCGCCACGAGGAGGGTCGCCAGCACCTTCATGAGCGTCGACTTGCCTGCCCCGTTGGGGCCAAGCAGACCCCACACGCCCTCTTTGAGCTCGAGGCTAACGCCTTCGAGCGCCACCTGCCGGCCGTAGCGCACCTCTACATCCCGAAGCGTCACGTCCATAACGCCAACCTCGCTGATCTCACGCCCGACAGCCCCGTCGGTCGCCCCATGGTGAACCCGCCATACAGTAAGACGAACGGCTCCGCATCCGGTTCACGCGGCACAGATGCCCCCGCGCTCCAGCCGAATGATGGCCGACGCCAGGTCCTCAAGGCGGGGGTCGCCGGCGACGACGATGGCGTATCGCTGCTCACCGCGTGCAGAACGGCTCCTGCACGCAACGAGTTGCCGGCGCAGCGCGGCGACTCCATAGGCGTCCAGCCCACGCAGCGGCTCATCAAGAAGCCAGAGATCGGGGTCGAGGAGCTGGCTCTGGGCCAACAGCCAGCGGCGGGCCTCCCCGGAGGACAGTTCGCAGACCGGTCTGCGTCGCAGCAGCTCCAACCCCCAGCGTGCCATGAGCGGAGCGACGTCTGCGCGGCCGCAGGGGAGCCCGCGAACGCCCGCCAAGTAGCGCAGGGCGTCCTCAACGCCGAGCGTGTGGTCCAGCCGGTTCTCTTGAGGGACGTAGCCGGTACGCTGCGCAACCTCGACGCTCGGCCAGGGGTAGCGGACCGCGCCCCTCTCAACCATCTGCAGTCCGGCGAGGACACGGAGAAGAGTGGACTTGCCGGCGCCGCTAGGGCCGCGTATGAGCGTGACACCAGGACGCAACTGCAGTGACAGGTCGCACAGCGCGAGGACCGGCGGGCGCCCCGGGAAACGGACGGTGACACCTGCGATCTCGATCACACAGCCAGCTTGCTCCCCGGTGCGCGCGATATCGTGCGGTGGCTGAGCACCCACGAGATGGCAAGCAGGATGGCGCTCAGGACGAACGCGGTCACCTGCGCCGGTCCAGGCGGGGCCGGCGCCAGCAGGTTCCAGCGGCCCAGAGTGCCACCGAAGAGGGTCAACGCGCCCCACAGGGCAAGGGAGGCTGCCGAGGCACCGGCAGCACCAAAGGGCACCGACCACGCCAGCGCCCAAGATACAGCCAGTGTTAGGGGCGCAATCCGCGCCAGGAGAAGCACCGCGCCCGCAGCCGGGCCTTGTTCGGCGAGGCCGGCCAGGCAGGTCGCCACGACAGCAATGGCCGTAGCCACCGTCGTCCGCGCAAGGAGCCGCGTCGCGGCGGAAAAGGGCGAAAGGGCCTCCAGGTCGGCCCACAGGCCTTTGGGGCGGGGCAGCGCGGCAACAAGCGCCACCCCCACACCCAGCCAGGGAGCGACCAGCACAAAGGCATCGGCTGAGGTGCCCATGGCGTGCCGCACCAGCGCACCTGTCAGAAGCCCCGCCTCCGGCGCCAGGGCGAGCGTGAGACGGCCAAAGCCTGCCAGGCTGCGGTTGGCGACGAAAGCCACAGTCAGCAGCACTGCCTGCAGAGCAAAGAAGGAGAGGGGGAGGAAGCGAGCCTCCGCCCACAGCAGCCGCAGAAGAGCGCGCAGCCCCGGCCTCCGTCGCACGGCGGGGACACCTGCCAGCCGCGCCGCCTCTACAAGCGCCTCGTGCGCAGCGGCACACAATCCTTCGGGGATGGGCACCGCCCCCAGCGGCTGCTCGAGGAGCGACAAGAGCCGGCGAACATCCTCGAGTTGGGGGGGCGGCTGACCTTCCGCTTCCGCGGCCGCACAGAGGTCGCGGTATATAGACTGCAGCCTCTCCGTCTTGGCGTCAGGCACGGTCGTCTCCTTCCTCGCCTGTCGCCCACCAGTCCGCCAGGCTCTCCTCCAGGGCACGGTAGGCACGATACAGGCGCGATTTGACCGTCCCTTCCGGAATGCCCACCACGGCCGCGATAGCCCGCACGGGCAGGTCTTCCCCAAAGCGCAGGACGATCACCTCACGAAGCTCGGGGGCGAGGGCGCGCACGGCGCGCCGCACCGCCTCCTCCCTGCCCGCGGCAAGCGCCGCATCGAGGGCACACCGCTCCGCACTGGGCTCGAAAGCCGCGCCCTCGGGCGGATCGAGCGCGTCGTAGAGCGCCACGCGCTGGCGGTAGGCGCTCTTGCGGTCGTCGCGCGCCAGGTTCGTGGCGATTCGAAGAAGCCAGGCACGGAGATCGTCGGGGCGCGCGCCGCCGAGCAGCGCTTTCAGGGCGCGCACCAGCGCCTCCTGGACGAGATCGCGAGCCAGCTCCGGGTCTGCCGTAAGGCGCACCAGGTAAGCGTAGAGTCTCGGACCCCAGATCGCGGCGAGGTCGCCCAGGGCTGTCAGGTCCCCGCCGCGCAGGCGCGCGCTCAGGTCGGCAGGATGGCCACCATCCCCCACCTGAACGCGGTTGCCGGCCGCAATTCGGAACTGGCTCCTCGCGCCTATCGTCATGGCGACTCCCGGTACCTGACCACTTGGCCCCTCATTCTACAGACGAGCGTGGCCCTCTCCCGGTTCACGACGCTCGGGCCACCGCCCTCAGCTCTCGCCCAGGCGCATCACCCGGCTCCGTACGAGCCACAGGGGCACGATGGCGGATGCCGCGCAGAATGCTCCGCCCACGGCGAGCCCTGCGAGCTGCCCGACCACTGCCGGCAACCCGAGCAGCCCAAGGACGGCCTGCGGCAGCGCGAAAAGCCCGAGCCCGGTGCCGAGCACGGCCCCTGAGACCAGCGCGCTCAGGCAGCCGGAAGCAAAGCTGACCATCTGGCGCGGGTCCTCCCAGTCCATCCTGGCCCCGGCAACCCCAAAGGCGAGGCTCACGCCATCCGCTGCGGCCAGGCAGAGGGCGACTGCAGGCAACGAGAACCACAGCGTGCCCCCGTTGCGCTGCAGGATCGCCAGCATGCCCACAAACCCCAGGGAGATGGCCAGCGAAGGCACGTAGGCCGCCAGGAACTTGGCGGCCAGCAGCTGTCCGGCGCTCACCGGCGCCGACTTGACGATCCAGTAGTTGCGCCCCTCGTGCGAGAAGCCGAGAGCGGCAAGGCGCTGCAGCATCGTCCAGCCCACAAAGAGGGCAATACCGATGTTGGCGTAGCCCATGGCACTCCGCAGCCCCAGCAGGAGCCAGACGGGGGCAACGCTCTCCTCGCCGCCGGAGAATCCGCCGGTCCGCAGGAGCATCATGGCATAGACCACACCGAGGATGAGCGGGGTGATGAGCTGCGAGAGGTTCCGCAGGTCGCGACGCAGCACGGCCCAATCCTTGGCGACGATGGCAGCAACCGCCCGCGGCAGGAAACGCGCTGCCGGCACGGTAACCGCCCGTGCCGACACGCGGCGAGGCGCCCGTGCGGCCCTGCGGCGCGGACTGGCCTGTATCCTGGCCCAGCCGCTGTAGTACAGTCGCTCGGCGCTCGTCAGCGCCACCCAGAAGGCCAGGCCCGCCGCACCGAGCGCCAGCAGGCCAAAGCCCGCCCCGGCCAGCCAACGCCCCTCGCCCACGCCCGTCAGCGCACGACCGGGCCAGGCCAGCGGCGACCACGGCGTGTCCAGGCTCGCCAGCAGCCGCAGAGCGGCGGACACCTGCCGGTGACCCATGCTGGCCTCCCGCGCAAACTGCGCCGACTGCGAGCAGACCACCGAGACCAACGCCACCGTAGCGCCGAGCACCTCGGCCACGCGACGCGCCGGAAAGATGCGCACCACGGCCATCACCAGAAGGCTTCCCAGCCCGCCGGCTGCCAGGGCGGCGCCCACGAGCATCAACGCAGCCAGAGGATAGTACAGCAGGTTGTAGCCGCTCGAGACCCCCAGCCCGACCAGCAGCGGCAGCGCTCCCAGGGCGGCCAGAGCCAGGTTGGGCAGGATCGCCTGCAGCAGCTTGGCCACAAAGACGGCCCGTATCGGTATCGGGGCGCTGAGCAAAAAGTCCAGATCGTCGGCCAGGTACAGGGCCTGCAAGGACACTCCAAAGCTCGTGCCCAGTATCGCCAAAAAGCTGAGGGCGATCACCAGTGCGGGCACCCTCGCGAGGAGCGAGCCAACCTCCGGGAAGGCCTCGCGCAGCCCCGGAGACTGCAGGAGACGGAGGAGCCCCACACTCATGGCAAGGATGAACCCCGCGACCGAGAGCATGAGGACTGCGATCGCTGCTGCCCCAATCTTGCCCCGCAGGCCCGAGCGGCGTAGCCCGCTGACAGATATCTGCAACTGCAGGCGCAGGAGCCTGACCACGGCCGGCCAGAGCCCCACCGGAGCGACCGCCTCTACTCCCGTCATCGCAGCACCTCGGCGATCTCGGCGTACTCCGCCCCGCCGGTCAGGGACAAGAAGATGTCCTCGAGGCTGCGCTCGCCCTTGCCGAGGGCGCGCAGCTCTTCCATCGTGCCGACGGCGATCAGTCGCCCGCGGTCGATGATGCCAATGCGATCGCACATGTGCTCAGCAATCTCGAGGATGTGCGTCGAGAGAAACACCGCAGCACCTCGGTCGGCCATCTGGCGGAGGATATCCTTGAACAGCCGCGCCGACTTGGGGTCGAGGCCGACGGTCGGCTCATCGAGCACGAGGACCCGGGGGTCGTGCATCAGCGCGGCGGCAAGGGCGGTCTTTTGCTTCATGCCGTGGCTGTAGGAGTCGATGGGGTCGTCGCCGGCCGCGGTGAGGTCGAACAGGCGCAGCAGCTCTTCGATGCGGTGCGCGACCTGCGTGCGCTTGACCCCGTAGAGGTCTCCTACAAAGCGCAAGAGCTCGCGGGCGGTCAGCTTGGCGTAGAGGTTTGGCTGGTCGGGCACGTAGCCGCAGATGGCCTTGGCCTGCAACGGCTGGGCCTGCACGTCATAGCCGCCCACGCGAACCGTGCCCGACGTCGGCTGGAGCAGGCCGACTATCACGCGGATGGTGGTGGTCTTGCCCGCGCCGTTGGGGCCGAGGAAGCCAAAGATCTCTCCGGCGTGGACCTCGAGGGTGACGTCGCCTACCGCGGTCTTGTCGCCGTAGCGCTTGACGAGGTGCTGCAACTCGATCAGTGGAGTCGTCGACATGGCCTCCTCACCTTCTGCATGAGCTGCACCGCTCCCGCGTCGGTGCTACGGCGCCTCTCCCTGCTATCGGCTCGCCGCGCGGACCTTCGCCCTTCAGCGAGGGGGCGCGCCCCAACCCTGCTGATTGGCGGTCTGGCCCCGATGGCCGGGACTCTGAGCGGGAACCTGCCGGATTGCGGGATGCCGGGGCGCATTATTGCACACGAAGAGTGGGGAGTCAACTGCGGCGCGTCTCTGGGGCGTAGTTCAGTATGGGGGCATTTCGCACTCTGCCAGCCGTCATGAGCCCCTCCC
>DYEI01000105.1 GCA_020725765.1 Anaerolinea sp. | reverse complement strand
TGGATTGCATGCGCCCTCTGCGCCGCATTCCGCAGAATATCCATGCGTCACATTAGGCCATCCGGCGCCCGGAGTTGCGCCGGGCGCCGGGATGAGGCGGTGCTATCTTGCCCATTGTTGCCTTCCGCATCGGCGCACAGCCTTTCTTCACCTATAGCCTCTTTGTGGCTGCCGGCCTGCTCGCGGCAGCGCTGAGCCTGGCTTTCGAAGCCCGGCGCCGGGGCTGGCCGCCGGCCCAGGCGTTGGAGCTGCTGGCCCTCACCTCCACCGGGGCGGTCGTTGCCGGGCGGCTGGCCTGTATGCTCGTCCTCGGCCCCGACGAGGCGACGGGGCAGTGGCCGCTCCTGCACCCGTGGGGCGATGGGCTCCTCTTCCCCGGCGCTCTGGCCGGCGCCGCTCTGGGCGCGGCGCTCTTTGCCACCTGGCGGCGCCGCCGCGTTCTGGAGGTCGCGGGCGCCCTGCTTCCGGCGCTGGCGCTCGGGCAGGCCGCGGGATGGGTCGGGGCCGCCATCCATGGCGCCTGGGCGGGCGTGGCCCTGCCCATGGCCCGCTGGGCGCCCCATCTGCGGGACCTCTATGGCGTAGTGCTCCCACGCGTGCCGCTGCAGCATCTGGCAGCGGGCCTCAGCCTCCTCACCTTCGCTGTGCTCGTGCGGGCCTGCCGCAGCGACCTGCAGCGCCTGGTCGCCTACGCGGTCCTCACCGGCTGGGGACTCCTGGCCCTGGCCTGGCTTCGCGACGGCCGGCAGCCCGTTGCCGCCGGGCTCAGCGTCGAGCAGATCGGTTGCCTCGCCCTCGGGGTCGGGGGCGTTGCGCTCGTACCCTTTGCCCTGCATCGGAGGTCGGCCCGTCCCGCTACCTCACCCATCCCAAGGGGGCAGCCCTGATTGCTGCGTGGAGATTGCCGGTGGACTATGCACCGGAGACACATCGGGCACGCCGCGCCGCGGCGCAAACGGGGCGGCGCGGACCGCCCGATCTGGAGGGAGCCGGGATGACATGCTCTTGCACGGAACAAAGGTGACCGTCAGACCTCTCGCCCGGGCCGACCTGGACGAGATCGAAGCCTGGACGCCCTTTGCCGATCCCCTCTACCGCTCATTCAACCGCTTCCCCTGGCACCGCCTGGGGAAGGACCTGTGGTTTGCGCTCGAATCCCTCGATCCCCTGGTCGAACGCTACGCCATAGTCGACGCCGAGGACCGGGTGATCGGCGTCCTGGGCCTGGTGGGCGGGGAGCCACAGGCGTCTCCCGAGCTCAGCATCTTCCTCGGCGCCGATTTCTGCGGAAAGGGCCTTGGCACCGACGCCCTGCAGGCGGTGCTGCGTTACGGCTTTGAGGAGCGCGCCTTTCGCTCGGTTCGCCTGCAGGTCGCAGCCACCAACCACCGCGCCCAGCGCGCCTATGAGAAGTGCGGCTTCCGCCGAACCGGCCAGCGCTATCGCCTCGTTGAAGAGGGCGAGTCGCTCGCCTTTCTGGACCACCCCGAATACCGTTGCCTGCGTGAGTACTACCGCGAGGAAGGCGGTCGTACCTATTTGCTCCACTATGACATGGAGGTGCGCGCCGCCGACTGGCGCGCGGCCCAGCGCCAGGCAGGGCAGGGTACAGCCCGCCCCGGCAACCCCTAGGGTTGCAACCGGCGCTCGGGCCGTGGATAGACAGAGCGGCCAGGCCGGCGCCGGCCAGCCAGACCCCCGCTCCTCTCCGCGCCCAAGCTGCCGCTGGTGGCACCAGTATTGCTCGCTATCCGTACAAGGCACTGGGGCAGTGCGCCCGGAAGGCTGCGAGCTGAGAGGATGAGATGAGGAGACTGTACCGTTCGCGTGATGAGCGCATGATCGCCGGGGTCGCAGGCGGACTTGCCCACTATTTCAACATTGACCCCACCCTTGTGCGGTTGGCCTTTGTAGCCTTTACCCTCGG
Source organism: Anaerolinea sp. (assembly GCA_020725765.1). Taxonomy (GTDB): domain Bacteria; phylum Chloroflexota; class Anaerolineae; order SpSt-313; family SpSt-313; genus SpSt-313. The sequence goes on along the minus strand of DYEI01000105.1, from coordinate 4,631 downwards.
GGCAGGTGGCATCGGCCTGCTGGCTTACCTCATCCTGGCGATCATCATGCCGCTGGAACCCGCACCTGGTATGGAAGAGATGCGCGCCCCCAGCGCCACCTACGCCCACGTAGAACCATCAGAGGAAACCCGCCGCGAGCTGAGGGAGACGCGGATTCCCGAAGTCGAGCGCTAGCAACGGGGCGGGTCGGCTGCTGAAGCGAGGCCAGACCGCTGGCCCCGCTTCAGCCCTAACGAGAGCCATCACCGCGCCGGCTGTGCACAGGGAGCGGCACCGTCTCCCGGCCGATCTCAAACTCGTTCCCCGCCCCGTCAGCTCCATTGGGCCATCGCCGCTATGGCACTATTGTCAGCACCGTGGAGCCGACCACGGTCGTCCCCGCAAGGACCTCGATGCGCACCGTGCCCTCGACGCCTGCTATGTCCGAAAGTGACCCTATGCAGACGGCCTTTCCGCTCGGATCGGTGACAGACGTGCTCCCAAGGGCCGTTACCTCACCACTCGGAAGCGTGACGCGCATCGTCACGGTCGTGCTCTTTCCCTGAGGGCTGCGTACAAAGACGAACAACGGCTGCCGGCTCGCCAGCCTGACCTGAGTGACGCGCACGGCCACCGGCCGCTGCTCCGTCGTCACAAAGACCTCGACGGGCGTGACGGTCACGGCCGTCTCCGGCACGACCGTAGCACCCTGCACGTTGATCACGATGGGCAACGGTGGTATGCTGACCCTGCGGATCAGAGCAACCGCCTACGGCCGCAGGACGACGAAGGTGGTCACGAAGGCGAGCATCGCCCCGACGCCTGCCCCGAGGCAGCCGAAGCAGCCCGACACGAACGCCCGCTGAGCGACTGAGAGGAGGCCAACCGCGGGAGCGGCACTGGATCTGGCCACGTCCCCCTCCTTCTCCGTTTCTGTGGCGCCCGCCGCGGCAAGGGCGCAGGGCGCTCCGGCCCGGCAGGGCACACGGGGTCGCCGGGCGAAGCGCCATCTGCCCTGCGAGGCCGCGTCGGAGGTGCGCGCACTATGCCACGAGTGCCGCCACTTAGCAAGGAAACTCCACGGATATTTCTTCAAGCAATGATGAACGAACTGTAACAACTCACACCTGAGCTGTTCATCTTCTTTTCATCTGGCCTTCATACAATGTCGGTGCATTATCTGATGTCATCCGTGGTGTTTCCGTCCGCTCAGGCAGAGGCGACCATGGTACTCTATGCGCGCGAGCCGTCGGAGGCCGAGAAAGCGCTGCTGGCCAGTTGGGTTGAGGGGGAGGACCGTGACCTGAAGCACCGGGCGCGGGTCATACTGCTCTCGACGCAGGGATATCGCATTCCGGAGATCGGTGAGATGGTCGGCGCCCACCCGGCCAATCTCCGCAAATGGGTTCATCGCTTCAACGAGCGAGGATGCCAGGGGCTGATCAGCACACGCGCCGGGGGCGCCAAGCCGCGCTTCACCGAGGAGCAAAAGCGCCGCATTGTGGCATTGGCGCAGACCCGCCCCCGAGAGTTGGGCCTGAACTTTACCAAATGGATGCTGCATCGCCTCGCCGAGCAGGCCGAGAAGCAGCAGATCGTAGACCGCATCAGCCACGAGTACGTCCGGCAGATACTCCTCTCGGCCAACTGCTCCTACCGGAAGAAGGAGCCTCGCCAGGAGGCGCAGTGAGGCTGGCGGCCCGCCCGGTCGAACAAGGCTGCCGCGGGGTTCCCGCGGCAGCCTTCTTTGTGCCGTGATCGCGATTGGGCCACGCCCCCGGCCGTGCCCCCGCCGGCTATCGCACGATGCGGTTCGCCTACGGGGCGTAAGGCGGCGCTATACGGAACCATCAGAGCTCCGTGCCCCTAGAAGGTGGGAGCCTGATCCGGCCGCTGAAGCCGGATGTGTCCTTGGCTGCTGCACGCTCCCTTCCAGCGGGGACGGTCCGATCAGCCAGCTGCCGGCGTCAGAGGCGGCTCCATCCTCTCGACGCGGTCGGCGACGATGCGGAGGCCGTTCGCGTCGCGCTCGAGGGTTCCCCAGACGCGCACGGGGTAGCCCTCGCACTCGGAGATGTTCAGTGCCTCCCGCGCTTCTACCGTGTTGCTCTCGATGGCCAGCAGGACGCCATCGGCGCGCACGAAGGAGCGGCCGTTGCCCCAGCCGCAGGGCACGATCTTGCCCTCCCAGCCCTCGATCGGCTCCTCGGTCGGGCCCGGCCAGGGAGTCGGTTCCGGCGGCTGCTCAAGCACCTCCAGCCGCTCTACGACGATCCGGCGCCCGCCGGCGTCCATGGTCTCGGCCTCGAGGTGCCCCCACAGCTGCACCCGCGTGCCGGGCCGGCAGCGGAGGCTCTGGATCTGCGCCTCAAGCTCTTCCGTGGTTCCTGCCACCCCGTAGCGCTGCCCGTCTTCGCGCTCGAAGTGGTCATCGAACTGGGCCATTGAGCACTCTTTGACCAGCGTGCCTTTCCAGCCTTCGACCTGCCCGGCCTCCACGCTGGACAGGAAGCGGAGCGTCGCCGCCAGCTCGCGGATGTGCCCCCGGTCGGCGCCGAGGAGGAGGTAACCGTACGTGTAGCCGCGGATCGTCACCGGCTGGGGGTAGCGCACGATCAGCAGGGCGCGTTGCTCCATGGCCTCGTTCTGGTCCGCCGAGGGCAGGATGAGCCGCGCCTCCTGCCCCTGCACGGTCAGCACCTCCACCGTCGGACTTGAGCCGTAAGGCTGCAGCTTGTGGCCGACCTCCAGCGCGACGGCTTCGTCGATGCTTAGCGTCGCCGAACGCGTGCTGAGATCGAAGTAGCCCTCGGCCCCACCGTAGCGTGCGCCATAGCCCTCGATGGGTCCCCAGTTGGCCGGGATCTCCAGCGACACGCCAAAGGCCGGGTCGCTGAAGGAGCGGCGGTCCGCAGGGGGCGCCGGCGCGTAGACCAGCGTCTCCCCGCGCTCGGTGAGGAGCTCGAGCCGGCCATCGTCGAGGCGGAAGTGGGTAACCCAACCCAGGCAGGTGGTGTACTCCCCCTCCTGCCACAAGAGCTCCTCGGAGCAGGCGGGCTCCGTCTCGCTCATCCGCAGCATGGGCACGCGGATGTGATCGCCGCTGGCCTCGTAGGAGCCCGTGTAGCTGCGGCAGCCGGCCTCGCCGCTGATCTCACCCTCGGCAAAGGCGATGGTGAGCCGAGAGCCCGCCAGGGGCGGCCGACCGCTCCAGGAGACCAGCTGCCACGCGGTTCCCACCAGATCGGCTGGATCCACGGCCGCCGGCTCCCGACGCTGGAAGCTCAGGATGGTATTCCCCGCGACATCCAGCAGGTCGAGGCGACCGTCCAGCATCCTGTAGGAGGCCGCGCTCCGCAGCGCCTCGATGTAGGCCTGCTCCTGTGCCATGACGCCCTCAGGCTGTGGGCATAGTGCCTGAGTCACAGACACGGAGCGCAGGGTGAGCGACCCATCTCGGCTGCTTTCGTACTGCGCGGTGTAGCGGTTGCAGCCGGCGAACCCATTAGCCTCGCCGGAGTATAGATTCAACGTGATATAGGTCCCCTCGCGGAGCGGCGCGCCGTTGAGCGCCGTGAGCACCCACTCCGTCCCCACCAGGTCCGCCGCAGGCGGGAGGGGTATCGTCGGCGCCCCGCCCGGCCGGCCCCGCGTTACCGCCCAACGCCAGGTGATCGCGAGAGAGAGCACCAGGGCCGCAGCTACCGTGGCCACCGCTGCCCAGGCCGCTGCATCGCCGAGCGCCAGCACCGCTCGCCAGAGCCCGGCCCAGGGTCGGAACCTGCGGTCCTGCTCCCTGGCCCGCGCCACCGCAGCACGGAACGCCTCTCGCAGACGCCCGTCAGGAGCTATGGCCGGGCGGAGGGCAAGCTGCTCCTCCAGGGATCGGTACGCTCTCTGCAGTGCGGCGCATCGTGGGCAGGCGGCCACATGGCGGTCAACGTCGTCTTGCTCTGCAGGGGCAAGGTCGCGGTAGATAGCCAGACGTTCCTCGCACTCGGCGTGAGTCATAGCACGTCCCCCTTGCCATAGGCCTGACGAAGCATCTCCATGGCCCGGTAGATCCGCTTCCGCGCCGCGGCCTCGCTCAGTCCCAGCACCTGAGCCACCTCCGCCGTCGAGAGCCCGTCTCGCTTGTTGAGGAGAAGCGCTGCCCGGTAGCCGGGCGGGAGCGACGCGAGTGCCTCCTCGAGCGCGCTGCGTTCGCCGATATCGTCGGCAAAGTCCGGCACAGGCCCGGGCTGTCGGTCACTCGCCCGTATGGGCAGCCAGGCAAAGCGCCGGCGCCGCTTCAGGGCGTTCAGGGCCACGTTCGTGGCCACGCGGTACAGCCAGGCCCGGGGGTTGGTCACCTCCGGCAGGCTCGCGCGGGCACGCAGGACCCTGAGAAAGGTCTCCTGCGTCAGGTCCTGCGCCCACTGCTGCTCGCGGACCAAGCCGTAGAGGTAGGCGAGGATATCCCGGTGGAAGCGCTCGAACAGCTCGACGGTCAGCTCCGTCCCCGCCTCGGCGGCGGAGCTGGATGTGGCGGAGCCGACGCAGCCGTGGCCCGCGCTGGATCCCGGCATTGAGATGCTCCTTCTGTGTCGAAGCGACGCTGGCACTTGGGCCTCTAATGTGACGCATGGATATTCTGCGGAATGCGGCGCAG
>DYEI01000104.1 GCA_020725765.1 Anaerolinea sp. | reverse complement strand
TCGACGGGGAACGGGCCCCGTCCGCGAAGGCGGACGGTCGGCGCCGGAGGCACCTCTGGCGCGCGAAGCGCGCGCAACGCGATTTCAATCGCCAGGGTCGTTGCGCCTGCCACCGCGCGGCCTGCAACCCGCAATCGATATGTCGGTCACAATAGGTGCTGCGGGGCGGTCTGGACCGTGCGTGCCTCAGGTCAGTTCCCGGTACACGGCCTCCACCCGTGCCACCATGGTGCTCAGCCCAAACTCGGCCACTGCCCGCTGCCGGCCCTTCTCCCCCAGCGTGCGCCGCCAGCCTTCGTCGGCCAGCAGAGCCGAGCAGGCCTCGGCCAGAGCGCGAGGGTCACGAGGCGGAACCACGAGGCCCGTCTCTCCGTGCACATTGACGAACGAAGTGCCCGTGCCCACCTCCGTACACACTACGGCCAGGCCCGCAGCCATGGCCTCGACCTGCACCAGTCCAAAGGCCTCGCTGCGCTCACAAGCCGGAAGGACGAAGAGATCCGCAGCGTGGTAGCAGGCCGGCAGGTCGCCCTCAGGCACCTCTCCGCAGAAGTGTACCCGGTCGGCGAGCCCCAGGTCTCGGGCCAACGCCTTCCAGGCATGCTCCATCGGCCCCGTGCCCACAACGGCCAGATGCACGCCCGGGAGCGACGTCAGCGCCTGCAGCAGGTATTGCAGCCCCTTGTAGTAGCGGAGCCGCCCCACGAACAGGATCAGTGGCTCCCCAAGCTGCCGCCGCAGCACTGCAACCTTTGACGGATCCGCCGACAGGAATCGCTTCACAGGCACACCGAGTGGCACAACCCGGCATTTCGCCGTCAGCGGCCGCAGGAAGGGAGAGCTCTGCAGGTACTGGGGGCTCGTGGCCAGGATGCGGTCGGCGGCGGTCAGGACGTGCCGTAGGAGCGGCGCATAGAGCCGCAGCCATTCCCGTTGTCGGACCACGTCCGAGTGGTAGGTGATCACCGTATGCCCTGCGGGTCGGCAGAGCCAGTTGCTCAGCTCGCCCACGGGATAGGGTGTGTGCACGTGCGCCACATCGGCGTGCAGGCGAGAGAGCTCCAGCGGCAGGGCCAGGCTCAGCGGCGCTGAGGCGACCGTCGCCACGCGCCCGGCCTTGATGACGGTCACGCCGTTCAGTACCCCCCGCTCGGTCGCACCGCCGCGGCTCGTGGCCAACACGGTCACCTCGTGCCCACGCGCGGCCTGCGCCTCGGCGAGGGCGCGGACGTGGTTCTCGATCCCGCCCAGAACGGGGAAATAGTCCTTGTAGATGTGCAGGATGCGCATGCTCGCTCTGGCTCTCCCTGCCGATGGGGCTCGTGGGCGGCTGCGTCGGGCTCGCTCCTCCGGGCAGGAGCGGCTCCCTCGTCCACCCCTCCATTATAGCCCGGAGCCTGGCAGCGACAAGGGCGAGGCTCTCCGGGAACAGACGTGGGTGGCGCCGCGGGCATGGGCGCTAGCTTTGCCGTCCTGCGAAGGAGACCCGAGGGGTGATGACAGATGGGCGGTTTCGGGCGGTCGAG
>DYEI01000103.1 GCA_020725765.1 Anaerolinea sp. | reverse complement strand
GGGGGGATGGGGTACCCTCCGGCAAGGGCCGAGGTACGGCGGCTAAAGCAGCCTGTCCACCCCTGAACCCGGAGCGGGTAGGCGAGGGTCCAAGGGGTCGGAGGATGCGGTGCTCTCCCTCGAGTGCCTTGGTCGTGTCTGCAGGGGCCACCTATCCGCCCTGAACGGTCCTGTCTGCTGGGTCGTCCCCTCGTACATCGCGTAAAGCGCAAAGGGCGTTGACACTATGCATGATTGATGATAGAATATAGTCACCGGCTGGTGGCGCATAGCCAGCCCGTCGTCTGTTGGTACTGCGGCGCTTGCCGGTTCTTCTGGCAGCGCTCGCGCACACGTTAACACCATCCATCGTGCTCTGGTAGGCATCCCTCCCCGCAACTCTCGATGCCGCTCGCCCCGCGGGCCTGGAGGCCGACCTCCTCCGCCCGCTCCGACGACTTGGCGGCTTGAGTTGTCAGCCAACTCAATGTGGAGCGTCCGCTGTTGGGCGCGCACGGATGGAGCGCGCCCTCTTTCGGCACGATCAACGAGCGATTGCCCAGCCGAAGGAGAGGGGATCGGTGCAGGGTCAGCCAAGCGATGGGTTACTCCTCGAGGTCAAAGACCTCAAGAAGCACTTTCCCATCCGACGGGGTTTTTTCGTCCGCACGACCGTCGGACACGTCCGCGCCGTGGACGGCGTGAGCTTTTTCATCCGCAGGGGGGAGACGCTCGGCCTCGTCGGCGAAAGCGGCTGCGGCAAGACGACGACAGGACGCCTCGTTCTGCGGGCCTACGAGCCTACGGCCGGCGAGGTCTGGTTCAACGACCGGTACCTCGGCTGGGTCAATGTCCACGCGTTGGACAGGGCGCAGGTGAAAAAGCTGCGCCAGAACATGCAGCTCATCTTCCAGGACCCCTACTCCTCCCTCAACCCCCGCATGACGTTGCTTCAGATCGTGGGCGAGCCGTTGCTCGTCAACGGCGTCGCGCGTGGCGAAGAGCTCAAGGACCGCGTGGCCGAGCTTCTCAAGGTGGTGGGGCTGCGCCCGGAGTATATGACGCGCTATCCCCACGCCTTCAGCGGCGGTCAGCGTCAGCGCATCGGCATCGCCAGGGCACTGGCGCTGCGCCCGCAGTTGATCGTCTGCGACGAGCCGGTGTCGGCGCTGGATGTATCCATCCAGGCGCAGATTCTCAACCTGCTCCAGGACCTCCAGGGGCAATTTGGGCTGACCTATCTCTTCATCTCCCATGATCTAAGCGTTGTCGAGCATATCTCCGACCGTGTGGCTGTGATGTACGTCGGCAAGCTGGTGGAGAGCGCGACTACGGAAGAGCTCTTCACCGCTCCCCGCCACCCCTACACTGAGGCGCTTCTCTCCTCGGTTCCCAAGCCGGACCCACGGCTGCGCACTGAGCCTATCGAGCTCCCGGGTGAGGTGGCCGACCCGGCCAACCCGCCCGCGGGCTGCTACTTCCATCCGCGCTGTCAGTACTGCGTGGACCTTTGCCGGAGCCAGGAGCCCTTGCTCCGCGAGATCACGCCGGACCATTTCGTGAGTTGTCATCGTGCCGACGAACTGCGGCTCATGGGGGTCCTCGGACCAGCGGCGCGGGTCGGCTGAGTCGCGGATGCCTGCCGAAGCGGAAGAGGCATCCGGCGGGCACGATAGCGTCTAGTGCTTCCTCAAGACCGGGGCCCTCAAGGCCACCCCAGATCGGGGTGCGCCTGTGTCAGTGACTGGCTTATTGTGCCGTCCGGAGTCCTGCCATGTGGGCGGGTGCGGACATGCAGGCCGTCGTCCTCAGCGGAGCGACCCGCCGAGAAGGGAGGTGCTGCCCGGAGTAATGGAAGGCAAGTCAACCGGATCGAGGCGCAACCGCATTTCTCACACCGGCATGGAGGTTTGCGAGCATGAAGCGTAAGGTTACCCGACGCGAGTTCGTACGCCTGTCGGTTGTGGTTTCAGCGGGGCTGGTTTCGGCCTGTGCCAAGCCAGCACCAACCGAGGTGCCCCAGCCGACGAAGGCGCCCGTGAAGGCCACGGAGGCGCCCACTGTTGCTCCGACGGCGGTGCCTGAGGTGCCGAAGGAGGCGCCCATGCTGGCAGAGCTGGTCAAGCAGGGCAAGCTCCCGCCTCTGCAGGATCGCCTGCCCAAGAACCCGTGGGTTGCCCCGGTGGCGGAGTCGGTCGGCAAGTATGGCGGCACAATACGCCGTGCGTTCCGGGGCGTGTCCGACCGGTGGGGGCCCACCAAGCTGGGCGATAGGGGCCTGGCGTGGTTCGACAGGAACCTGGTGATGCAGCCGCGCATCCTCGAGTCCTGGGAGGTCAGCGAGGATGCGAAGGTATGGACGCTGCATCTGCGCCCGGGCATGAAGTGGTCCGACGGCACCCCCTTCACGGCCGACGACTTTGTGTGGTCGTATGAGAACGAGTGGACCAATACCGACATCAACCCGGCTCCTCCCGGTGCCTACACCACGGGCAGTCCACGGGTTATGATGGCCATCGAGAAGGTGGATGACTACACGCTCCGGTACAAGTTTGCCCATCCGAACCCGCTCTTTATCTACAAGGTCGGCCGCGGCGGTGTGCCTACCCCCGGGCACTACATGAAGCAGTTCCACATCAATCTCGTCGACGACAAGGATGCACTGCAGGCCGCGGCTCAGAAGGCGGGGTTCAACTCCTGGAGCGAGTACTATGTCGACCGCAACTGGTGGTACATGAACCCCGACAAGCCCAGCGTCATGCCGTGGCTGGCGAAGAACAAGCTCTCCGAAGAGCTGTTCATCATGGAGCGCAACCCCTACTACTTTGCCGTCGACCCCGAAGGCAATCAGCTCCCTTACATCGACAAGGTGACGCACCGCCTGTTCGAGACGCCCGAAGTGCTCAACCTGTGGGTCACAAACGGGGAGATCGACTTCCAGGCCCGCCATATGAGCATGGCCAACTTTACCCTGTACAAAGAGAACGAGGCCAAGGGCGGCTACAAGGTGTTCGTGGGCAAGAGCGCGGGGCATCTGGCCATGAACATCAACCACACGACGAAGAACAAGCGGCTGCGCGAGTTCTTCCAGGACCGGCGGGTGCGCATCGCCCTGAACCTGGCCATCAACCGGGACGAGATCAACGAGCTGGTCTTCGACGGCCTGTATACGCCTCGCCAGTACAGCCCGCTGAGCATGTCGCCGCAGTACTACCCCAAGGCGTCCAATGCCTACATCGAGTACGACCCGGACAAGGCGAACCAGCTCCTGGACGAGGCGGGATACACCGAGAAGGACGCTCAGGGCTTCCGGAAGTGGAAGGATGGCAGCGGCGAGATCATCAGCTTCACCTTCGAGGGCACGGCGGACACGGGCACCCCGGATGCGGACGCCGCCGAGATGGTGTCCAAGTACCTGGCCGATGTGGGCATCAAGGCCACCTACAAGTTCGTTGAGCGGTCGCTCTACGAGGAGCACTATAACGCCAACGAGATCGAAGCGGCGTGGTGGGGCGGCGACCGCACGGTCGTCCCACTGGCTCCCGAAGCGCCTATCTTCCGCGGCACCATGATCGACCGGCCGTGGGCCTGCGCCTGGGGCAGGTGGCTCGCGGACCCCTCTCACCCGGCTGCCGAGGAGCCCCCGGCGGATCACTGGATCCGGAAGATATGGGCGTATTGGGACCAGATCTCCCAGGAGCCGAATCCGGATAAGCAGAACGAGCTGTTCTTCAAGATTCTGGACATCTGGGCCGAAGAGGTGCCCATGCTCGGAGTCCTGGGGGAGGCACCGGCACCCATCATCGTCAAGAACGGGTTCCGGAACTATCTCGAGGGCATGCCCATCGACGACACGACCGGCGATGAGCACCTGTTGAACACCGAGACCTACTTCTGGGAGGAGCCGGAGAAGCACGTCTGAGCCTTTGGGTGCCTGGGCAGGGGGTGTGGGACGCCTGCTCCACCCCCTGCCCTCTGCCGTCGGCTGGAGGATGTGGTATGTTGGGATATGTGCTCCGCCGTGTCACAATCATGATACCGACGCTCTTGATCATCTCGATCATCTCGTTCGTCATCATTCAGCTACCGCCTGGCGACTATCTGACCTCCTATGCGGCGCAACTGCGGACGATGGGCGACATCGTCCAGCAGGAGGAGATTGACGCCCTGCGCCAGCGCTACGGTCTCGGGCAGCCGGTCTACGTCCAGTACTTCAAGTGGATTAGCGGGATCATCCTGCGTGGGGACTGGGGCCAGTCCATGGAGTGGCAAAAGCCGGTGAGGGACCTGATCTGGGAGCGCCTGGCGCTGACCATGGTCCTCTCCGGTGTGTCCATTCTCGTGAGCTGGTTCATAGCCATCCCCATCGGGGTCTACTCGGCGACACACCAGTACTCGATCCCCGACTATATCTTGAGCATCATCAGCTTTGTCGGCGTGGGCACGCCGGGCTTTATGCTGGCACTGGTGATCATGTACGTGGCCATGACGGCGTTCGGCCTCAACGTCGGCGGGCTGTTCTCGCAGGAGTATCTGGCTGCTCCCTGGAGCTGGGCCAAAGTTGTGGACATGCTCAAGCACCTGTGGATTCCCGTCCTGATCATCGCCCTCGGCAGCACCGCCGGCAGCATCCGCACGACGCGCGCCAACCTGTTGGACGAGCTGAACAAGCCGTACGTGGAGACGGCTCGCGCGAAGGGGCTCCCCGAGGGCCGCCTGGTGTGGAAGTATCCGGTGCGCGTGGCTCTGAACCCCTTCTTCAGCACCGTCGGCTGGTCGCTCGCCAACCTGATCTCAGGCGAGACGCTCGTGTCGGTGGTGCTGAGCCTGCAGACCATCGGCCCCATGATGCTGCGCGCGCTGACCTCACAGGACATGTATCTTGCCGGGTCGTTCCTGCTCCTGCTGAGCACAATGACCGTGCTGGGCACGCTCATATCCGATATCCTGCTGGCGTGGGTTGATCCGCGGATTCGAATGGAGGCCTGAGACCCATGGCAACCTCCTCAGAGGCCGATAACTTGCTGCCGCAAAACGACCTGGAGGTCGCCGAAGAGCTCAAGGGCGAGGAAGAAAAGATCTATGTCGCCCCGCCGTGGCGGCTGATGTGGTGGCGCTTCCGCCGGCACCGGATGGCGGTGGTGAGTGCCGTCGTGCTCGCGGTGTTTTACTTCGTGGCCATCTTTTGCGAGTTCGTGGCGCCCTACAATCCGGAGCAGTTCTTCATCAAGTACAAGATGGCGCCCCCGACGCGGATTCACCTGCGCGACGCCGAGGGGAAGTGGCACCTCCCCTTTGTCTACAGGATCGAGCGCAGCCGCGATGAGCAGACGATGCGCAGCCTGTTTGTCGAGGATACGAGCACCCGTTACCCGCTCAGGTTCTTTGTGCGCGGCGACGAGTACAAGCTTCTTGGCCTGTTCAAGACGAATATCCATCTGTTTGGCCTGACGGTGTCGCGCGACGAGCAGGGCATCTTTCTCCTTGGCGCCGACCGGATGGGGCGGGACCTCTTCTCGCGCCTGTGCTACGGTGCGCGGCTCTCCCTGTCTATCGGGCTGGTGGGCGTCTTCCTCAGCCTGATTCTCGGGGTCATCCTCGGTGGCCTGTCCGGCTACTATGGGGGCACGCTCGACGTCATCATACAGCGTGTGATCGAGCTGATCCGCACCATCCCGAGCATCCCGCTGTGGATGGCGCTGAGCGCCGCCCTTCCGCCCGACTGGCCGGTGGTCAGGGTGTACTTTGGCATCACGGTGATCCTCTCCCTCATCGGCTGGACGTGGATGGCGCGAGTAGTGCGCGGCCGGTTCCTTGCCCTGCGGGAGGAGGACTTTGTCCTGGCAGCCCGGCTGGTGGGCTCGAGCGAGATGCGGATCATCCTGCGGCACATGGTGCCTTCCTTCCTCAGCTATATCATCGCCTCGCTGACGATCGCGATCCCAAACATGATCCTGGGCGAGACCGGCCTCAGCTTCATCGGCCTGGGCTTGCGTCCGCCGGCCATCAGCTGGGGCGTGCTGCTGCAGGAGGCGCAGAACGTGCGGTCTCTGGCGCTGTGTCCATGGGTGCTCACACCTGCCCTGGCGGTGATCATCGCCGTCCTGGCCTTCAACTTTGTGGGCGACGGTCTGCGGGATGCCGCTGACCCGTATGCCCGGTGACGGGCAAATGCCGCGCTCGTGCTGTCGCCGAAGTGTAAGGTAGGTGCCCCTTGGCAACTGACCAACTGCTCCTCGAAGTCAAGGACCTGAAGACATACTTCTTCCTGGATGAAGGGACCGTGCGTGCCGTAGACGGCGTCGACATGGTCATCCGGCGCGGGCAGGCGCTGGGGGTTGTTGGCGAGAGCGGCTGCGGCAAGTCGGTCACGGCGCGCTCGATCCTGCGCATTGTGCCGAGGCCGGGGCGCATCGTCCAGGGCGAGATCACCCTACACCGTATGCGAGAGTCAAAGAACGGACGGACGGTCACCGAGGCGGTCAGGCTGACCGACCTGGACCCGATGGGGGTCGAGATGCGGAGCATCCGCGGCGCAGAGATCGCGCTCGTGCCGCAGGAGCCGATGATGTCGCTGAGCCCCGTGCATACCCTCGGCAACCAGATCATCGAGGCGATCATGCTGCACCAGCGGGTGACCAAGGCCGAGGCGCGCGAGCGCGCCATCCACATGCTCGACCTGGTCGGCATGCCCCGGCCGAGCCGGACGATCGACCGCTACCCGCACGAGCTTTCCGGCGGCATGCGCCAGCGTGGGATGATCGCCATGGCGCTCTGCTGCCATCCCAGCCTCCTCATCGCTGACGAGCCGACGACGGCGCTGGACGTGACCACCGAGGCCCAGATTCTCAAGCTGATCCGGGGCCTGCGGCAGGAGCTGGGTATGGCGATCATGTACATCACGCACAACCTCGGCGTCGTGGCGCAGACCACAGAGGATGTCATCGTCATGTACATGGGCAAAGTCGTGGAGGAGGCCGATGTGGATAGCCTCTTTCACGACCCCAAGCATCCGTATACCCGTGCGCTACTCCGGTCGATCCCGCGGCTTGGGCAGAGGACGCGCGAGCGCCAGCGATTGGAGTCCATCCGCGGGTCGGTGCCGGATCCTTATGCGCTCCCCAAGGGGTGCAGCTTTCACCCGCGCTGTGCGCAGGCGATACGGGGCGTCTGTGATCGTGAGGAGCCCCCCTACGTGGAGGTCGGCCCCGCCCACAAGGTGCGATGTGTGCTCTACCGATAGCGGCCGCCTGCGCCCGACCCAGCCTGCTCCTGCGTGCCGGGCGTGACCTGAAGGCTCGCCTATGAAAGTAATGCTGCTGTTCCCACCCCACTGGACTCCAGCCATGCCTCACCTCGCCCTGCCCACACTGACCGCCTTCCTGCGCGAGCGTGGTGTGGAGGTGGTCCAGCGGGACCTGAACCTCGAGGTTTTCGAGGCGCTGTTGACCCGGCGGCATCTGGAGCAGAGCATTGCCCGGCTTGGGGAGGGGCAAAGGACCGGCTCTGGCTCGCGGGTTGGCCCGGCCTCCGCGCCCCCGGAGAGGGTCGACTGGGCGGTGAGCCGGGGGTCCGAGGTGGCCGCCCGGATCGACAATGCCGTCAGCGTGATCCGCAGCCCGGCATTTCTCGATGGCCCCCGTGGCGTGCAGGCCTTGCTCACCATCGCCGAGGCGCTGGAGATAGCCTCTCTGCCTTTCTACCCCGCTTCGCTCGAGCTGACCCGTTACGTGCCGCCGGTGGCGGTGGACTCGAGCCGGGCGCTCCTGCAGGCCGTGCGACAGCCACGGCTGAACATGTTCCGCGATCTCTTTGACGCGCTTGTGATGCCGGATATCGCGCGAGAGCAGCCGGGGGTCGTGGGGATATCGATCTGCACGATGGACCAGATGCTGGCCGGGATGACTCTCGCGCACCTCATCAAGGAGCGGGGACTCTCCTGCCACGTCACCGTGGGAGGCCCGCACATCACCATGCTGCGCGAGCAGATCCCCCGCGTGCGGGCCCTCTTCGATGTGATGGACTCGGCGATCGTCTTTGACGGTGCGGAGCCGCTCCTGCGCCTCGCCGAGGCCGTGGAGGGAGGCCGAGGGCTCTGCGCCGTGCCGAACCTGATCTACCGGGACGGAGCTCGGGTGCACGTCAACCCGGTGAAGACCTACGCCCCCGAACCCGCGCCAGCGCCGGATTTCGATGGTCTGCCGCTGGGCCAATACCTCGTACCATGTCCGGTGTTGCCCCTTGCGACTTCGCGAGGCTGCTATCACGGGCGGTGTGCCTTCTGCAATGTGGGGTACGGCGCGCCCGTCGGCTACCATCGTTTCCCGACGGAAGCGGTCGTGGAGCAGATGCTTGCCCTTCACAGGCGCTATGGCGTCAGGCACATCTTTTTCGCGGATGAGGTCATCGCGCCCCACACCCTGAGGGAGCTGTCCGAGACGCTAGAGGGCCTCGGGTCACCGCTGCACTGGTGCGGGTGTGCGCGCCTCGAGCGGGCGCTGACGGGCGAGCTGCTTTCCAGGATGGCGGCCGGCGGCTGCCGTATGCTCCTCTTCGGGCTGGAGAGCGCGTCACGCCCGATTGTCCAGCGGATGGGGAAGGGCACGACACCCGAAGAGGCGAGCCGCGTCCTCCGCGAGAGCGCGCAGGCCGGCATATGGAATCACGTTTTCTTCTTCTTTGGTTTTCCCGGGGAGACGCTTGACGAGGCGCAGGAAACGGTCAACTTTGTCTTTGCGAACCGTGACGCGATCCACTCCGCCTCCCCGGGGGCTTTTCTCCTGGAGCGGTATGCGCCGGTGCACCGCTCGCCGGCAAGCTTTGGGGTTACACGGATCATCGACATCCCGGGCAGGGACCTGGCGATCCACTTTGATTATGAGGTCGCGGCGGGCATGGGTGAGGATATGGCCGAGCTTGTGGTTCAGCGCCTTCTCGATGTCCTGCCCGTGAAAGAGCTTGGCCACTGCTATGTGAGCGACGCGCATCGCTTCACCTATGCGAGCGACCTCTACGAGCGCAGGCAGCCGATGCCGGTGTGGCTGGCATCCGGCGCGCGTCGAGAGGAGGACTCTTTCGGTGGTTGAGAGACGTTGGACCCGGCTCTTATCGGTATATCCCCTCTGGCTCCTGGCAGGCGCCCTCGGACTCTGGCTGCTCGCGACGCTCCGACAGGTGCTGCTGACAGGCCTGGCGCTGTACTACGTCAGGGGCTCGGCGGTTCGGGCCTGGCGCGCGGGGTTCTGCGACAAGGCGGGTATCGTCGCAGCCGGGTTGCTGTGGCTGGTGTTTGTGATGGCAACGGAGAGCTACTTCAGGGAAGGTGCCGAGAGGAGCCTCCTGCTCAGACGCTCTGCGCTGGTACTGGGGCTCGAGGTGCTGACGATCGCAGTAGCGCACCTGTCGCTGTGCCTCATGCCCTTGCCGCGGCCCGCGTGGTTGCCCTGGATCGTGGCGGTACTGGAGCTGGTGATCGGGCTGGCGCTGGTGCTCTTCTCGCGCCCTGCCGGTCTCATTCGGCACAAGCCTGGGCCGGGGCAGGATGCTGCAAGGCCACGGCAGCGCTCACCCTGAGAGGCCCTGCCTGCGCAAGGAGGTGAACAACCATGCACGAAAACTTCGAGAGGCAAGTCAGGCGCGGCGAGATCGTCAAGCCCTGGCTGATGCTCGGGCCGTTCTATGAGGACCTGTCCGACCGCGTCCGGGGGCTGACGTACTTTGAAAAGCCCGGGGCTACCGAGGGCCGGGCGGCGATGGTGGAGGTCGTTGAGGAAGCGAAGAGGATCCTGACCAGCCGGCCATGCGAGGGAGAGGAGGGGGCATTCCGCGGCCAGAGCGGGCGGTGGAGCCTGGTGCGTGGTCCGGAACAGTATCTCTCGTGGGGCAGGTACAACATCTCGAATCACCTTGCCGCCGCTTTCCTGACTACGGTCGTGGTCCCCGACCAACCCGGGCCGAGGCAGTGGACTCTGCTGGTAGGGCTCAGGGCGAGGGCGCTCGTGGCCATCAATGGGACCGTCGTCTATGACACAGAAGCGCACCCGGTGGAGCCGGCGCCGTTACTCGCCGAATACCGCTTTGCTGCGGCGCTCGCTTCGGGCGAGAACGTGGTCAGCGTGGCGCTCTTCAGGCTGGCGAGGATGGCGCAGGTGGGCTTTCGCCTGCAGCTCGATGACTCCGATGCCGCGGCACGGGTGCCACTGGGGGCTGAGGTGCTGCCAGAGCAGCGGGCGGCGGTGGAGCGCGAGGTCGCGGGGATTCGCCTCGGGCGCGACCTTTTCTATCCCGAGGACCAGGTTGGCCTGACCCTGACGGTGCCCCCCGCTGCCGATATGCCCCTCAGCATCAGCCTGCTCAGCGAGGAGAACGAGAGCCTCCGCGAGGTACGGCCGGCGGCAGCGGGGCGGGTCGATCTGTGCTGCGGCGATGAGCTGCCCGACGGCGCGTATCGTATCGCCTGTACCTGGTCGGATGGCGCGGGCAAGCCGTGCACCTGCGTGACTTTCGACGTCCGCAAGGTCACACCGGTTGCAGCGATGCCCGGATACGGCCGGCTTGAGGAGCGCAAGCGCCGGGTGCTGGAGCACTATGCGGCCAACCGCGAGGGCAGGCCCATCTGGACGGAAGTAGCGCGCTACGCCCTCGGCCGCTACAGTGACGTTGACGAGGGGGTCATCCGGGACACGTGCGAGTTCATTGGTGCCCGCAAGGACTGCTCCGACTTTGTCATTCAGGGCATCCTGCGGCTCCTGTACTGGGAGCGGGAGAGGCAGCGCCTCAGCCCGGGCATCAATGCGATGATGAAAGACACGGTGCTGGGGTTCAAGTACTGGGTCGACGAGCCGGGCGACACGGTGATGTACATGGGCTCGGAGAACCATCGGCTGCTGTTCCATGTGGCCGAATGGATGGCCGGGCAACTCTTCCCGACAGAAGAGTTCACCAACAGCCGGATGCGGGGCCTGTACCATGCCACGAAGGGGCGGACCTACATCACTGAGTGGCTGCGGCAGCGCGGGCGCTTTGGCTTTGACGAGTGGCACTCCAACTCGTACTACCCGGTCTGCATCGCCCCCCTGATCAATGTGTACGACTGGGCCATTGGAGAGGACTACAAGCTGCGTCAGATGGCGGGCGCTGTGCTCGACTATATGTTCTTCAATCTGGCAGCGGATAGCTTTCAGGGCGTATTCGGCACCACGCACGGCCGCAGCTACGGCATCAACATCAAGTACCCCGATCTGGAGGGGACGGCGGCGACCTGCTGGCTGCTCTTTGGCGTAGGGTCTCTGACCAAGGGCACGAGCGGCATGGCGCCTGTATCCATCGCCACAAGCCAGTACCGGCTTCCCGAGATCCTGGCCGCGATGGCGACAGACAATACCTCTGTCGTCGAATCCCACGCGCGACAGGGCTTGTTGCCGGGCAGCGCAAGGCATGCGGATTTCGTGGTGTATCGCACCCCCGACTATATGATGTCCGGGCTCCAGGATCACCGCAAGGGCGAGTTGGAGCCCTCTACGCACGTGGCTCAGGTCACTCTGGGCAACAAGGTCGTCGTCTTTTGGTCCTGCCCCCACACCTGCGGCGAGGGATCGGGGCTGCGGCCCGACTACTGGTCCGGCCACGCCGTGTTGCCGCGCGTGATCCAGTATCGCAATGTGATGTCCCTCACCTGGCGGCTGGTCCCGCTCACATGGATGACGCACTGCTTCTTTGAGCAGGAGCGCTTCGACGAGGTGCGGCTGGAGGGGAACTGGGCCTTTGGCCGGGTCGGCCGCGGCTATGTGGGCATATACTCCGAGCATGGCCTGGCCGTCGGGGACTGGGGCCAGTATGCGGGGCGGGAGCTCGTCTGCTACGCACCTGAGAACACGTGGCTGGTCGAGTGTGGCCGAGAGGCGGACTGGGGCTCCTTCGACGCTTTTGTGGCGGCACTCAGTTCCGCGCGGATCGAGGTAGGGGAGGGCATGCTCTGCTACGAGTCGCCCTCCATCGGACGCTTTGTCACGGGCTGGGACGTGGCGCCGACGGTGAACGGCGAGCCGCTGCCATTGCACGGGTATCCGCTGGTCGACAGCCCGTGGGCATACTCCCGCTTTGGGTCGGGCGAGCTAACGCTGCGCTACGGCGATCAGGTCTACGACATATGGTTCAATCAGTAGTGCCGCTGCCTGGCGGCAAGGGGCTCATATTGCGACGAAAAGTCGGAGCAAAGCGGTATCGGACGTGTCCGACGAGCCCGCCGGGTCTACAGGAGGCGCAGCGACCGCCGCCGATGGGCAGGCGGGCAACCCATTGCCCTGGGTCTCGTCTGCTCGGGGCAGGACGGGGCTCGTGAGACCAACATCTGCGGGTTGCGCAGCGGGAGGAAGAACCTATGGCCACGGGAGTACGTGTCGCGGTGATCGGCGCGGGAAGTGCCCAGTTCTCGCTCGGCCTGGTCAAGGACCTGTGCCTGACCGAGAGCCTGGCCGGGAGCCAGGTGTGCTTCATGGACGTCAACGCCGAGCGTCTGGAGGTCGTCTACAAGCTGGCGGCCCGCTACGCCGCCGAGCTGGGGGCGGATCTTCGTTTCGAGAGCACGCTGGACCGGGCTGCAGCCTTGCGGGATGCTGACTTTGTCATCAACACGGCCTATGTCAAAGGCCACCATCACGAGCGGGCCATCCGCGACCTCACTGCCCGTCACGGCTACTATTACGGCGGGGTGAATCTGGGCAGCTACCACCAGCTTCGGTTGATGCTCGACCTGGCGCGGGATATGGAGAGAATCTGCCCCGACGCCTGGCTCATCCAGTCTGGCAATCCGGTCTTTGAGGGCTGTACCCTGATGGCCCGGGAGACCGGCATCAAGGTCTGTGGCCTGTGCCATGGGCACTATGGCTATCTGGAGGTCGCGCGCACGGTCGGCATCGAGGACCCGGAGCGTGTCACCTGGCAGGCGCCCGGCCTGAATCACAACATCTGGCTGACGCACTTTATCTACGAGGGGAAGGATGCCTATCCCCTGATCGACGAGTGGATTGCCACCAAAGGCGAGGAGTACTGGCGGACGCATGTGGCGCGCGGCACCCACGATGTGCAGATGTCACGCGCGGCCTGCCACCAGTACAGGCTGTATGGCCTCTTCCCCATCGGTGACACCGTCCGGCGGGGCGGTTGGTGGTATCACACCGACATTGACACGAAGAAACGCTGGTACGGAGAGCCCTGGGGTGGCCCGGACACAGAGCTGGCGCGCCCGCTGTTCGTGAAGTATCTGGAGGAGCGGTTCGCCGAGATGGCACGCCTGGCCGAAGACCCGCACTCAAGCCTGGTCGATGCCTTTGGCGCGGTCAAGACGCGCGAGCAGCAGGTGCCGATCATTGACGGCCTGGTCAACGACCACGAGGGCGTGTTCCAGGTCAACGTCCCCAACCACGGGGCGCTGGAGGGGCTGCCGGACGATGTCGTGGTCGAGGTCCCGGCCATTGTCAACCGGAAGGGCATCCAGCCGATCCACGTCGGGGCGCTGCCGCGCAAGATCATGCTGGAGTGCATCCTGCCGGACTGGCTGGATATGGAGCGGGAGCTGACGGCCTTTATGGAGGGTGACCGCTCCATGCTGCTGTGGAACGTGCTGCAGAGCCATCAGACGCGGTCCTACGAGCAGGGAGTGGCCGTGCTCAAGGACCTGCTGGAGATGACCGGGCACGAGGAGCTGACGGAGCACTATAGCCGCAACACCGACTGGCTGTGACCGTGCGCTCGAGCGGTTTGCGCGACGGTCCTCCCGCATGAGACGAGGAGCAGGCACGATGCCTATCCCCTGCCTGAGCTATGAGCTGCGGAACGGCTACATCGACAACTGGCTTGTTGCGGGGCCGCAGGCCATCCCGGTGCCTGACCTGGAGCGCTTTGAGGGGCCGGACGCCAAGCTGCAGATCGCCCGCAGCCACTATACTGCGGAATCCGGCGTCCTCTCAACTCCCGTGGAGGTGGAGCGGCATGTCGTTGGCGGCTCCGAGCTGACGTGGGCGTATGTGCGCTGCGGAGATGATCACTTTGTGGACCTCTCCGCCTTCTACCACACCTGTCACTACCTGCGCTCGTGGGCGTATGCCCGGGTGGTGGCCTCCCGATCGGCTCAGGTCACCTGCACCCTGACGACCAACGGCCCGGCAGATGTCTGGCTGAACGGGCAGCACGTGCATCGGCAGGAGCACTTTTACCATCAGATACCCTTCAGCGTGTCGTTTGCTGCCGCCTTCCAAGAGGGCGAGAACGAGCTCCTCGTGCGCTTTGAGGAGGTAGCCATCCGCGAGTGCCCCTATGTGATGGCGCTGCGGCTGGCCGACCTTCCTGCTCGCGAGGGCGATGGGGCCGCGTGTGTGCTCCTGCCGACCTCGCTCCTGCCCCTTGAGCGCCGTGAGATCCTGGAGCGGGCGTTCGAGGCGGCGTATCTCGAGCGGGACGTCTACGCCTGGGACCAGGAGATCACCGTGCGCTGGCCAGAGGATGCACCCGTATCGACGGGCATCGCAGCCAGGCTGCAGACGCCCGGGGGCCGCATCTACGCCGAGGCCCCCGGGGTCGAGGCTGGGGCGGGCAAGGGGATCAGCCTCGTCAAGGCCTATCAGGTGCCCGAGGGCCCCTATCGGGTGGTGCTCATGCCGCGGCTCAAAGAGTACCACGAGCGCAACATGCGCGTCACGCGCCGGATGCCTCTCTACGCCGTGCGCAACCGCTACTCTCAGGCAGCGTACGGCACCTATGAGGAGCGCCGCCTAGAGGCGCTGGAGGATGCGGCCCGACGCGAGCAGAACGTCTACTCCGAGATCGCCAAGATGGCCCTCGGCCGGTGGTCGGAGGTCAGCACCGATGCCGTGATGGCAGCCATCGAGCGGATCAACCGCCGCGAGGACTGCAGCGATTTTCACCTGGTCGGCCTGCTGGGCATGCTACACCGCTATGGCGCCGATCCGTCCTTTCCGGAGGCGCTCCGGGGGCCCCTGGAGGCGTGCATCCTCGGCTTCCGGTACTGGATGGATGAGCCCGGCAGCGATGCCATGTGCTTCTGGTCCGAGAACCATCAGATTCTCTTCCACGCCTGCGAGATCCTGGCCGGGCAGCTCTACCCCGAGAAGACGTTCGGCAATGCCGGCCAAGACGGGCGCTGGCATCGCGAGAAGGGGGAGCGCATGGCGCTCTCCTGGCTGCGCAAGCGGGCGAGGGGCGGCTTCCGCGAGTGGGACTCGAACTGCTACTTTGAGGAGGACCTGCTTGCCCTCTCGCACCTGGCCGACCTCGCCGAGAGCAGCGAGGTGTACGAGCTAGCGTCGGTTGTGATGGACAAGATGCTCTTCACGATGGCCGTCAACTCGTTCAAAGGCGCGTTCGGATCGACTCATGGCCGGACCTATGCCCCCTTTATCAAGGGGGCGCGCCTCGAGGCCACGGCAGGCATCGGGCGGCTCCTCTGGGGGATGGGCGTGTTCAACGACCACGTGCTGGGCACGGTGAGCCTGGCCTGTGCGGAGGGCTATGAGCTGCCGCCGATCATCGCCGCCATCGCCGCGGACCAGCCCGAGGAGATGTGGGACCGCGAGCGGCATGCCGGCGAGCTAGAGGAGTGGTGCGACCGGACCCGCGGGCAGTGGGAGGTGAACAAGGTCACCTACAAGACGCCCGACTATATGCTTAGCTCGGCACAGGATTACCGGCCGGGAGAGTTCGCCTATCAGGAGCACATCTGGCAGGCAACCCTGGGGCCGGACGCGGTCGTGTTCGTCAACCATCCGCCGTGCACGAGCGAGGAGGGCTCGCACCGGCCGGGCTTTTGGCACGGCAACGTGGTGCTGCCCCGGGTCGCCCAGTGGAAGGACGTGCTGGTGGCCCTCTACCGGCTGCCCGAGAACGACTGGCTGGGGTTCACCCACGCCTATTTCCCTCTCGCGGCCTTTGACGAGCATGCCATCCGCGATGGCTGGGCCTTTGCCCGTGTGGGGGATGGGTATCTGGCGCTCACTGCGGCGCGCGGGTTGGAGCTGGTCACGCGCGGCGACAGCGCCTACCGCGAGCTGCGCTCGTACGGCTCGCCCAACGTGTGGCTCTGTCAGATGGGACGCAGGGCGCTCGATGGCAGCTTTGGCACCTTTCAGGAGCGGGTGCTGGCGCTGGAGAGGCGGTTCGAGGGGCTGACGGTCGACTTGCTCACGCTGCGGGGCCAGCATCTCTCCTTCGGATGGGAGGGGCCGTTGCTGATCGATGGCCGTGAGCAGCCCATCACGGGCCTGCCGCACTATGAGAACCCGTACTGCGTGGCGGAGCTGCCCTGCAGCCGGATGGAGATACGGCTCGGAGAAGAGTTGCTGGTGCTGAATCTGGAGTAAAGCAGCCGCGGACCTGCCCTGCGCGCGGCGGAGGAACGCGCCTCCGCAGGCCTGGCGGTTCAAGGGCGGACAGCCTGCTTCGGTCGTAGGGCGAGGGCACGGCCCATCGAGGAAACCCCCGCCCCTGGGGCATTCCCCGCTTTGCCCAGCGGG
>DYEI01000102.1 GCA_020725765.1 Anaerolinea sp. | reverse complement strand
GGCGTCACTGGTAGCCAGCCCGCAGGGCTGGCGAAGCAATCTGGCCTCCCGTAGTCGCGAAATGGTTGCAGTCTGCACCGACGATTCTGGGATACACCCACGGCAAGCGACTGTTCAGACTCGCACTCCTTTCCCCCGCGACCACCTCCCGGTCGGTCCGGCTGCCTCAATCCCCGAGAAAGGCGCCAACGGATTCCCCATTGTGCACCCTATGGATGACCTCGCCAAGGAAAGGCGCAACGGATAGCACCGTCAGCCCTTCGAACCGCTTGTGGGCGGGTATCGGGATGGTGTTGGTTGTCACTACCTCCTTGAACCCGGCGGCGCGCAGGCGCTCGACCGCCGGAGGTGAGAACACGGCATGGGTAAAGCTCGCGTACAGATCGCGCACACCGTTTTCGCGTAGGATGTGCGCCGTCTCGGTGAGCGAGCCGGCGGTGTCGACCTCGTCGTCAACCACGATGGCGTTCCTGCCGCGCACATCACCGATGACCGTGAGCGCCTGGCTCTGCGGACCGGTCCGTCGCTTCTCCACAAAGGCCATGGGCAGGTGGAGCTTTTCCGCAAAGTTCCGCCCTTTCTTGGCAAAGCCGAGGTCCGCCGTAACGACCACGGCGTCCGGTATCTGCTTGTGCAGGAAGTAGTCGCTCAGCAGATTGAAGGCGCTCAGATCGTCGCCCGGGATGCTGAAAAAGCCCTGTATTTGCCCCGCGTGGAGGTCGAGGGTGAGGAAACGGTCCGCACCGGCAATCGCGATCATGTCCGCCAGTAGGCGGGCGGTGATGGGAACGCGCGGCTGGTCCTTCTTATCGCTGCGGCCATAGGCAAAATAGGGCATCACCGCGGTGATCCGTCCGGCAGAGGCGCGCTTGAGCGTGTCCAGCATGATCAGGAGCTCCATGATGTTGCGGTTCACGGGGGAGCTCAAGGACTGGATCACAAAGACGTCCTGCGAACGGACGCTCTGGTGCAGCTTGACAAAGATGTTCTCGTTGGGGAACTCGATCAGGTCAACGCCGCGCAGGGGGGTCCCCAGGTAGTCGCAGATCTCTCGGGCCAGCTCGGGGTTGCCACTTCCGCTAAAGATGGCTAGCTCGCCAAACATGCGCTTGCCGTCCATACCGGCACCTCCCTGGGGCCATGGGCCGCTGTGACCCCACGCTATGCATGCGGCAAGTCCGAGCCACTGCAGGAACCGCGCCCGGTGCAGGGCATTATACCACCTCTGGGCGAACCTGCCCATTGGCTGCGTGCCTGCGGGGGCCGGCCGTGCACCGCCCCGGAGATATCCGGCCGGGCGCGACCGCTGAGCCCACCCCCGCGGCCCCAGCCCCGAATCTCATCGATCGTTGCCAGGACGCAGCAAGTCGACCAGCCTTGCCGCAGCCGTGTAGGGATCCGCCGACCGGCTGAGCACCGCCTGCACCGCCTCCTCGTAGGCCGCCGGGTCGAGGTGCTCGGCCAGAAGGCGCCGCAGCGCCTCGTCGAGCGCCCGGGCGAGCTGTGCCTCGGCAAAGTGCCGGTCGCGGCCCGCTGCGGAGGCCGCATGGGCTCTGTGGGCCTCGATGGCGTCCAGCACCTCTTCCACGCCGCGGCCTTCGGTCGCAATGGTCGCGAGCACCGGCGGTCGCCAGCCATCACCCACGCTGTCGTCCGCCGGTGCCTCCCCGACGGACATGCGCACCCCGTGGTGGTCTACCACGC
This sequence comes from Anaerolinea sp., assembly GCA_020725765.1. Classification (GTDB taxonomy): domain Bacteria; phylum Chloroflexota; class Anaerolineae; order SpSt-313; family SpSt-313; genus SpSt-313. Next base: position 15,620 of record DYEI01000102.1, on the reverse strand, counting down.
CATGGGCGCCCCCAGTCAGGTCCAGCATCGCCTGCAGGGCGGCAACCGTCTGCTCCGCTCCGTCGCGATCCGCCTTGTTGACGACGAGTATGTGGCCCGTCTCAAGCAAGCCCGCCTTGAGCACCTGCACCTCGTCGCCGAGCCCCGGCGCCTCGACGATCACCACAGTATGCGCAAGGGTGGCGACCTCGACCTCGTCCTGGCCCGCTCCGACCGTCTCGACAAAGATGCGCTCGTAGCCAGCTGCGTCGAGGGCGAGGACCACGTCCCCCGCCGTCCGGGCGAGTCCGCCGAGGGCACCGCGCGTGGCCATGCTGCGGATGAAAACGCCGGGGTCGCCGCTCAGGTCGCGCATGCGCACCCGGTCCCCGAGGAGCGCGCCGCCGGTGAAGGGGCTGGAGGGGTCCACGGCCACAATGCCTACCGTCAGCCCGCGGCGCCGGTAGCCCCGCGCCAGGGCACTCACCAGCGTGCTCTTGCCGGTGCCCGGGGCGCCGGTCACACCAATGGTGTGGGCCCGGCCGCCGTGCGGATAGAGGAGGGCCAGCAGCTCGCGCCCCGCCGCCTCCCCCGCTTCCAGACAGGAGATCGCCTGCGCCAGCGCCCGCCGCTCTCCGCGCAGGACTCGCTCGGCCAGCGCCGAGAGCGGGCTCGAAGGGGTCCCGGTCACGATGGCCTCCGCGCCGAGACCGCCTCGCGGATGTAGGCGATGATCTCCTCCGTGGGCGTCCCCGGGCCAAAGACCCGGCTGATGCCGGCGGCCTGGAGCGCCGGCACATCCTCATCCGGGATGATGCCTCCGGCGACGACCAGGACGTCGTCCATCCCCATCCTGCGCAAGAGCTCCACAGTGCGCGGCAGCAGTGTCATGTGCGCGCCGGAGAGGATGCTCAACCCGACGACGTCCACGTCCTCTTCGAGCGCGGCCTCGGCGATCATCTCTGGCGTCTGCCGCAGGCCGGTGTAGATGACCTCCATCCCGGCGTCGCGCAGGGCACGCGCCACAACCTTGGCCCCGCGGTCATGGCCGTCGAGGCCGGGCTTGGCGATCAGGACCCGGATCCGTTTCTCTTCCGAACTCATCATCCATGCCTCCTGAGGCGGGCCGCCATCGGCCGCCCCCTGGCCTGGCGCCATACCTGGTCAGGCAACCCATGGTAGCATTGGCACATGTCGATGTCAAAGGGGCAGTGCCGCCAGTTCCCGGCAGGCTACCACAGGGAAGGCTCCCGGTACTCCCCGAACACGCCGCGCAGGGTGCGGCAAATCTCGCCCAGCGTGGCGTAGGCGCGCACGGCGTCCAGAATGTACGGCATGAGGTTCTCGGAGCCCTGCGCGGCAGCCCGCAGCGCCTCCAGCGCCCGCGAGACGGCGGCGCTATCGCGCTCGCGCCGGAGACGCGCGAGGCGCTCGCGCTGGCGCTCCTCACCCTTGGGATCAATGCGCAGGAGCGGGATGCGCAGGGGCTCGGCCGACTGGTAGCAGTTCACGCCCACCACGCGGCGGCGTGCTGTATCGATCTCGCGCTGGTAGCGGTAGGCGCTCTCGGCGATGGCGCGCTGAAAGTACCCACGCTCGATGGCCGGGATCACCCCGCCGAGGGCGTCAATCTCCCGGAAGATGCGCTCTGCCTCCTCCTCCAGCCGATCGGTGAGCGCCTCCACCAGGTAGCTCCCCCCGAGTGGATCGACCGAGTTGGTGACGCCCGTCTCCTCGGCGATGATCTGCTGCGTTCGCAGCGCCAGCCGCACGGCCTCCTCCGAGGGCAGCGCCAACGCCTCGTCCATCGAGTTGGTGTGCAGGCTCTGCGTGCCGCCGAGGACCGCCGCCAGCGCCTGGAGCGCCACGCGCACGACATTGTTCTCCGGCTGCTGCGCCGTCAGCGTGCAGCCCGCGGTCTGCGTATGGAAGCGCAGCCACCAGGAGCGCGGGTTCCGGGCGCCGTAGCGCTCCCGCATGGCTCGGGCCCAGATGCGCCGGGCCGCGCGGTACTTGGCTATCTCCTCGAAAAAGTCGCTGTGGGCGTTAAAGAAGAAGGAGAGACGCCGAGCGAAGGAGTCGATGTCCAGCCCGCGCCGCAGGCAGGCCTCAACGTACGTAAAGCCATCGGCCAGCGTGTAGGCCAGCTCCTGCGTCGCTGTCGCCCCGGCCTCGCGGATGTGGTAGCCAGAGATGGAGATCGGGTTCCAGCGAGGCAGATGCTGCGCGCCGAACTCGATAGTGTCGACAATCAGCCGCAGCGAGGGCTCGGGAGGAAAGATCCACGACTTTTGGGCGATGTACTCCTTGAGGATGTCGTTCTGGATCGTGCCGCCGAGGGCGTGCATCGGTATCCCGCGGCGTTCGGCCGCCACGATGTACATCGCCCAGATCACGGCCGCCGGACCGTTGATGGTCATGGAGGTGGTGATGCGGTCGACCGGTATGCCGTCGAACAGCGTCTCCATGTCGGCCAGCGAGGAGACGGCCACGCCACACTTGCCGAACTCGCCCTCCGCCTCGGGATCGTCGGTGTCGTAGCCGTAGAGGGTCGGGAAGTCAAAGGCCACCGACAGGCCCGTCTCCCCATGCTCGAGGAGGAACCTGTAGCGGGCGTTGCTCTCCTCGGCTGTGCCATAGCCGGCGAACATGCGCATGGTCCAGAGCTGGCCGCGGTACATCGTGGGGTGCAGGCCGCGGGTGAACGGAAAGGCACCCGGGAAACCCAGGTCCCGCAGATAGTCGTGATCGGCCAGGTCGAGTGGGGTATAGAGCCGCGCTACGGGCATCCCCGAGACGGTCACAAACTCGTCCCTGCGCTCCGGCGCTCGCTTCAGGCCCGGGGCGAGGACCTCCCTCTCCCAGGCCTCGGCAGCCTGCCGGATCGCCTCCAGCCATTCTGCGTCGAACATGCCGCCTCCTTGGGGCCTATCCGACCGCCTGTCCTTGCCAGTGCCGTCCGCTCGGCACCTACGCTCCTGCCTTCCAGGGCTTTTCGGAGAGCTCGATCAGCACACCGTGAGCCGACCGCGGATGCAGGAAGGCGATCCGCCGCCCGCCCGCTCCCATGCGCGGTTGCTCGTCGATCAGCCGGATGCCGGCCGCCCGCAGGGTTGCGAGCGCCGAGTCGATATCGTCAACCTCGAAGCAGATGTGATGGACCCCTTCGCCGTGCTTCTCGACGAACCGCCCGACCGGCCCGTCAGGGGCCGTCGACTGGAGCAGCTCCAGCCGGCTCTCGCCGACGGGGATCACCGCAAGGCGCACCTGCTGATCCGGCACCTCCTCGATCTCGCTCGCCGCGAGGCCCAGTGCGCTGTCGTAAAAGTCCAGCGCGGATGCCAGGTCCGAGACCGCAATGCCGATGTGATCGATCTTGCCGATCATTGTCAGAGCCGCCTTTCCGCCCTCCATCGGGCTATGTCACGGCCGCCGACGGCCGGTACTCACCAAAGACGCGGCGCAGCACGTCGCAGATCTCGCCGAGGGTGGCATAGGCCCTCACGGCCTCCAGAATCAACGGCATGAGGTTCGCGTCGCCGCGAGCTGCCTCCTCGAGCGCCGACAGGGCGGCATGGACGCGCGCCGTGTCTCGCGAGGCCTTCAGCGCCTCGAGGCGGGCGACCTGCTCCTCCTGTACCTTTGGGTCCACGCGCAACAGCTGCCCGCGCGCGGCCTCCCCCGTCACATACTGGTTCACGCCGACTACAATGCGCTCCCTGCTCTCGATCTCCCGCTGATAGCGATAGGCGCTTGCCTGTATCTCCCGCGAGATGAACCCCGTCTCAATGGCACGGAGCGCCCCGCCGAGGCGGTCGATCTCCGCGATGTAGCGCGACGCCTCCTCCTCGATGCGGTTGGTCAGCGCCTCAACGCAATAGCTGCCGCCGAGGGGATCGACGGTGTCGGCGACGCCGCTCTCATGGGCGATGATCTGCTGCGTGCGCAGCGCGATGGCCGCCGACTCTTCCGTGGGTAGCGACAGCGCCTCGTCCCGGGAGTTGGTGTGCAGGCTCTGCGTCCCGCCGAGGACCGCGGCGAGCGCCTGCAGCGCCACGCGCACGATGTTGTTCTCCGGCTGCTGGGCGGTCAGCGTCGAGCCGGCGGTCTGCGTGTGGAAGCGGAGCATCCAGGAGCGCGGATTGCGCGCCCGGAAGCGCTCGCGCATGATGCGCGCCCACAGGCGCCGTGCGGCCCGAAACTTGGCGACCTCTTCGAGCAGGTTGCTGTGCGCGGCAAAGAAGAAGGAGACCTGACCGCCCAGGTCGTCGACGTCGAGGCCCGCGTCGATCGCCGCCTGCACGTAGGCAATGGCGCTGGCCAGCGTGAAAGCGACCTCCTGCACCGCCGTAGCGCCCGCCTCACGGATGTGATACCCCGAGACGGAGATGACGTTCCACTCGGGCAGGTGCTCTTTGCCAAAGCGAAAGATGTCGGTTGTGAGCCGCATCGAAGGACCGGGTGGAAAGATGTAGGTGCCCCGCGCCACATACTCCTTGAGGATGTCGTTCTGCACCGTCCCCCGCAGCCGGGCCGGTGAGGCCCCCTGTTTCTCGGCTACGGCGACATACATCGCGAGGAGCACCGCTGCCGGTGCGTTGATGGTCATAGAGGTGCTGACCTGCTCGAGGGGGATCCCTTCGAACAGGCGCTCCATGTCCTCGAGGGAGTCGATTGCCACCCCCACGCGGCCGACCTCCCCCTCCGCAAGGGGATGGTCCGAGTCATAGCCGATCTGCGTGGGGAGGTCAAAGGCAACCGAGAGCCCGGTCTGCCCCTGCGCCAGCAGGTACCGGTAACGCCGGTTGGACTCGGCCGCGGTCGCATAGCCCGCGTACTGTCGCATCGTCCACAGGCGGCCCCGATACATGGTGGGCTGGACTCCCCGCGTGAACGGGTACTCGCCAGGGAAGCCCAGGGCCTCCTCGTAGCTCTGCGTTACGTCGAGCGGCGTGTACAGGCGCTCTAGCTCAAACCTCTCGCGCCGCTCCGGAAAGCGCGAGAGGGCAGGCCTGAGCACCTGCTCCTCCCAGCGCTCTAGTTCTTCGTCAAGCCTGCCCATCTCATACCCCTTGCCAGTCCGGCTCCCTTGCCGGGCCGCCCGCGTCAGGCGCAGCGGATTGGTTGCCGATGGCCCGCAGTCTTGCAGGTCGCCAGAGGGCTCCTTGTCTTGTGCCTCACATCGCCAGGATGGCCAGCACCACCCCGCCGGCCAGAACCGAGGCGAGCTGCCCTGCCGTGTTGGAGCCCATCGCGTGCATCAGCAAAAAGTTCGAGACGTCGTCCTCCTGCCCGACCTTTTGCACCACCCGCGCCGACATGGGGAAAGCCGAGATTCCAGAGGCTCCGATCAGCGGGTTGATCCGCCGGCCTGAGAGCACGCACATCAGCTTGCCGAGGAGCACGCCGGCAGCAGTGTCCAGCGTAAAGGCCACGAGCCCCATGCTGATGATCAGCAGGGTCTGCCACTGCAGGAAATCCGCTGCCCGCATCGTCGACCCGACCGCCACACCGAGGAAGATGGTGACCAGGTTCGCCATCTCGTTCTGGGCCGCCTCCGACAGGCGCGGCACCACCCCGCTCTCCCGCATCAGGTTCCCAAACATGAGCATGCCGATGAGCGGCGTCGCCTTGGGGGCGAGCAGCCCGGTCACCAGGGTTACGGTTATCGGGAAGAGGATGCGTACCGCCCGGCTCACCGGCTTGCTGACGTAGGGCATGCGTATGCGCCGTTCCTCCTTGGTCGTCAGCAGCCGCATTACCGGCGGCTGGATGATCGGCACGAGCGACATGTAGGAGTAGGCGGCAACGGCCACGGGGCCGAGGAGCCGGGGCGCAAGCGCCGAGGCCACGTAGATCGAGGTCGGCCCATCGGCCGAGCCGATCATGCCGATCGTCGCGGCCTCGCGGATGGGAAAGCCCGCCAACGTACACACCAGCATGGTGCCAAAGATGCCGAACTGCGCCGCAGCCCCAAGCAGCACGACCACCGGGTTCTGCAGCAGCGGCCCAAAGTCGGTCATAGCCCCAATGCCGATAAAGATCAGGCATGGGAAGAGCTCGTTGCGCACCCCGGCATCGTAAAAGATCCGCAGCAGGCCTTCCTCCGCATCCATCCCCGTCGCCGGGATGTTCGCCAGGATTGCTCCCACGCCGATCGGCAACAGGAGCAGCGGCTCGCAGTCATGCACGATCGCCAGATAGATGAGCACGCCGCCGACCGCCAGCATCACTACCTGCCCCAGCGTCAGCGACTGGAACCCGATCAGCAGATGACTCAGGTTTGAAAGGTCCATCGCCAAGTCCGCCGGCCTATCCCAGCACGAACAGCAGATCGCCGTAGCCGACGCTCTGCCCCGCCTCTACGAGAACCTCGCGCACCGTGCCCGCAACCGGCGCCGCGATGGTCATCTCCATCTTCATGGCCTCCATCGTCGCCAGCGCATCCCTCACGCCGACAGAGTCGCCGACCTTGACGACGACGGAGAGGATCTTCCCCGGCATCTGCGCCGTGACCCGATGGCCTTCACCATCCCTCGCGGCTTCGCCGGCTTCCGCCGCGGGCGCAGGTTCGACCCGAGCACGCTGTGGCGGAGCGGGCATCTCGGAAGCCTTCTCGACACGGGCCTCGACCGGCTCCCCCACGGTCACGGTGTATGGCCGCCCATTCACCCGCACCTGCATCGGCGTGCCATTCGCCGCCATGCTCTCGATCTCGACGGTGTAGACCGTCCCATTCACTGTGACTCTGATCTTCTCTGACATCACCCGGATCCCTGCTCCACGCTAGAGTACGCGGCCGGCAGCCCGCCATGCGCTGCCACTATCCGTCGGCGTCAGCACCGTAGTACGCGGCGCCGCCCGCTGCCGCTCCGCGAGGACCTCCAGTGCCACTACGATGGCCGCCGCGACCTCGTCCTCACGCTCTGTCGGCTCGGCGACCGCCACGTTGAGCGCGTCTAGGCCATTCTCTCCGCCGTGCCCATGGACGAGCGGCTTTCGCGGCCGGAACACGCGATCCAGTGCCACCATGATGAGCATGAGCAGCCCCAGCGAAGCAAAGATGAGCCCCATGCCCACCAGGGTGACGACTATCGCCTCCGACAGGTCGCTCACCTCTAGCCCCTCCTCCCTATGCGCGAAGCCAGCTTCCACAGCGATACGGGCTGGGCCTCCACCTGAGCCGGGCGCGCTCCCGCCGCAACCGCCATCCGCGGCACCTCCGGCTCGGTCGCGAAACCCCTCTCTCGCCGTTGGAAGAACTCGCGCGCCACCTGCGGGAAGAGAGCATACGACACCACATCCTCCTCCGAGCGGGCCAGGTCCCCCAGCTCTCGCCGGGCTCGCTCCAGACCCGGCTCGAGGAGGTCTGCCGGGCGCACGTCGACCGGCTTCTCGTCGCCGAGGACCTGCTGCCTCAGCTCGGCGTTGATCTCTCCAGGAGGCCGTCCATACAGGCCCCGCAGGTAGTTCTTCACCTCTTCCGAGACCACCTTGTACCGCTCGCCAACGAGGACGTTGAACACCGCCTGCGTGCCGACAATCTGGCTGGTTGGCGTGACCAGGGGAGGATACCCGAGATCGGCCCGCACGCGCGGCATCTCGGCCAGCACGTCCTGGTAGCGGTCCTCCGCTTTCTGCTGGCGGAGCTGCGAGACCAGGTTCGACAGCATCCCCCCGGGAATCTGGTACATCAGCACATTCACATCCACCCCGGGCAGGCCGCTCTCGAACTCACGGTAGTTGCCACGAACCTGCGCAAAGTATGCCGCGATCTCGGAGAGGAGCTTGAGGTCAAGGCCGGTCGACCTGTCGGTGCCCTCCACGATGTGGACGATCGTCTCCGTCGGCGGCTGAGAGGTACCCAGTGCGACGGAGGAGATGGCCGTATCCACCACATCCACGCCCGCCTCGATGGCCTTGAGCAGGGTGGCCGTGCCCATACCGCTCGTATAGTGGGTGTGGAGCTGTATGGGCAGGTCGACGGCCTCCTTGAGCCGTGTCACCAGGTCGTAGGCGGGGTAGGGCGCGAGCAGGCCCGCCATATCCTTGATGCAGATCGAATCGGCGCCCAGCTCGGCGAGCTCTTTCGCCATCGCCACAAAGCTATCGAGGCTGTGCACAGGGCTGATCGTGTAGCAGATCGTCGCCTGCACGTGCGCGCCCTCACGCCTGGCGACCTTCATCGCCCAGGCCATGTTGCGCGTGTCGTTGAGGGCGTCAAACACGCGAAAGATATCGATGCCGTTGCGCCGAGCGAGGACCACAAAGCGCTCCACCACGTCATCCGGATAGTGCCGGTAGCCGACGAGGTTCTGCCCGCGCAGGAGCATCTGAAGCTTTGTCCGGGGAAGGTGCGCTCGCAGCGTGCGAAGCCGCTCCCACGGGTCCTCGTTGAGAAAGCGCATGCAAGAGTCAAAGGTCGCGCCGCCCCAGGCTTCCAGCGAGTGAAAGCCCACCCGGTCCAGTCTGTCCGCGATGGGCAGCATGTGCTCGGTGCGCATGCGCGTCGCGAGCAGGCTCTGATGGGCGTCGCGCAGGCAGGTGTCCGTCACCCGCAGTGGTTTTGCAACCATGGAACTCGATCCTTCCAACCAAGAAGTCTCGCACGAGGCAGGGGCCGCTCCACTCACCGCCTCTGGCCCTCACAGGGGCATGTTGGCATGCTTCTTGTGAGGGTTGGTGTCGCGCTTGTTCTGCAGCATCTCCAGGGCGCTGATGAGCTTGGGCCGCGTCTCGTGCGGCTCGATGACGTCGTCGATCACCCCGCGCGAGGCGGCGACATAGGGATTGGCAAACCGCTCGCGATACTCCTGAATCAGCCTCGCGCGCTCGGCCTCCGGATCGGCGGCGGCCTCGATCTCCTTCCGGAAGATGATGTTGACCGCGCCGTCGGGGCCCATCACGGCGATCTCGGCGCTGGGCCAGGCATAGTTGATATCACCGCGGATCGTCTTGGCGTTCATCACGATGTAAGCGCCGCCGTAGGCCTTGCGTGTGATGACCGTCAGCTTGGGCACTGTCGCCTCGCAGTAGGCGTAGAGCAGCTGCGCCCCATGTCGGATGATCCCCCCGTGCTCCTGAGCGACGCCGGGCAGGAAGCCAGGCACGTCCACAAAGGTCACCAGCGGGATGTTGAAGCAGTCGCAAAAGCGCACAAAGCGCGCGCCCTTGACCGAGGCGTTGATGTCGATCGCCCCCGCGAGGACCGCCGGCTGGTTGGCCACGATGCCCACGACCCGGCCGTTCAGCCGGGCAAAGCCGACCACGATGTTCTGGGCAAAGCCCTCGTGCACCTCAAAGAACGACCCTTTGTCGACGACCCGGCGGATGACCTCGCGGATGTCGTACGGCCGGTTGGGCTCCGCCGGGACGATGCGATCAAGCTCGGCATCCATGCGTCCGGGCGGGTCTGTCGGGGTCACCCGTGGCGGGTCCTCCATATTGTTGGGCGGGAGATACCCGAGGAGCCTGCGGATGTCGGCGAGACAACGTTCCTCATCCGGCTCCACAAAGTGGGCGACGCCGCTCGTCGTCCCATGGACCCGCGCCCCGCCCAGAGCCTCCGGCGTGACGTCCTCGTGCATCACCGCACGAACGACGTCCGGCCCGGTGATGAACATGCGGCTCGTGCCCTCGACCATGAACACAAAGTCGGTGAGGGCCGGCGAGTAGACCGCTCCCCCCGCACAGGGGCCCATGATCGCCGAGATCTGAGGGATAACCCCGGAGGAGAGGACGTTGCGCAAAAAGATGCCCGCATAGCCGTCCAGCGCGGCCACGCCCTCCTGAATGCGCGCCCCGCCCGAGTCGTTCAGGCCGATCACCGGCGCGCCATCCCGGAGGGCAAGGTCCTGCACCTTTTGAATCTTGGCGGCGTGCGCCTCGCCCAGGGACCCGCCCATGATTGTAAAGTCCTGCGCGTACACGTACACCAGCCGCCCGTCGATGGTACCATACCCCGTGACGACGCCATCGCCGAGGGGATGGCTCTTGTCCATGCCGAAGGCGGTTGCCCGGTGGGTGACCAGCGCATCGATCTCCTGGAACGAGTCCGGATCCAGGAGCAGTGCCAGGCGCTCGCGAGCCGTACGCTTGCCGGCCTCGTGCTGCCTGGCAACGCGATCGGGTCCGCCGCCTGCTGCGGCTTCTTCCTTCAGGCGACGGAGCTGCAGGATTCTTGGGTCTACGGCCATGATGCTCCTCTGGTATGTCCGATTTAGCTCTCACGCTCGCCCCGCCCCGGCGCCGCGGCCGCGCCACCCTGCTCCTCTGGGTGCCACAGGACCAAGGCGACGCCCGCTTCGGCCAGGAAGCTGCGGGCCAGCTCGTCCGGAAACGACTGCGCGCAGACGACGCGCCGGATGCCGGCATTGATGATCATCTTGGCGCAGGTGATGCAGGGCTGGTGCGTCACGTACATCGTGCCCCCTGACACCGACACCCCGTGCAGCGCCGCCTGGATAATCGCGTTCTGCTCGGCGTGGAGCCCACGGCAAATCTCGTACCGCTCGCCGGAGGGGATGCCCAGCTTTTCTCGCAGGCACCCAGTCTCCTCGCAGTGCGGCAGGCCCTGTGGAGCGCCATTGTAGCCCGTCGCCAGAATGCGCTTGTCCAGCACGATCACCGCACCAACCTGCCGACGCAGGCAGGTCGAGCGCGTCGCCACGCGCTGTGTGATGTCCATGAAATAGTCGTCCCACGAGGGACGCTTGCTCATTCCTCTACCTCCAGGCCAAGGGGCTTGAGCACGGCCTCGTAGAAGGCGTTGGCCGTGATCGGCATGATCCCTTGCCAGATGCGGTATGCCGCCCGGGCATACTGCCGGTGCTCCCACTGGGCCGCCTTGTCCAGGCGCTTGGTCAGCCAGTTCATGAAGGACCAGGCGTTCACAGTCCAGATGAACTCGGTATAGACGCCGGTCCCCAGCACCGCCCGCGCCCGCTCCCTCCTCCAGCCGGCAGCGACCAGCCGCTCATACAGGTCAAAGGATGCCTCCATGTGGGCGCGATACTCGTCAAGGTTCGCCTCGTTCTCGGGTACATAGTAGGCCCGCTCGGCGATGCAATAGCGCAGAGAGAGCTCGTTAAAGCTCCCGATCCTGTGCCGGTGCCACTGACGCGCCACAAAGATCGGGCACTTGATGTGCCAGCGAAGCACCGCGTGCTCAAAGATCGTGTTGACCTTGGGCTCTCGTCTCAGCTCCCGACGGATCAGGCGCTCGTCGGCATCGGCCGACCTGGCGACCGACTGATAGCAGATGCGCGCGGCCCGGACCACGGCCGCGTCGCCTCCCATCCACTCCTCCAGCTCGATGAACCCTTTGTCAAGGACGGGCAGGCGCTCCACGCGTGCTCCTTTCAGAACAAACCGGGCCATCCTGGCATGCTCAGGGCGCCCGGCTGCTTACCACAAGAGCGAACGACCAGCGGCTGGTCAGCGCAGGAGCGCTCCTGCGATGACCATCCTCTGCACTTCCGATGTGCCCTCATAGATCTCGGTGATCTTGGCGTCCCGATAGAAGCGCTCGACCGGGTACTCCTTCATGTAGCCGTAACCACCGTGGATCTGCACAGCCCGGTCCGTGACCCAGACGGCCGTCTCGGAAGCGAACAGCTTGGCCTGAGCGGCCTCGCGGCTGTAGCGCGCCCCGGTCCTTTTTGCCGCATCCTTGGCCAGCGCAGCCTGGTAGGTCAGGAGCCGTGCCGCCTCGATGCGCGTGCTCATGTCGGCCAGCATCCACTGGATCGCCTGGAACCTGGCGATCGGCTGCCCGAACTGCTGACGAACCTGCGCATAGGCCAGTGCTGCCTCGAACGCCCCCTGCGCGATCCCGACGGCCTGGGCGGCGATGCCGATACGCCCGCCGTCAAGCAGGTGCAGCGCAATCCTCAGGCCCTGGCCCTCGGCCCCAAGCCTCTGCGAGGCAGGGATGCAGCACTCCTCAAAGTGCAACTCGCAGGTGCTCGTCCCCCGGATGCCCATCTTGCGCTCTTCGCGCCCCACAGTAAAGCCCGGAGTGCCCTTCTCGACGATGAAGGCGCTGACCCCCCGGCTCCCCGCAGTCGGGTCGGTCACCCCAAAGACGATGACGAGGTCTGCAATCGCGCCGTTCGTGATAAAGTGCTTGGTGCCGCTCAGCACATACTTGTCGCCGTCGCGCCTCGCCTGCGTCCTCTGGGCGGCTGCGTCGCATCCTGCTTCGGGCTCCGTCAGGGCGAAGGCGCCGAGCATCTCGCCGCTGGCCAGACGGGGTAGAAAGGTTCGCCTCTGGATGTCGTCTCCGTATAGCTCTAACCCCTGGCACACCAGGGAGTTCTGCACGGACATGATTGCTGCGGTCGAGGCGCACACTTTCGCGATCTCTTCGATGGCGATCACGTAGCTAACCGTGTCGGCACCCGCCCCGCCATACTCCTCCGAGACGGTGAGCCCGAGAAACCCGATGTCGCCCATCTTGCGGATGTTCTCGATCGGCACCCGGCCCTGCTCGTCAGCATCGGCGGCGATAGGGGCCACTTCCTTCTGCGCAAAGTCCCGCGCCATCCTGCGGATCATCTCGTGCTCTTCGCTGAGATGCAGGTCCATCCTCGACCTCCTCCCCATCTGAGCGACCGCCGCGCAGAGTCCGGGCGCGGCCAACCGGTCCCTCCACAGGCACCGCTGCCGCAGGGGGTCAGAGCCTCGACGCGGTGCCGAGTCCCACCTGCAGGTGCCGCAGCCGCCGTTCGGCCTCAGTACGTGTAAAAGCCCCGGCCGCTCTTGCGACCGAGGTAGCCGGCAGCGACCATCCTGCGCAGCAGCGGGCAGGGCCGATACTTGTCGTCGCCGAGGTCGCGGTGCATGACCTCCAGGATCGCCAGGCACACGTCCAGGCCGATGAGGTCGGCCAGCGCGAGTGGCCCCATCGGGTGATTGAGCCCCAGCTTCATCACCGTGTCGATGGATTCGGCGTCGGCGACGCCCTCCATGAGCGCATAGATCGCCTCGTTGATCATCGGCAGCAGGATGCGGTTGGCAACGAACCCCGGCGCATCGTTGACGACAACCGGCGTCTTGCCCAGCCGGTGCGACACATCCACGATAGCCGCGACCGTCTCGTCGGAGGTCGCCAGGCCGCGGACGACCTCCACCAGCTGCATGAGCGGCACGGGGTTCATAAAGTGCATGCCGATGACCTGCGCAGGCCGCTGCACAGCGCCGGCCAGCCCGGTGATCGAGATGGATGAGGTGTTCGTAGCGAGGATGGCATGGGGCGCCAGAAGCGAGTCGAGCCGCCTCAGGACGTCCTTCTTCACGGCCGCGTCTTCGTACACCGCCTCGACGACCAGATCCGCTGGAGCCGCCGCCTCGAGGCCGACCGCGGTCCGCAGGCGCGCGAGGGCCGCACTCCGGGTCTCTTCGGAGAGCCTCCCCTTCTCCACGAGCCTGGCCATGGACCGCTGGATGGTTGCCAGCCCCTTTTCGAGCGGCGCCGGGGCGACGTCGATCATGGTGACCGCGTGCCCCGCCTGAGCAAAGACCTGGGCGATGCCGCTGCCCATCGTGCCCGCGCCAATGACCGCAACTTGCCTGATCTCCATTGATCACCTCCGGGCAGAAGGACGGAAAGCCGCTCTCTGCAGAGCGGGCCGCAACAGGGCCCCTCAGCCATGAGGAGGGGACCCGGCCTACACCAGCTCCACGCTCATGGCTACCGCCTCGCCGCCGCCAAGGCAGAGGGCCGCAAGGCCGTGCCTGCGCCCCAGGTCGCGCAGGGCATAGATCAGGGTGACCAGCACGCGCGCCCCGCTGGCGCCAATGGGGTGCCCGAGGGCTATGGCGCCACCCCGCACGTTGAGCCGCTGCCAGTCCCAGCCCAGTTCCTTGCCATCCGCCAGAACCTGCGCGGCGAACGCCTCGTTTACCTCGAGGAGGTCAAAGCTCTCGAGGGTGCGGTCTGTACGTCTGAGCAGAGCCCGGATGGCACAGGCCGGGGCGATAAAGAGCCACTGCGGCTCTACGGCCGCCTGCGCGTACCCCGTGATGCGCGCGAGGGGCTGGCAGCCCAGCTCCCGCGCCCGGCGGCCGCTCATCACCAGAACCGCGGCTGCCCCATCCGTGAGGCCGGGTGCGTTGCCTGCCGTGACCTTGCCCCCATTCCTGAAGGCGGGCTTTAGAGCGGCCAGCGCCTCCAGACTCGTATCGGGGCGGGGGCACTCGTCTCGGTCCACGACCACGCTCTTGCCCTTCGCCGGCACCTCGACGACGGCCATCTCGGCCCGGAAGGCCCCGCTGTTGGTCGCGGCGACCGCCTTGCGGTGGCTGGCGAGGGCGTACTCGTCCATCTCCTCGCGCGAGACCTCGTACTTCTCGGCGATGAACTCGGCTGCCTCTCCCATGTGTTGGTTGGCAAAGCTGCACCAGAGGCCGTCGTGGATCACCGCGTCCAGCATGCTGGCATGCCCCAGCCGATAGCCGGTACGGGCCCGCGGGAGGAGGTAGGGCCCGTTGCTCATGCTCTCCATCCCGCCTGCCACGATGATCTCGGCATCGCCGGTGCGGATCTGCTGCGCGGCCCACATCACCGCCTTGAGACCGGAACCGCATACTTTGTTAAGGGTCGTTGCGCCTACGGTCGCCGGCAGCCCCGCCCGCATGGCGGCCTGCCGCGCCGGCGCCTGCCCCGCTCCCGCCGAGACGACGTTCCCCATGAGGACCTCGTCGACGAGAGCAGGCTCGATGCGCGCGCGTCGCACCACCTCGCGAATGGCAATAGCCCCGAGGTCTGCTGCAGTGAGGGGGGAGAGCGCCCCGAGGAACCTGCCGATGGGGGTGCGCGCCGCACTCACGATCACGACGTCCCTGTCGCCCCAGTCTGCCATGATCTTCCTCCTTGAAGACCAGCACGGCCCCACTGAATCGATTGTAGCAGAAACAAGGGCGTTACGCCACTCGGCGAACGTCCATGACGGAGTCGCCTGCTCCCACCGCGGCATTCGAGCGCGCCGCGATGCCAGGGACGCTGTCGCTACGCCTGCTCTTCGAAAGCAGCCCTCAGTTGGCGGTACGTCTCCTCGAGAAGCGCCGGAACGACGCGAACGTCGCCGAGCACCGGCATAAAGTTCGTGTCGCCCTCCCAACGCGGAACGACATGCAGGTGGACGTGCTCGGCGATTCCGGCACCAGCCGCCCGGCCAAGGTTGGCCCCCACATTGAAGGCATCGGGGGACATGGCCCGGCGCAGCGCGGCGAGACACCGGTTTACCAGGAGCATCATCTCAGTGAGGGTCTCCGGAGGCAGGTCCTCCAGGCTCGGAACATGCTCGTAGGGAATGACCATGAGATGCCCGGCGTTGTACGGATAGCGGTTGAGCATCACAAAGGCCCGCTCACCGCGCAGCAGCACCAGGTTCTCGACGTCAGCCTCCTGACCGCCGGCCAGGCAGAAGATGCAGCCGGGCGGCCTCTCCTCAGTGAGGTACTGCATTCGCCAGGGGGACCAGAGCCGTCTCATGCCCTCTCACTTTCGCCCCATCATGGCCTGCGGAGCCGCTTCACGGACCCGGAGCAGCGCCGGGCATGCGCGCCAACCGCCAGACCGCCAACAAAAGGTCCTGCACCGGGCTTGTGCAAAGCGTAAGGCCCGGTCGCCGTCAGAG
>DYEI01000101.1 GCA_020725765.1 Anaerolinea sp. | reverse complement strand
GGCGGACGCCGCGGCGTCCGCCTGGGGAGGGGGCGGGGGAGGGGCTGATGACGGCTCGCAGAGTGCGAGATGCCCCGAAACTGGACTACGCCCCACGCGTAACGGCAAATGTGCAGAATCGGCGCCTTGCTGCTATAATGGACGCGCAAGGCGGGTTGGCGAGGCGTTCCCCGGGGTCTACCCCACTGAAACCAACGGAGGCATCGGCATCTATGAGGTTCCCACGCTGTAGTGGCATCCTCCTGCACCCGACATGTCTTCCCGGGCCGTACGGCGTCGGCGATCTGGGCGAGGAGGCCTATCGCTTTGTCGACTGGCTGGCCGAGGCGGGCCAGTCCTACTGGCAGGTGTTACCGCTCAGCCCAACGGGCTATGGTGATTCCCCCTATCAAGGGCTTTCGGCCTTTGCCGGGAACCCGCTCCTGATCAGTCCGCAGAAGCTGGTGGAAATGGGGCTGCTCACCCCCTCCGATGTGCAGCGTGTGCCGCCTTTCCCCGCCGACTGCGTGGCCTTTGGCCCCGTCATGGCCTACAAGATGGGGCTGATAGACCGCGCCGTCGCCTGCTTCAGAGAGCGGGGTCTGGCCGACCTGCGGGCCGCCTTCGACCGCTTCTGCCGGGAGGAAGCTTCCTGGCTGGACGACTGGGCTCTGTTCGCGGCTCTGAAAGAGGCCCACGACCTGAAGCCCTGGTACGAGTGGGAGTGGGAGGTCGCCTCACGGCAGCCCGAGGCGCTGGAGCACTGGCGCACAGTCCTCGCCGACAAGATCGAGCGCCACAAGTGCCGTCAGTGGCTCTTTTTCGAGCAGTGGCTCGCCCTCAAGCGCTACGCCAACAGCCGCGGCGTCCGCATCATCGGTGACATTCCCATTTTTGTCGCGCGAGACTCGGCCGACGTCTGGGCCAACCCCCATCTCTTCGACTGTGACGACCGGCTGCAGCCGACGGTCGTCTCGGGTGTGCCACCGGACTATTTCAGCAAGACCGGCCAGCTCTGGGGCCATCCCCTCTACCGCTGGGAGGTGCTCGCCGCGGAGGGCTATGCCTGGTGGATCGCGCGCTTTCGCATGGCGTTCCGCCAGGCAGATGTGGTGCGTGTCGATCACTTCCGGGGGTTCTACAACTACTGGGAGGTTCCGGCCGGAGAAGAGACGGCGGTCCGGGGGCGCTGGGTCTCTGGGCCGGGCGCGGCCTTCCTGGAGGCCGTCACTCGGGCCCTTGGGGACGTGGCCATCATCGCCGAGGACCTCGGCGATTTTGACGAGGAGTCTCGTGCCGGCCTCGATGCCCTCATGGAGCGCTTTGGCTACCCTGGGATGAAGGTGCTGCAGTTCGCCTTCAGCGGAGGGCCCGAGAATGCCTTCCTGCCGCACAACTACCGGCCGGAGTGCGTCGTCTACACCGGCACGCACGACAACGATACGACTCTGGGCTGGTATCAGGTCACCTCGACGCCCGCCGAGCGCGACTATGTCCGCCGGTACCTCGGGCGCGATGGGTCCGACATCGCCTGGGACCTCATCCGCCTGGGCTGGGCCTCGGTCGCCCAGACGGCGATCACGACCGTGCAGGACCTCCTGTCGCTCGGCCACGAGCATCGGATGAACACGCCGGGTACCTCGGGCCCGCCGAACTGGCGTTGGCGGCTGCTTCCCGACGCGCTGAGCCTTGAGGTGCAGGTCCGGCTGTATGAGCTGACGGCCATCTACGGGCGGTTGCCGAAGAAGGCCGAGGCGCCCGGGCCCTGATAGGGGCGCTCCCAACGGGTCGGCCGCAACCTTTCGGCCCGGCGGTCCGTATAGGATATGGCGCGAGCGGTCCACGCTGTGCCTGGAAAGGAGGCCGCCATGGACACCTCGAGGAGGTCGGTTTCGAGGCTGGCCGGTGCCCTGCTCTTGATCCTGGTGGGGACCGTGCTCTTCGTTGTCCAGTTCACGCCGGAATGGGAGCGCCTCATCTCTGATGGTGAGAGGTGGCCGCTGGGCATCGTGGGAGCCGGCCTTCTGCTGCTGGTCATCGGGCTCATGACGGGTGCGCCGGGGATGGCCGTCCCTGCCTGTGTCGTCTCGGGGATCGGCGGGCTGCTCTGGTGGCAGAATGAGACGGGCCAGTGGCACACGTGGGCCTACACCTGGACGCTCGTTCCGGGTTTTGTGGGGGTTGGCCTGCTGCTCTCGGGCGCCCTGCAGTGGCGGCCGGACGAGCTCAAGGCGGGAGCATGGCTGGTGTTCATCAGCCTGGTGCTCTTCGCGGCCTTTGGGTCCATGCTGGGGCAGATCGGCCTGTTTGGTCCCTACTGGCCGGCCTTGCTGATCGTCCTGGGGGTAGTGCTCCTGGTGAGATCGCTCCTGCGCCGGTGGTAGTGGCGCACGTGGTACGTCTCGCCGCGTGCGGCCGTCGTCCAATGGGCGCTGGCGTGCTCCTATTCCCCCGGCTCGGGGGAACGGTAGGGGGGTCTGCTGATGCGAGGGGGCGGACCCCCCACCGTCCCCCCGAAACGGCTATCCATTACCCGCAAGTGACCTGGGGGGATCGCAGGCCCCCGCGGCCTGCGCAGCATCTTGCGGAGGGAGCCGCCCCCTCCCCTCACCCCTCCCCCTCGCGGACGCATTGCGTCCGCGAGGGGGAGGGGAACACTCTTTTCGGGCGGTTTCGGGCAGTCGAGCGCGCCGCCGCGCGCTCGACTGCCCGAAACCGCCCATCTCTGATAACCCCTCCCCCAGACAGGCGCCAAGCGCCTGCCTGGGGGAGGGGCAGGGGTGGGGGAACTCCGCGGTTGCAGTGCATCGCGGCCGCTGCTCCACGTGTTCCGATGCCCTATCGCATCCTCCATGATGCTCTGCAGACCGAGTTGTGGGTAATGGATAGCCGAAACGGGGGGATAGGTCCGTCTCGCCCCATGTGGCGAGCGCCTCCTATTCTCCCGCCTCGGGGGAACGGTGGGGGGTCTGCCGATGCGGGGGAGCGGACTCCGGCGCCCTCGGCAGAAGCCACAGGAGGAGCTCCCTCAGCAGGAGGTAGCCCGGCGCAGCCGCCAGGAGCGAGGCCACGGCACCGGCGAGGCCTCCAGGGCTCGACGCGGCCAGGGCGGGGAGCAGCCCCAGCGCCGCGAGTATCGCCGGCACGCCGACGGCGAGGAGCGCTCCGAGGGCCGCGGCGACCCCGAGCTCGCGCAACATCCGCGACTGCGGTGGGAGGTGCAGCCGCGAGGCAGCGAGCAAGGCGCAGAAGGGGCCGACGAGGACAAGTGCCGCACCGGCCATGCCCGGCCCGAGAGGCGCGCGAAGAAGGAGAACTCCCACGGTGAGAACCGTGGCGACCATGAGGCTCCCGCCCAAGACGTGCGCCACGCCCATGCAGAAGAGGAGCCGCCGCACCCTGCCGATGCTCTCCATCGGGGCTCCGACCGTGCCTGCTACCGCCGCTCGCCCAGCTTGGGCTCTCGCTCGCGGATGCGCCACGCGTGGTAGAGGGCGATCGAGCCTGCGACTGCCGCGTTGAGCGAGCCGGTGTGCCCGGCGATGGGCAGCCGCACGAGCAGGTCGCAGCGCTCGCGCACCAGGCGGCGCATGCCCCGGCCTTCGGATCCTACCACGACCGCGAGAGGGCCGTGCCAGTCGACCTCATCGTACGCCTGCGCCTCGGGCACATCCTCCAGGCCGATGATCCAGGTGCCTGCCTCGCGCAGCTGCTCCATGGCCCGCACCAGGTTTGGTACGCGGGCCACCGACAGATGCTCTACCGCCCCTGCAGAGGCGCTGCTGACCGCGGGGGTCACCGCGGCCGCCCGGTGCTCTGGGATGACGACCCCCGCGATCTCGACCGCATCGGCGGTCCGCAGGAGCGTGCCGAGGTTCTGGGGGTCCTCGATGCAGTCGAGCAGGAGAAAGAGCGCGCGCGGGCCGACGCGCTCTATGAGAGCGTCCAGGTCGGCGTAGGGATAGGGGCCGACATGTAGCGCCAGGCCCTGATGGCCGGGCACGGCCTCGTCGAGCTGCAGCCGGTCGACCTCGCGCACCGGGATGCCGCGGGCCTGCGCCAGCTCGATGATCTGCGCCAGCGTGCCCGTCCGCTGGGCACCCGCGGCGACGGCAAGGTACTCGACCCGGCGGCGTCCGGCCCGAAGCGCTTCGAGCGCGGCGTTGCGCCCGTAGAGCAACTCCCCGAGGTGAGGGTGCGGCTCGCGGCGGGCCGGCGCGCGGTCCGGAGGTCGGCCTCGTGTGGGCCGATCCCGTCGCTGTCGACTCTGCCCGCGCTCAGGCCTTGACCCAGCGCGTGCCATGGGGCGTGTCCTCCAAGACGATCCCGAGGTCGCGGAGCCGCTTGCGAATCTGGTCGGCCAGGGCGTACTGCTTCGCCTCCCGCAACTCCTGCCGGGTGTCGATCAAGAGTTGTACGAGGTCGGCGGCCAGACCGGCCAGCCCTTCGGCGGGCAACTCGGGTGGGATGAGGCCGAGGATGTCCCCGCCGAGCTCGCGGTATGCGGCGTCGATGGCGGCCAGCGTGTCTCGGGTGACCGGCTCGGGGCTGGCGACCAGGCTGTTGCTCACCCGCACCAGATCAAAGAGCACGGCCATGGCTGCGCTCGTGTTAAAGTCATCGTCCATCGCCGCAAGGAATCGGGCCTTGTGGTCCTCGAGGCTGGCGAGCACGTCGTCGTCAGCCGGGCCCTCGGGTGCCGTCTGCAGGCGCTCCCGCACGCTCCGCACGGCGCCCCACAGGCGCTCGAGGCCCCTTGAGGCCGCGTCCATCGCCTCGGGGGTAAAGTCCAGCGGGCTGCGGTAGTGGCTGCCGACGATCAGGAAGCGCACGGCCATCGGCGACCAGCGCTCAAAGGCCTGCCGGAGCGTCATAAAGTTGCCCAGGGACTTGTGCATCTCCTCGGCGCCGACCATGACCATGCCGTTGTGCATCCAGATGCGGGCAAAGTCCCTGTCGTAGGCGGCCTCGCTCTGGGCGATCTCCGACTCGTGGTGAGGGAACTTGTTATCGACCCCTCCGCCGTGGATATCGAAGGGCTGGCCCAGATACTTGGTGGCCATGGCCGAGCACTCGATATGCCACCCCGGGTAGCCCTCGCCCCAGGGGCTGGGCCACCGCATGATGTGTCCCGGCTCGGCGCGCTTCCACAGGGCAAAGTCGGCCGCATGGCGCTTCTCGGGGTTGACCTCGATGCGCGCGCCCTGGATCAGCTCCTCGACGCGGCGGCCCGAGAGCTTGCCATAGGTCGGCCAGCTCGAGACGTCAAAGTACACGGAGCCGTTGACGACGTAGGCGTGCCCCTTCTCGATCAGCCGCTGCACGAGGGCGATCTGCTCCGGGATGTGTCCGCTGGCCCGGGGCGAGATGTCCGGCCGGGTGACGTTGAGGGCGTCCATGTCCTCAAAGAAGCGCCGGGTGTAGCGCTCGACCAGCTCCATCGGCTCGATCCGCTCTCGGGCCGCGCCCTTGAGGATCCGGTCCTCCCCCGTATCCAGCATGTGGCCGACGTCGGTGATGTTCTGGACGTAGCGCACGCGGTAGCCGAGGTAGCGCAGGTAGCGGACCACTACGTCAAAGTTGACATAGGTCTTGCCGTGGCCGATGTGCGCGTCATCGTACACTGTTGGCCCGCAGACGTACATCATGACGCGCCCCTCGTGCAGGGGCACGAAGAGCTCCTTCTGGCGGGTGAGCGAGTTGTATATCTGCAGTGGCATGTCGCTTTCCTTCTCAGAGAATGGCTGCGGGCAACGCCGGGAGCGATCAGCGCGGCCCGGCGGCGCCCGATCCCTTGGATTCGACCTGGGCAAAGATCATGCGACCGGCGACCGTCTGCAGGACGCGGGTGACCAGCACCTCGACATCCTGGTCGATATACCGACGGCCGTCCTCGACGACGACCATCGTCCCGTCGTCCAGGTAGCCGACGCCCTGGCCCGCTTCCTTGCCCTCCTGAATGATCCGCACCGAGAGCGGCTCGCCCGGAAGCACCACGACCTTGACGGCGTTGGCCAACTCGTTGACGTTGAGCACCTTGATCCCCTGCAGCTTGGCGACGCTGTTCAGGTTATAGTCGTTGGTCATGATGGCGCAGCCCATCTCGCGGGCGAGCCTGACCAGCTTGGTGTCGACCTCGCGCACGCCCTCGACGTCCATCTCGGAGATCTCGATAGAGGTCTCCGAGTCTTTCTGCAGGCGGCCGAGGATCTCCAGGCCCCGGCGTCCGCGGTTACGGCGCAGCACATCGGGCGAGTCGGCGATGTGCTGGAGCTCGTTCAGCACAAAACGCGGTACGACCAGTGTGCCACTGATAAAGCCGGTGGCACAGATGTCGGCGATGCGGCCATCGATGATGACGCTCGTGTCGACCAGGATCATCTCATCCTGCGCGCTTGCTCCCTCCCGGGAGGCCAGGCGACGTACCATGGAGAGGATGTCCTTCTCGCGCATCACCATCGTCGTGATGCCCAGGGTACTGAAGACCACAGCGGAGACGAAGGGCAACACCTCGCCCAGGAGCCCCGGCAGCAGTGAGAGTGGCAGGGCCAGGAGGGCGGAGATGATCAGACCGACAACCAGGCCAACCAGCCCGGTGACCAGGTAGCGGGCCGGTATCTGACGGATCCTCATGCGAACCGCGTTCAGCGGGCGGACGGTCACATCCAGGGCAAAGATGCCACCAAGGGCGGCTCCGATCAATGCCGTGACGACGGAGTAGTAGCCTGAGTAGCGTGTCACCAGGAGATCCTGCAGGGGGCGGCCCAACTGCCATCCGAGGAGCGCCCCCAGGAGCATGACGGATATACGGAGTACCCACTCCAGGCTCACATGTAACCTCCTCCGGTGGTGTTCGGCGACAGTCCGGCGGGCTACCCTTCCAGGTGTAGCGCCCGGGTCGCTTACCCTCGAGACGGCGGCTCTGTGGGCCGGGCGGCAGAACCCCAAAAAACAAAAAAGGTGTGCACTCGGCACACCCCCAGCACCTGGTTGGCTTGCGTCAAAGCGCGCTGTCCCAAGGGGCAACTCCCACGCGCCGGCGCCCGACGATCTGCAGCATCGATATAGGATAAGTGCAAGAGACGTGCCTGGAGTTCTGCACGGTGCCCGCGGCGCTCGATAAGATGAATCCAACAACACTGCCCTCGGTCGAGGACAGATCATGATCGGTTTGAGTGTAACACAAGCGGCGGCGCTTGTCAAAGAATTCCGGCACTGTCGGTGTTCAGGGTGCCGTTCAGCGCGCGGGGCGGAGGCTGGCTGCTGGTAGCTTTGTCCGTCGGTTCGTCGGGGAACGTCCTGCCCTGACCCTGCCCCCGCGGCCGCTATCCATTACCTATAAGTCGGGCTGCACAGCCTCACGGGGCATGAGATAGCGGCCTGGCGCCCATCCCAG
>DYEI01000100.1 GCA_020725765.1 Anaerolinea sp. | reverse complement strand
CGCGCTCGACCGCCCGAAACCGCCCGTCTCTCATCACCCCTCCCCCAGGCAGGCGCTTGGCGCCTGCCTGGGGGAGGGGCAGGGTGGGGGCACTCCGCAGTTGGCGTGCATCGCGGCCGGCGCTCGACGTGTTCCGCGCAGCAGTGTGCGCGGCGGCTGGTCCGCTGCGACGGGTGCCGGTGCCCTATCGCATCCCCCATGATGCTCTGCAGACCGAGTTGTGGGTGATGGATAGCGCGGCGCAGGGGCGGGGTTACATGACGGCCGGCAGAGTGCGAAAGGCCCCAATACTGAGCTGCACCCCCGCAAACCCCATGATTGACCCAACACACACTTTGTACTAGAATGCGCGCCATGGTAGACCCAGCCTCGGACCCAAGACCCGCCGTCGACCTGGCGGTTGTGATCGTCAACTATAACACGCGCGACCTGCTGCGCGACTGCCTCGCGAGCGTCCTCGCGAGCCGCTTCGAGGGGTCGCTGGCAGTGTATGTGGTCGACAACGGGTCGGGGGACGGCAGCGCAGCCATGGTGGAGGCCGAGTTCCCGGCGGTGCACGTGATCGCCCTGCCGCGCAACACGGGCTATCCAGCTGCCAACAACGTCGGGCTGCGGGCCGCAGGCTGCGGAGCAGGTGCGACACCCCGATACGCCCTGCTCCTCAACCCGGACACGCTTCTCAAACCGGACGACCTGGCAGACCTCGTGGCGTTCATGGAGGCACACCCCGAGGCCGGCGCCGTCGGCCCCAAGCTCGTACGGCAGGATGGCAGCCTGGATAAGGCCTGTCGCCGCTCCTTTCCTACGCCCGAGAACGCATTCTACCGGCTGACCGGCCTGTCGCGCCTGTTCCCGCGACACCCGCGTTTTGGCCGCTACAACCTCGAGCACCTCGATCCGAACGTGCTGGCCGAGGTCGACAGCCTCGTGGGAGCGTTCATGCTGATCCGTGGCCCGGTTCTTGATGAGATCGGGCTGTTGGACGAGCGTTTCTTCATGTACGGCGAGGATATCGATCTCTGCTACCGGATCAAGGAGCGTGGCTGGCGCATCTACTACAACCCTGCGGTGACCGTGTTGCACTACAAGGGGGCATCTACCCGGCAGCGCAGCACCGCCTCGATCTACCACTTCTACGAGGCCATGGCCCTCTTCCACCGCAAGCACTATGAGCGACGCACCTTCTTCCTGCTCAACTGGCTGATCTATGCCGGGATTGTGGTGCTCGGGGCAATGGCGCTGCTGCGCAACTGGCTGCGGCCGCCCGCGAGAAGAAGGGTGGCATCGGCCTAGGGGCGACGGAACTCCAGGCAGCGCATGAGCGTCTGCCTGGAAGGGACAGCTGATCGCCCCTGCAGTCCCAGGCCGACCTGCCGCAGCCAGCATCCTGTGAGGCGATAGCGCGATGCGGAGAAAACGGAGCCTCTGGTTCACTCTGGCCACGGTGCTGATGGATGCCGCCATGATCATGGTGGCGTTCTTCGCCGCCTACCACCTGCGCTCGGTCGTGCAGTACCCGCCGGCTCTCAACATCGCACCCTTCCGCAGCTACGCCGGGATGATGCTCCTGCAGGTCCTCAGCCTGCTGGTGACCTTTTTCTTTTACCGGCTGTACCACCAGCCGCACAACGTATCCCGCATCGACCAGCTCTATAATGTCACAGCCGCCGTCTGCATCGGCACGCTGGTGGCCACGGCGGGTACCGCGTTCGTGTACAAGGACCTCGACTACCCCCGCCTGATGATCATCTACTTTGCCTTCTTTGCCATCCTCTTTGTGATGGTTGGCAGGCTCATCGTGGGTGCCTGGCGCCGGAGCGTGCGCGCGAAGAATCCGGACCGGGTGCTCATCGTCGGCGCGGGGGATGTCGGCCGCATGATCGCCCAGCGGATCAGGCAGTCACCGAGCCTCGGGTACGAGGTCGTCGGCTTCCTCGATGAGACGCCAGGGCGCAAGAGCGCGGCGGGGTTGCCGGTGCTCGGCCCGCACAGCGCCCTCAGGCAGACCATCCGCAACGAGGGAGTGGACGAGGTCGTCATCGCCCTGCCGGAGGCGCCCCACGAGCAGCTCCTCGACCTCATCTACGAGTGCGAGCGCGAAAACGTCGTGATCAAGGTCTTCCCGGACGTGTTCCAGATCATGGCGACCGAGCTCTCCCTCGGTGACCTCAACGGCCTGCCCATGCTCACCATGCGCAACGTCGCCCTGCGCGGCTGGCGCCTAAGCCTCAAGCGCGCCATGGATGTGGTCGGCAGCGCCATCGGCCTGATCTTCCTCTCCCCGCTCTTCCTGCTCATCGCGCTCCTGATCAAGCTCGATTCCCCCGGCCCTGTCTTCTACAGCCAGATACGCATGGGCCTGGATGCGCGACCCTTCCCGGTGCTCAAGTTCCGATCCATGCGCATGGGGGCTGAGGATGAGACCGGACCCGTCTGGGCGAGCCGAGAGGACCCGCGCAGGACGCGCATCGGCGCCTTCCTGCGGCGCACCTCGCTGGACGAGCTGCCACAGCTCATCAACGTGCTCCTTGGGGACATGAGCCTGGTCGGCCCGCGCCCGGAGCGGCCGGTGTTCGTCGAGCAGTTCCGGCAGGTTGTCCCACGGTACATGGACCGGCACCGGGAGAAAGCAGGAATGACCGGCTGGGCCCAGGTGAACGGTCTGCGGGGCGATACCTCCATCGTAGAGCGCACCAAGTACGACCTGTACTATGTGGAGAACTGGTCGCTGCTCCTCGATATCAAGATACTGCTGCGCACGCTGCTCAGCTTCCTTCGTGACCGCAACGCCTACTGAGGCCAAAGCGGGCGACATTCCTGACGGGATTCGCTCAACGTGACGTGCTGATAGCCGGTCCTGAGACGCTCTGGCGCTCCCGGGCACGGCCAAGCTCTTCCCCGAGAGAGGCTTTCATGGCACCGACCAACGCACGTAGCTCCGGAGAGGACGAGCAGGCGGCCGGCCGGGTCCGCCCGGGTGAGGCCAGAGGCCGTATCCCGCGGACGGAGAGGGGTGCTTCCCGGCAGCAGGGCGAGGGTCTGCCCGAACTCGGGCAGTCAGCAGGGAGCCTGCCCAGCCACGAATCCACCCTTGCCCGCCTCCTGAGCGCGGCCGAGTCCCTGGCGGACGCCTTGGAGCCCGAGAGGGCCGCGCAGGCTATCGTAGACGAGGCGGTCCGCACGCTACACTGCAGCGTGGCCGTGCTCCTTGCCCCGGACGAAGCCTCCGGGCGGTACCGGTTGCGGGCGCAGGCCGGGTCGGCAGGCACGTTCGGCGCCGACGTCGGTGTGTCCGAGCGGGATGTGGCGAGCCTGGGCGATCGCGAGAGCGAGTTCTCCGCCGGGGGGCTCGCCCCCAGCTGGGTGCACAGGTTGCTGTCGGCCGCCGGAAGCACCACGGTGATGCTCGTGCCGCTGATCCGCGAGGGCACCCGGCTGGGGCTCCTCGCGCTTTTCGGTCAGAGTCCGATTTCAGGCTTGCGCGAGGCCGAGGCGGTCGCCGCCTTCTCTCGGCTGGCAGCGGCGGCGCTGGCGCGGGCAGACCAGTGGCGGGCCATGGAGCAGGGAGCGGCCGAGTCCACCCTGCTCCTGCAGATCGGTCAGCTTCTCAGTGCAACCTTTGACCCCGATACCATTGCCCGCGTGCTGGTCGAGGAGGCCAGAGACCTTCTTCCCTGCGATCTGGCCGCCTTCTACCGCTACGAGCCGGTCACCGACACCCTGCAGCTGCGGCTCCTGCGCGGCGCGAGGCACAAGAGGCTGGAGGAAGCCGGCCTGCATCGTGTATCTCTGGATTGCCTCCCGGCCACCAGGCGGGCCGCTGCGGACGGGCAGCCGGTGGCTGCACTGTGGCCCGAGGACGGCGATCTAATGGCCCTCTTCGGGGCAGCCCTCGGCATCCGCACGTCGCTCACGGTGCCGCTGCGCGCCCGCGGCGCGCCCCTCGGCTTTCTATTCCTCGGGCGCCGCACCCGGCGCCCCTTCAACCTCGCCGAGGCGCAGTTGGGCTTCAGGCTGGGCGCACTGGGAGCCCTCACGCTGGATAACGCCCAGCTCTACGCCGGCCAGACGGAGCAAATGAGGCAGCTACGTGCGGCCCAGGCCCAGCTGATCGAGGCGGAAAAGATGGCCTCCCTCGGCCGCATCGTCGCCGGGGTGGCCCATGAGCTGAACAACCCCCTCGCCATCGTCTCCGGCTATGCCCAGATGCTCCTTGGTGAAGAGCTGCCCCCCAGCGTGCACGATGCCCTCCAGCGCATCGACCGTGGCGCGCGACGCGCCGCACAGGTCGTTCGAGAGCTCCTCGCCTTTGCGCGCCAGCAGCCTATCGCCCCGACTGAGATCGAGCTTCCCACTCTGATCAGGGAGGTCCTGGATGCGCTCGAGGCCACTATCTCTGCCGTCGGAGCGACGGTCGATCTGCGTTTCGAGGAGGGCCTTCCCCCCATCGTCGGGGACCGACTGCAGCTCGCCACGGTCTTGAGGGAGCTGGTCGAGGGCGCGCTTCGGGCCATCGCGAGCCGTCGGGGCGCGGGCAGGCTGACGATCGAGGCAACCTACCGGGACCGGGTGACTCTTGCAGTCTCCGACGACGGGGCGAGCTTTCCACCCGAGATGCTTGATAGAATCTTTGAGCCCTTTGCCACGTGCGACGAAAGAGGATTGAGCTCGAGCCTCGGCCTCTCCATGTGCTATGGCGTGGTGCGGGCGCACGGGGGCCGGATCTCCGCGGCCAACAACCAGGGTCCCGGAGCTACCCTCCTCGTGGAGCTGCCGGCGGCCCCCTCCGAGGCGTAGCCTGTATCCGAAGGAGATCACCATGAGACTTGGCTGCTGTGTGCCGCGCGAACGTATCCCCGCGGCGCGGGAGGCAGGATACGACTTTGCGGAGCTGACCGTCGTCGACAACCTGCGGCCCGTCGAGGGCGAGGAGGTGTGGCAGGCGCTCCGTGCCGAGATCCGAGCCGGAGGGCTGCCGGTCGAGGCGGCCAACGTGTTCTTCCCGGGTGACTGGCGCCTCACCGGCCCCGAGGCAGACCCGGCGGCGACGCGCACCTATGTCGAGACGGCGGTCCGCCGGGCCGCAGAGCTGGGGATTGCGGTGATGGTCTTTGGTAGCGGACGGGCACGGTCGGCACCGGAGGGCCTTTCTCCGGCACGGGCGCTTGAGCAGCTGCGCGACGTGCTCCTGATCATGGGGGATGCGGGCGCCCGGTACGGCGTAGCCATCGCCCTCGAGCCCCTGCGGCAGGCGGAGACCAACCTGGTCCACACCGTGGCCGAGGCGGTGGAGATCGTCCGCCCACTGGGGCATCCCTGGGTAGGGGTGCTGGCCGACTACTACCACATGCACGAGGCGAAGGAGCCCCTTGCCAGCCTGCTCGAGGCCCGAGACCTGCTGCGGCACGTGCACGTCTCCAATCCCGACCGTGGCGCACCAACCGGCCGACACGACTTTGCCGACCTCATTGCCCACCTCCGGCAGGCCGGATACCAGGGGAGGATCTCTGTGGAGTGCCGCTGGGAACAGTGGGAAGCCGAATCCGCTGAGGCAGCGAGAACTCTGCGGCGCTACCTTGCGACCTGAGGTCCGCCCGGACAACCCCTACAGGACGCCCCGGCCCCTCAGATAGGCGCGGTAGATCTCCTCAAAGAGCCGCACGTCGGTCAGGGTGTCCTCGCCCGAGGAGCGCACTGGCTCGCCGGTCAGCACGCAGCGCACAAAGTGCTCGGCCTCGCGTCTGTAGCTCCAGGTCCAGGCCTGTGGCCGGGGGATCGGCCGGGTAAAGCTCTGCTGGCTGCCCGCGCGGTAGACCTCGACCTCAGCAGGGACCTGCCGGAGCAGGAGTGGCGGGGCCCAGGCCTTGACCCAACCATCGCGGAAGTAGACCTGCGTGTGCTCATCCCAGCGGTAGTGGGAGAGCGATCCGCTCTCAAGGACGGCGCGCACACCCGCCATATCCAGCACAACGACGCCCGTGTAGCCATCGTCGTCGAGGTCTACGGCACGCACGCCAACCCTGTCGCCAGCGTCGAGGAGCCAGCGAAGCAGGTTGATGTTGTGAGTGTACTGCTGGAGATACTGCAGGTAGCGCGGCAGGAACTCGGCGGGAAGCCAGTCCGGCCCCCGGGCTGGCGTGCGAGGGTAGGGCTCATCGGTGGTATCCATCGGCGCGTCGAGGCCGGCGACCCAGTCCCCGCAGAAGCCGTGATTCCGGGCAAAGGTGATCGGACCGAGCTCGCCCGAGGCCCGGAAGGCATCGATCTCGGCCTTGGCCAGCTCGTTGCCGGCGTCATAGCGCTTCATATAGCCGACCATGAGCTGCCTGTTCGACCGCCTGGCCGCTTCGACGATCCCCATGGCCTGCGAGACCGAGATGGCCATGGGCTTTTCCATGAAGACGTGCTTGCCCGCCAGCAGGGCGTCGCGGGCGATCTCCCCCTGGATGGCCCAGTCAGCCGAGACGGCAACGGCATCGACCTCCGGATCGCCCAGCAGCGCCTCGTGGTCCGGATACAGCCTGGGTATGCCGAAGCGGGCCTGAACCTTGTGGCCCAGCTTCCGGCGGACCTCGGCCAGCGCCACCAGCCGGCACTCGCGGATGGAAGCAAAGTTGGGGATGTGGACCTTCTGCGCCATAAAGCCGCAGCCCACATAGCCGAGGCGAAGCGTCTCCCCCATGCCTCCAGCGCTACTCCTCGCAGACAACCAGGCTCGGCAGCTCGGCTACGGAGTGAAGCACAGCATCCGCCAGAGCCCCCAGGCGCTCACTGCTGCCCAGCCCATTGGTCACCCCTATGCACGCGGCCACTCCGGCCGCGCGCCCCATCATCAGATCGGCGGGGCTATCGCCAACAACGACGACTTCCTCCGGCAAGCACCCGAGGCGGGCGCAGGCCGCATCGACCATGTCGGGCGCCGGCTTGCCGCGCGCGACGTCATCTATCCCCACTATGGCGGCAAAGCACTCGCCGACGCCAAGCGCGTCCATGGTAGCCTCGGCGCGCCGCCGCCGGTCGCCCGTCGCGATGGCCAGACGCAACCCCAGCCCGCGGAAGATCTCGAGCATGTCGGCGACGCCCGGCAGGAGGGTGGCCCCAAGAGGTGGATCGCCCATGCCGAATGCCCCATCGGACTCGGGCTGGGATGGCAGGTCGGCTGAGGTGTGTCGGTCAGAGACCGGCTGGCCTTCCCGACTCTCCTCGGGACGCGCCGCAGGGCCGTCGGGGCGGTTGCCGCACTGACGGCGCGAGGGGTCAGAGCTTGCCCCCTGGAGCGGCCCGATGCTCGTCTCCGCCGCTACGCGCAGGGCTCTGCTGCGGGTGAGGAGAAGCCTGGACTGGAAGCCGGTAGGATCAACCAGTGTCCCATCTTTGTCAAAGATGATCGCCCGGCAGGCAACCTGACGGCCCGGCAGGGCCAGGCAGATGCGCTCGCGGGCTCGGCCAAAGGACGACTCGCACATGAACTGGACGCTTTCTAACCCTTTCGATGCTTTCGGCGATGTAGGCCCAGCACTCAACAAGCGCAAGCTGCCGGCCCCATCTCCTACTATTTTAGCGCAAAGACCTCGGGGAGACCAGAGGTTTTGTGCCTAAATGTGACATTCTTACGCCGTCTCTCTGCCTCCTAGCGTATGATGCAGACCCCGTAAGGCGGCAGCTCCGCCGCCCCCGCCCGGAAGCTGCCCAGCAGCGCCTTGCCCTCCCGCCCAAGCTTGACGATCGTGCTCTGGGCGGTATGGTTGATCACAAATGTCACGTCGCCGCGCGTGACGACCTCGACGTGCCGCCTTGTCTCCGGGCCGGGCTGGACCGCCGCCAGGGAAAGCGCATAGCCCACAAGAGCGCTGTGCAGCTCATCGGTCATACCGATGGCGCCCGCATAGAGGGTGTGCCCCTTCCCAGTCGCCTTGTGGACGATCGCCGGTTGCCCGGCATAGGTGCCATCGGTGAACTTGCAGATCGAGGTGCCGCCGTTGGCCGCCAGGTCCGCCGCCCAGACCGCCGTCCGCCCGCCAACCATCTGGCTGCCGAGGACGCCGGTGAGCGCAACCGGGGTGCGACCGGTCTCGGGCGCGGGGATCCACAAGGCCTCATCGGGCTCCACGTGGCTGTGCAGGTACATGCCCCCCTGAATCACAACCCCGAAGAGACCGGCCAGGTGCTGCGGCCCGGGCGCGGGGATATAGTTGCCGTTGGCATCCCGCAAGCCCAACTGGCCGGTGGCAAGCACCGTCCCCCCAGCCTCAACAAAGGCAGACAGCCTCGCGGCCAGGTCGGGGTCAACGATCACCAGCGAGGGCAGGATGACGAGCCGGTAAGCCGAAAAGTCGCGCTCAGGCGGAATGATGTCGGCGACGACGTGCCGGTCGTAGAGCTCACGATGCAGCCGGTAGATCTGGCCGGGGTAGTCCACATCCCTGCCGACGACCGAGGACTCGTAAGTCCAGAGCACGTCATAGTCCTGCACGATGGCCACGGGGGCCTGCGGCAGGGGCAGCTCGCCCAGCTGCTCGCAGATACGCCGCATCTCCAGAAAGCACTTTTGTACGGCTCTGTAGCGATGCCCCGGGTTCCCAGAGTGCTCGAGAATGCCCTGTAGCTCCTGCTCCTGCCCTGAGAGGCAGGTGCGCCAGCGAAAGATCATATACGCCTCAGCGCCGTGAGCATAGCTGCTCCAGGCCCAGGCCCGGAACTGCTCTGCCTTTGGCGGTCGGCCGTGGTCAAGGGCACCGGCGCCCGTCTCGGTGATCCAGAAACCCTGGCCGGGTTTGAGGGATCGGAAGACGTTCATCGCGGCGACGTCCGCATCCATCGTGCCGATGTCAAAGTACAGGTCGTCGCTGGCGACGTCGAGGCCGCCGAAGAGCTGGTAGTAGTCGATGGCGTTGTAGATCGGCCCCATGCCGTTGGTCGTGACTCGAGCGCCGGGATGGTTGCGGCGGATGATGGCCGCCTGCTGCTGCGCGAACTCGAGCCACATGTCGCTCCAGAAGCGTCTGCTATCCAGAAGGCGGCTTGGGGCAAGCCATCCCTCGCTGGCGAGTCGTATCTGCTCCCAGGCCGAGTAGTCCATACCCCAGAACCCGGTGCCCCAGCACCGGTTCAGCTCCTCCAGGGAGCCGTACCTTTCCCTCAGCCAGGCCTGGAAGCGTTCCTGGCAGCTCTCACAGTGACAGGGTCCAGCCTCGTGGCCCAGCTCATTGTCGATCTGCCAGGCCACGACGTTGGAGTGCTGGCTCATCTCACGCGTCAGGCGCTCGACCACGCGCTCCACATGGCCGCGATAGGTCGACGACGTGGGGCAGTAGTGCCGCCGGCCGCCGTGGCTCGCCCGCGTGCCGTCGGCGCGGACGAGCAGCGTATCCGGGTACTTCCCGGTGAGCCACCCCGGAGGGGCAGCCGTGGGGGTGCACATCATGACATCGATGCCGTGACGGGCAAGGGCCTCGACAGACCGGTGCAGCCAGTCGAGGGTGAAATGCCCCTCTTCAGGCTCCATGCGGCACCAGGCAAACTCGCCGATACGCACAAGGTTGATGCCAGCCTCGCGCATGAGGCGAGCATCCTCATCGATGCGTTCGAGGCCCCAGTATTCGGGATAGTAGGCGCAGCCAAAGTACCTCATGGCTTTCCTCCGCTGGGAGGTCCGATTCTATCCGCCTGGCGCGCCGACACAGCCCGGCGCACCAGGCAAAGCCTCGCGACGCGCATAGATGGCTTTGGGATCGCTCGGAGAGGGCCTGCGGGATGCAGGAAGGCCCGGCACGAGATGGGCCAGGCCACCACGAGGATCCGGACAAGACGCCGGGCCACATTATACCACTGGTGGGGAAAAGACGCTACATCCGCGAAACGCTCGCGTACCTCCAGGCCCGTAGCGGCCACCTCGCTCCGCGGGGTTCAGGGACGGCGGCGAAAGCAGCCTGTCCGCCCCTGAACGCCAGGGGGAGGGGGAAGACATTACAGCACGAGCCACGCCACACGACTGCTGACAGACTATGGAGGTAATAGTGAGGGGCGAGGACCTCAAAGGCCAAACTCCTGGGAAGCCCACGGCTGGAGGCTGCGCTAGGATGCCGGCAGCTGCACAAAGCGCCCGTAGGCGTCCTCCCAGGGTGCGGTTTCGCGTGGCTCGTACTCGCGCACGTCCGTCGCGCGCCGCACCAGTTCGCGGCCTTCCCGCAGCGAGCCAATGAAGCCACGGGCAACCGCCTGCACGATGACATTGCCCATGGCCGTCGCCTCGACGGGACCGGCAATCACCGGGCGCCCCGTGGCGTCGGCGGCAAACTGGTTGAGCAGCCTGTTCTGCGACCCACCGCCGACGATGTGGATCGGGCTGAGGCGCCGCCCCACAATGGCCTCGAGCTGCTCGAGCGCCACCCGGAAGCGCAGGGCAAGGCTCTCGAGGGCTGTGCGCACAACCTGCCCATAGGTCTCGGGGATGGGCTGCCCGGTCTCACGGCAGTACGCCCGGATGCGCCCGGGCATGTCCCCGGGGGGCATGAAGACGGGATGATCCGGGTTGACCAGGGAGCGGAACGGCTCCGCCTCTGCGGCAAGGCGCGTGAGCTCATCGTAGGACATCTCGTGTCCTTCGCGCGCCCACTCGCGCCGGCACTCCTGCACCAGCCACAGCCCGACGATGTTCTTCAGCAGACGGAAGGTCCCGCCGGCGCCGCCCTCATTGGTAAAGTTGTGCCGTAAGGTCTCGGCGGTGATCACCGGCGCGGTCACCTCAATCCCCTCAAGCGCCCAGGTGCCGGAGCTGATGTACACAAAGTCCGGGCCTGCGGCGGGCACCGCAACTACCGCCGAGCCAGTGTCGTGACAGGCGGGGGCGATCACGGGCACCGCCCCCAGGCCTGCCTCCTCGCGGATTCCGCCCAGGAGGGGTCCCAGCACCGTGCCCGGAGGAACGACCGGCGCCAGAATGTGATCCGGGAGCGAGAGCTTTTTGAGCAGCTCCCGCGCCCAATCCCCTGCGCGCGGGTCATAGAACTGGCTGGTCGTGGCATCGGTGAACTCGCAGACCTTTTGTCCGGTGAGCCAGTAGTTGAACAGGTCCGGCATCATGAGGAACGTGCGCGCGGCGGCGAGCAGGTCAGGCTGCCTGAGCGACATGGCGTAGAGCTGGTAGAGCGTGTTGATCTCCATGAACTGGATGCCGGTGCGCTCAAAGACCTCCTCGCGCGGCACGCGCTCAAACACGCGCGCCATCATCCCCTCCGTGCGCCGGTCCCGATAGTGGTACGGGGTGCCCACGAGGGAGCCCGCCGCGTCAAGGAGCGCCCAGTCGACGCCCCAGGTGTCAAGGCCAATCCCCTGCAAGTCGTACGGGGCGGCTTTCCCGAGCGCGGTCTTGATCTCCTGAAACAGGCGCAGCACATCCCAGTGC
The DNA here is from genome assembly GCA_020725765.1 of Anaerolinea sp. Lineage (GTDB taxonomy): Bacteria > Chloroflexota > Anaerolineae > SpSt-313 > SpSt-313 > SpSt-313. The sequence continues at coordinate 426 of DYEI01000100.1, read as the reverse complement.
AGGGAATCGAGAACGCGCACGGGCCCGTTGGGGAAACGATGGATTTCACTCAGCTCGAGGCTTGAGCCGTCAAAGGCGCCGAGCACAGCACGTCCGCTCTCAGCGCCGAGGTCGAAGGCGAGAAAATGCGCTTTGGCGGCCATGGGGTCACTCCGTTGTTTGCTGGCGGGAGGCGAAGAACTGCAAGGATTGTACCATGCTTTGCGGCGGAGGGCGAGTCTGCCGGGTGGCGCGCACACGTTCAGGGTCGCGTTCAGCGCGTGGGACGGAGGTATGCTGTCGCAAGCCCCGCCCGTCGGGATGGGCCTCACGCCGGGTCCCCGGAGACCCCCACCCCTGTCCCGTTTCCCCAGGCAGGCGCCGCGCGCCTGCCTGGGGGAGGGGTGATGACAGATGGGCGGTTTCGGGCGGTCGAGCGCGCCGCGG
>DYEI01000099.1 GCA_020725765.1 Anaerolinea sp. | reverse complement strand
TGTGCTGCAACTGAGTGCCCCCACCCCTGCCCCTCCCCGAGGCAGGCGCTTGGCGCCTGCCTCGGGGAGGGGCAGGGGTGGGGGCGGCTCCGCGCGATGCTGCGCAGGCCAAGAGCGCCTACGCTCCCCCAGGCCACTTGTAGGTAATTGAACGCGAACCTGAACACGTATCTATGGGGGTCATTTTGACTTTTGCCCTCCCATCAGGTAATCTTGGCTCAGGGTGATGTGCCCGGGGGCAGCCCCCGGGATCGGCGTGGTTGGGCGCCGTGTTCGGAATCGAGGAGGGAACCCATGCATCTGCACGCCGAGAGCGCCCGCTGCTCCGGCTGTCGGGCCTGTCAGCTCGCCTGCTCACTGCACCTCTTCGGCGAGAATAACCCGAAAAAGTCCGCTCTGGCCATCGTGCCCCACTTCCCAGATCCTGGCACCTTCGAGGTCAGGGTGTGCACCCAGTGCGGCGCCTGCGCAGACGCGTGCCCCACGGGCGCCATCCTCCAGAACGCGCACGGTGCTTACTACATCAATGCCGAGGAGTGCACGGGCTGCCTGACCTGCGTCGAGACCTGCCCGGAGCAGGTGATCTTTACCCACGCCGACCGGGAGGCGCCTTTCATGTGCGATGCCTGCGGCGACTGCATCGCCGTCTGCGGCATGGACGTGCTGTCGCTGAGGTGAGAAAGGAGAGAGTCCATGTACGGATACGGCGGAAGCATCCTGCGCGTCAACCTCACGAGCGGTGAGATACGGCGCGAGCCGCTGCCGCAGGACCTCGCCCGAGACTACCTCGGCGCGAGAGGATTCGGCGCCTACCTCCTCTACCGCGAGGTGCCGCCCGGAGCCGACCCCCTCGGCCCGGAGAACCGGCTGTACATCTCTGCCGGCCCGCTCTCCGGGCTGCTCGTTGCGGGCGCGGGCAAGTGCGATATCACGACCAAGTCCCCTCTCACCGGCGGATATGCCGGTGCCAGCGTAGGCGGGCTGCTCTCGGCTGAGCTAAAGTATGCAGGCACAGACGTTATCGCCATCGAGGGCAAGGCGCCCCGCCCAACGTATCTCTACATCGACGACGACCGCGTCGAGCTCCGCGACGCCACCGCCTACTGGGGCAAGGGCTCGCTGACGACCGAGAAGGCCCTGAAGGAAGCCCTCGGCGAGAGCTTTCAGATTGCCACGATCGGCCCTGCCGGCGAGTCCGGCGTGGCGTATGCCTGCATCAGCCACGACTTTGGGCGGCAGGCCGGTCGCGGCGGAGTCGGCGCGGTGATGGGTGCCAAGAACCTCAAGGCCGTCGCAGTGCGGGGCACACGCTCCATCCCGGTCGCGCAGCTCGAGCGCTACCGTGAGCTGGCCCGTGGCATGTACGCCGCCTGCAAGGCCGCCCCCGGGCTCGAGGCCTGGCAGAAGTATGGCACCGCCGGAGTCACGACCTGGGCCAACGAGATCGGCGCCTTCCCCACCCGCAACTTTCGGTCGGGCTTCTTTGAGGACCACAGCAGCCTCAGCGGCGAGACGATGCGCGCCGCCATCGTCGTCACCGACAAGGCCTGCTTCGGCTGCCCGAGCCCATGCGGCAAGTACTCCTTCGTTCGCAAGTACGGGGTGCACGTCGAGGGCCCCGAGTACGAGACGACTGCCCTGATCGGCGGCAACTGCGCCCTCTCAGACATCGAAGACGTGGCCTACGCCAACCACGTCTGCGACGAGCTGGGGCTCGATACGATCTCGGCCGGAAACGCCGTCGCCTTTGCCATCGAATGCTACGAGCGGGGGATCATCAGCAAGGCCGACACCGGCGGACTCGAGCTCCGCTTTGGCGATGTCGACGTTGTGTGCGCGCTCCTGCGGCAGATCGCGGCGCGCGAGGGGCTTGGTGCGGTGCTCGCGCTGGGCGTCAGGCACGCGGCCGCGACCTTTGGCCATGGGAGCGAGGCCTTTGCCATGCAGGTGAAGGGCATGGAGATGAGCGGGTACGAGTCTCGCCACGCTCCCTCCATGCTGCTCTCCTACATGACCTGTGACGTCGGCGCGCACCACAACCGCTCCTGGGCCATCACTTACGACATCGCCAGGGGCCGCGACGCGGTCACGCCCGACAAGGCCGCGAAGGTTATCGAGCTGCAGCACATCCGGCCGCTCTTCGACTGCCTCGGGGCGTGCCGCTTGCAGTGGGTCGAACTGGGGCTTGACCTCGGCCACTACGCCCCCATTGTCGAGGCCATCACCGGCGTCCCGCGGACCTGGGAGGACCTGCTGACCATCTCGGAGCGCGTCTGGAACCTCACGCGCCTGTACTGGTTCCGCGAGGTCCCCGGCTTTGGCCGCGCCTGGGACGCGCCGCCCCCGCGCACGTATCTCGAGCCGGTGGAGACGGGACCTACAGCGGGCAAGCGCATCTCGCGGGAGGACGCGGAGCGCCTGCTCGATATGTACTACGAGCAGCGGGGATGGGACCGCGACGGACGGCCCACTGCCGCCAAGCTGGCCGAGCTCGGCCTCGCGGATCTCTAGGTTCAGCCTGGTCGCGGTCCGTGCCGGGGGCCGCACACTGAGGGACACGCGGCACTGCCGCAAAGCTGGAGCCAGTCTGTGAGCGTGACAATTGTGCCCGTAGGTCTCCTGCAGCCGCTGGTGCCTGGCGGGAGCACCGTCCTGAGCGACGCCGCCGGCAAGACGGTCTCCGAGGTCCTGGCAGAGCTGCAGATCGATTCCGACCTGGTGGCAATGGTCCTCGTGAACAGCCGCCAGGTTCCCAAGGACACGGTGCTGAGCGACGGGGACACCGTCAAGCTGATTCCCTTCGTCGGCGGCGGCCGGCGCTAGCGCGCGGCCGCCGCCCTGAGCGACCAGGACGGTCGCGGCTATCAAGGAGGATGGGTCCGTGGTGGAATCCGTCAGGAAGCGGAGCGAGCGCGCGTTGGGTGCCGGTCCCCTGGCTGAGGAGTGGGTCGCGCGCGACGCACGAGTGCTGTCTCCCTCCTATACCCGCTCCTACCCCTTTGTGATGGGCCATGGCCTCGGCTCTGAGGTGTGGGACGTTGATGGCCGCCGCTACATCGACTTCAACGCCGGCATCGCGGTCACGACCACCGGCCACTGCCACCCCGACATAGTTCGCGCCATTCAGGAGCAGGCCACGCGCTTCATCCACATGTCGGGGACGGACTTTTACTATCCCCTCGAGATCGAGCTGGCCGAGCAGCTCGACCGGCTCGCGCCGGGCACCGGCGGCCACCAGAGCTTTCTGTGCAACTCGGGGGCCGAGGCGGTCGAGGCGGCCCTCAAGCTGGCGCGCTATACGACGAGGCGCCCTCGCTTCCTGGCCTTCATCGGCGCTTTCCACGGGCGAACGATGGGCGCGCTCTCGCTGACCGCGTCCAAAGCCGTGCAGCGACGGGGCTTTGCCCCCCTCATGGCCGAGGTAAGCCACGTCCCCTATGCCTACTGCTACCGGTGTGCCTATCACCTCGAGTACCCGAGTTGCGGCATAGCCTGCGTCAGCTTTATCGAGGACACCCTGTTCAGACACATGGTCCCGGCCGACGAGGTCGCGGCCATCTTTGTGGAGCCGATCCAGGGAGAGGGCGGGTACGTTGTCCCACCGCCCGAGTTCCTCCCGCGCCTCCGGGAGCTGGCGGACAGATATGGCATCCTCTTCATCGATGACGAGATCCAGGCTGGCATCGGCCGCACGGGTAAGATGTTCGCCATAGAGCACTGGGGGGTCGTCCCCGACGTGATCGCTGTGGCCAAGGGGCTGGCCTCAGGTGTCCCTCTCGGAGCTGCCATCGCACGTCGGGAGCTCATGACCTGGGTGCCGGGCTCGCACGGCAACACCTTTGGCGGCAACCCGCTGGCCTGCGCTGCCGCGCTGGAGACCTTGCGCCTCGTCGAGAGCGAGTACATGGCGCACGCCGCCGCCATGGGCGAGCTGCTCATCGGCCGCCTACGCGAGATGCAGGGGCGCTACGAGCAGTTCGGCGACGTCCGCGGCATCGGCCTGATGGTCGGTGTCGAGCTGGTGCGCGACCGCCGGAGCAGGCAGGAGGCGCCCGAGCTGCGCGATGCCATCGTCCAGCGGGCATTCGAGCGGGGCCTACTCCTCCTCGGATGCGGCTCATCCGCGGTCCGGTTCTGTCCCGCGCTCAACATCCCCCAGCCTCTGCTGGAGGAGGGGCTGGACCTGTTCGAGGAGGCTGTGCAGGCCGCTCTGGCTGACTGAACAACGGACGGCGACTGGGATCAGGAGCTTTCGATGCGCAGCAGCCCGACTCCGCCATTGATGAGTACATCGAGGCGGCTCTCTGCGCCGGCAAAGCCGGCCGTCTCATAGGCTTCGCCCTGGCGCACGAAGCGGCCGCTCGCCTGGATGCTCCGCAGGCCGCCGTCTACACGGATGCGGGCCGGAAGAGATTCGGGCACACGGAGCACCACCTCGCCCACGCCTCCCTCGATTCGGGCCGCCATATTCGCCCCCTCAGCAGGGAAGCGGATATCGAGCCGCCCCGCTCCGGCATCGACGTAGAGCTCACGGAGCCGCAGGCGGCTCAGGTCGAGGATGGCAGAGCTCGCGCCCGGTTCCAGCCTGATGCTCAGGGGCACCTCGCGGCTGAGGCCAACCTTCCAGACCTCCCCCATCGGCCGCAGGAGGAGCGAGACCGGCTCCGCCTCGTTGCGGCGGCTCTGGATGCGCAGGTGGCCGCGCCCGCCCGACGCGTCGTACGACACGCGGGGCGCCAGCGCTCCCTGCTTGGGATAGCGCAAGTCGGCCTCGAGGAGGTACGGCGAGTTCTCGAGGGCGGCCAGATACAGCTCGCCGACGCTCATGTTCAGGTCTACCTCGACCTCCATCGCGTCGCCGAGGCTCTCCGTCACCCGCGTGGCCACCAGCTCATCGCCGCCGAGAGCGTAGAGCGGACTCGCCGGGCGCGGACTCGTACACATAAGGTACACGGCCCACCCCACAACCGCCAGCGCGATCACGGCCACGATGGCGCCGGCCCAGACGCTATGCCGCGAGAGGATATCCAGGCCGACGAAGACCAGGAGCAACGGCCACAGCCGCCACAGCTCCCACCAGGCGATGCGCACCAGCCCCAGGTTCGAGAGAAGGAGGAGAACGCCGGCCGTGACGAGTGCCAGCGGCCAGAACAGACCCGGCCGCGGCCGGTGATCCTCCTCCTCGGTGCGCTGCTCGGTGCCGTAGATCCGCATGCCCAGGTCGCCCATCATCCCCTCCTTAGCTGGTCAACCAGCACAGCAACGCCAGCCGCCACGAGAAGCAGCGGCCAGAGTCGGCGCAGGCCTATCCACCACCACAGGCCAAGCTCCCTCGCCAGCAGGGCGAGTCCCAGTACCACCAGGGCAGCACCCAGGAGCAGACTGCGCTCGCGGGCATCGAGCTTGCGATAGCTCGGTGGCGCGCCAGGCTCAAGCGGCGCCTCCGGCATGACGAGCATCAGCACAATGTACAGGAGAACACCCCAGCCACTCGCGAGCGCGAGAACGATCAGCAGCACGCGCGCAATAAGCGGGTCAAACCCAAAGTACTCGCCAATGCCGCCGGCAACCCCAGCAATGATGCGGTCGCGACGACTGCGATAAAAGTGCCGCTCCATGGTACCCCCTTCCCTGTTGCGAACCGCGGCGCCTTCCTGATCAGAGAAACCTGCCCGGAGCTCCCGGCGTCATCACGCCCCCAGAGCTATATACGCAGCCTCTGCAGCATCGGTTGCGCGGGCAAGCCTATCGCCGGGCGGCGCCGGCATCGGCCCGATGTAGACCCGCTAGCGTCTGCCAAACTGCCGCTCTAGCTGGGCCAGCGTCATCTGCACCAGAGTAGGGCGCCCATGGGGGCAGGTGTAGGGAAGCTCGGTCTCCTCCAGCTGGCGCACAAGATCGCTCATCTCCTGCTCCGTCAGCACCTGACGGGCACGCACCGCCGCATGGCAGACCACGGCCACCAGGGCGCGTTCCTCCCAGTCATACCCGCCACGCTCCTGCGTGGTCTGCAGCAGCTCGGCCAGAACGTTGGGTATCTCCTGAGGCGGAAAGGCGGCCGGTACGGCGCGCACCAGGAAGGTCGTGCCACCAAAGGGCGCGATATCGAACCCAAGCCGGCGAATCGACTCCTCCCGCGCCTCGAGCACCCGCGCCTGGTATTGCGTCAGCTCGATAGTGCGTGGCTCGAGCAACGTCTGCATCGGGACGGCCAGCGAGGCACGAAGCGCCCGGAGGCGCTCATAGAGGATGCGCTCATGGGCAGCGTGCTGATCGATCAGGTAGAGGCCATCGGGGCCCTCGGCCAGGATGTAGGTCTGTGCTACCTGTCCGAGCAGGCGCAGCGGCGGCAGACGCGAGCCGCCGACCGGGCTGCCGGCAGGGACCAGGCCCGACGAGGAGGGCGGAGCCACACGTCCGAGCTCGAGCCCAAGCTGCGCGATCTCTGCCCGCGCCTCCCTTCCGATGTGGACCGGCCGAGGACGGTCCTCGGGAGCGATGGCGGCGCCTTCGGCGCGCAGGTTCTCCACCTGAGGAAGCGGGGCATGTTCGACAAGCGCATGCCGCACGGCTCTCTGCACCACGGCAAAGACGTCTCGTCCCTGCCGAAACCGCACCTCTCGCTTTGTGGGGTGGATGTTCACGTCTACGTCCGCTGGGTCGACCCGCAGATAGATCACAGCAACCGGGTGGCGCCCGCCGGGAAGGAGGCTGCGGTATGCCTCCTCGACGGCGTAGGCAAGCATCCTGTCCTGCACCCATCGCCCGTTCACATAGAAGAAGAGCGCATCTCTCGTCCCCCGGTGCAACGAGGGCGCGCCGACGTACCCCGAGATCCCGACGGGGCCGCCACTGGCCGGGAGGGGCGCCATCGCTCGGGCCACCTCGGGGCCCATCACTTCCGCCAGAGCATTGAGCGGGTCTCCCGTGCCCGACGAGCGCAGAACCTCACGGCCGTTATGGACGAGCAGGAAGCGCACATGCGCGTAGGCGAGGGCGTAGGCGACGGTCAGGGCGAGGATGTGCCCGGCTTCGGTAGCATCGCTGCGCAGGAACTTGCGTCGGGCCGGCAGGTTATAGAAGAGGTTCTCAACGGTCACCGTTGTGCCGGGAGGGCGAGCGCAGCGTTCCCGACGCACGAGCTGGCCCCCCTCGAAACGGACGACCGCACCACTGGACTCATCGCGGCTGCGGGTCGTCATCGTTACCCGCGCGACGGCTGCGATGGAGGCGAGCGCTTCGCCCCGGAATCCAAGCGTGCGGATGCAGAAGAGGTCCTCCGGGCTCCGGAGCTTGCTGGTGGTGTGGCGCCCGAAGGCCAGCTCGACCTCCGCCTCGGGGATGCCGCAGCCGTCGTCGGCCACCTCGATGAGCCGCTGCCCCCCGCCCTGCACCTCGATCTGGATGGTACCCGCTCCGGCATCGAGCGAGTTTTCCAGAAGCTCCTTTACCACCGACACAGGCCGCTCGATGACCTCGCCGGCCGCGATCTGTGCCACGACCTGCGCCGGCAGCGCCCTGATTGCCACCTGTCGCTCCAATCCGCACGGTTGTTCGTTGCCTTTGCATTGTACCACAGGCGCAGGAGGAGTCAACGGATTGCTTCTGGAAGGGTGTACTTCACCTTGAGGGCAGGCTCATCTGTGCTGCCGGCAGGGCCCCCAGCCCCGACGCCCCCCCCCGCAACGTGACTGTTCAGGCTCGCATCCTGGCAGCGCCGGCTGCCACGTACCGCCCCCACCCCTGCACCCCTCCCCCAGGCGGGCACGTCGTGCCCGCCTGGGGGA
>DYEI01000098.1 GCA_020725765.1 Anaerolinea sp. | reverse complement strand
GAATTCAGTCGGTGGATTGCATGCGCCCTTTGCGCCGCATTCCGCAGAATATCCATGCGTCACATTAGCGCAGCCGCGGGCGCCAGTACAGCATCCACTCGGACGACGGGCACTCTTCGTTGATGCACCGGCCCTCGGCGAAGCGGGCCACCTTCTTCATCTCCCGACCCGACGCGCCCGTGCGCCTGTGCTCCACGAGCCAGGCCAGATACTCGGCGTCAAACCGCACCAGACACCGCGGGCATTGCCCGAACAGCCTCCCCCGCAGGACCTCGCGGATGTGCTTGTCCTGCAGGCCGCGCTGGTGGAGCTTGCGCGTGAGGAGCGCCCAGAACTGCTCCACGTCCGCGATCTGTATCCGGCAGCAGGCGACGCCCTCGCGCTTCGCCACCACATCCTCGACAAAGAGGGCCACCGCCCGCAAGGGGTGTGGCCTGCCATCCGGGAACCTGCCCGATCGACCCATGGCACCTCCAGGTCCGACAGCTCTGGCCTGATCCGCTATCAGATGGCAGCCAGGCGCCCGGCATCGCCGAGGGCGCACGCCCGGGTACGAATGGCCCCCATTCTGCTTGTGGCCGCTGCGCTACACCATTGTATCGCCCTTCCGCATGGGCGTCAATGGGCGCTCGACGCCGGGCGTCACCCGGCGTATAATCCGCCGCGACGAGGAAGGAGGAGTAAGGTGCTCGCTCTCGACCGCCAGGAGGCGCTCCGAGCCCGCTACCGCAGGGAGACCCCGGGTTGGCGTCCGGCCACCGAGGTGTTCGACTCCCTGCTCCGGCGCTACATCCAGCCAGAGTCGGCCATCCTCGATGCCGGCTGCGGACAGGGAGGGATTGTGGCGCGTGCCCGCGGGAGCGCCCGGGCTGTGGGCATCGACATCACCTTCGAAGGCTTTCGGCACGCCGTCGACCTCTCAGACCTCGTCTGTGGCGATCTCGCGGCGCTGCCTTTTGCCGATGGCTCTTTCACCCTCATCGCTTCGAGCTGGGTCTTTGAGCACCTCACCGATCCGGCGCGGGTCTTTGCCGAGTTTGCGCGGGTGCTGCGCCCCGGGGGCATGCTCGTGTTCCTGACGCCCAACGCCCACAGCTATGCCGTCCTCCTCAGCCGTCTGGCGCCGGCACGCCTCCAGAAAGCCCTGGTCTGGCGCCTGTACCGGCGCGCGGAGGTCTTTACCTTTCGCACCTACTATCGTGCCAACACCCCCGGACGCCTCGACTGGATGCTCCGCGCTGCAGGCTTTGCCGGCGAGGCGCTGCACTGCGTGGGAGACCCCACCTATATCGCCTTCAGCGAGCCCCTCTACCGCCTCGGGGTCCTCTACGAGCGCCTGACCGATCGGCCGGCCTTGCAGAGCCTCAAGGTCCACATCGTCGGCGCCTACCGGCGCCTCGGCACGGGCGCATAGCGCCTCGCCCATCCCGGGAGGCCCCGGCGGCATACTCTTTGACTCTCGCTTCTCGCTCAGCTAGAATGTCGCTCGTGTCTGTCACTGCGAAAGGAAAACTATGGACGAGCTAGACCGCAAGCTGACGCAGGCGCGGGACACGATCCGGCAGCTCGGCAGCGTCGTCGTGGCTTACTCGGGCGGTGTCGATAGCACCCTGCTCCTCGCCCTTTGCCTGGAGGTCCTCGGGCCAGGAAACGTGCTGGCCGTAACCGCCCGTTCCGAGACCTATCCCGAGGCAGAGCTGCAACAGGCCGAGGAGATAGCGCGCTCCCTCGGAGCCCGTCTGCGCATCGTCGAGACGCGCGAGCTGGACGATCCGCGCTTTGCGGCCAATCCGCCCGATCGCTGCTACTTCTGCAAACAGCACCTGTTCGGCGATCTGTGGACCATTGCTCGCGAGGAGGGACTGGCCGCCGTCGTCTATGGCGCCAACGCCGATGACCTGGGCGATCACCGGCCGGGGATGCGTGCCGCTCAGGAACTGGGCGGACGCGCGCCACTTCTCGAAGCCGGCCTGACCAAGGAGGACGTGCGCGAGGCCTCGCGCCACCTGGGCCTGCCGACCTGGGACAAGCCCGCCATGGCCTGCCTCTCCTCCCGGTTTCCTTACGGGACGCCGCTGACCCCCGATGCGCTCAGGCGCGTTGGTGCAGCGGAGGCGTTCCTGAGGCGGGAGATCGGCCTGCGACAGTTCCGGGTGCGACACCACGATCCCGTCGCTCGCCTCGAGGTGCCGCCCGACGAGTGGGGACGCGTGCTCGAAGAGCCCGCGCGGCAGCGTATCGTCGAGCGCCTGCGCGAGCTGGGATACCTCTACGTGGCCCTCGACCTGGCCGGTTTCCGCAGTGGGAGCCTGAACGATGCCCTCAAACCCCATTGACGAAGAGGGCCGGCTCCGTTTCGCCCGGCCCGACTTTGATCGGGTGCGCCGCAAGGGCGTGCCCGAGGTAATCCTGGCCGACCGCAAGGACCCCGAGGACTGCGTGGCCATCGCGCGGCGCTTCCTGCAGGCAGAGGGAAGGGCCATCCTCAGCCGCGTGCCGGAGGCCCTCGAATCGCGGCTACGGACCGAGTTCGCGGCCGAGGCAAGCCTGGAGTGGTACGCCGGCGCCCGGGCCGCAGTGCTCCGGCGGCCGGGTACGGCCGTTCCTGCGAGCGGCGGACGGGTGGGTATCCTGACCGCCGGCACCTCCGACATCCCACGTGCCGAGGAGGCGGCGCTGGTCTGCCGCGAGATGGGCTGCGAGGTCTCCACAGTGTATGACGTAGGGGTCGCCGGGCTGCACCGGCTGTTCGAGCCCCTCGAGCGGCTGCTCAATGACGAGCAGGTAGACGTGCTCATCGTCGCCGCGGGGATGGACGGAGCGTTGCCCTCGGTGGTCTCGGGCCTCGTGCCGGTGCCCGTCATCGGGCTGCCGACCTCGGTGGGCTACGGCCTCGGCGGCGGCGGGGTCACCGCCCTGCTCTCCATGCTCCAGACCTGCGCACCGGGCCTCAGCGTGGTGAACATCGACAACGGGATCGGCGCCGGGGCCGTTGCGGGGCTCATCGCCAACCGGGTGGCGGCGGCAAGACGGGGACGTGAGACGTGAAGCGTGAAACGTGAAACGTGAAGACAGGCGTGAAGCGTGAAACGTGAAACGTGAGGGACTAGGGGGCGTGGGATCAGGCGCAAACGAGACGGCCGAGTTCAGTGACTGGGAGCAAGGCGTGCCTGCTGCCATCAGAGGCGACACGCTCTGGAGGATGGAGGCATATCGCCTCGCGCTATACGCCGCGGACACGGCCTGGGAGGATGCCACAGTGCTACTCCGGGACCTACGCACGCGCTCGCTCGCTGACCAGCTATACCGGGCAGTCTGCTCTATCGGCGCCAATATCGCTGAAGGATACAGCCGGGGCACGGGGAGGGACAGAGCGCATTTCTACCAGTACGCGCTAGGCTCGGCACGGGAGGGCCGGGACTGGTACTACAAGGCCCGGCGCGCGCTCGGAGAGGAGACGACGACGCAGCGCCTCGCGCTTCTCACCCAGATCATCCGTCTGCTCCTGCGGATGGTCCCGGACCAACGCGGGCGCAGCCTGCGCGAGCCCGCGTCCGCCTACCACACGGGCGAGGAACCAGTTCCCAACTCGGGTGACACCTGACGCGCCACGCATCACGTTTCACGCATCACGTTTCACGTTTCACTCATCCGGAGGCTCCCTTGACCACACGCATCGCCTATTTCGACTGCTTCTCCGGCGCCTCGGGCGACATGCTGCTCGGCTCGCTGCTCGACGCCGGGTTGCCGCTGGACCGCCTGCAGGCGGCCCTGAGGACGCTGCCCATCGCCGGCTGGGAGATCAGGGCCGAGCGGCAGGCCCGGCAGGCCATCTGCGGCACCAGCGCACAGGTGAGCTACGAGGAGGCTGAACAACCGCACCGCCACCTTGGTGACATCCTCGCGTTGATCGACGGGAGCGAGCTGCCGACATCGGTCAAAGAGCGGGCGGGCGCCGTGTTTCGCCGCCTCGCGCGGGCCGAGGCCCACGTCCACGGCACAACGCCGGAGGAGGTGCACTTTCACGAGGTCGGTGCCATCGATTCCATCATCGACATTGTCGGTGTGACGGCCGGCCTGCACCTGCTGGGGGTCGAGCAGGTCTATGCCTCGGCCCTGCCCCTGGGCGGCGGCACGGTCCGCGTGGCGCACGGGGAACTGCCGGTGCCCGCGCCCGCTACGCTGCAGATTGCCGCCGAGGCCGGCGTGCCAACGAGGCCACACCCGGCTCAGGTGGAGCTACTGACACCGACGGGGGCGGCGATCCTCGCCGAGCTCGCGCGCTTTGAGCAGCCGGCGATGGCCGTCGATGCGGTCGGCTATGGCTTTGGCGTGCGCCAAGTGCCGGCCCTGAATGCCGTGCGGGTGTGGCTGGGCCGCACCATCGAGCCTCTGCCCTGGCAGGAGGACGAAGCCATCCTCCTCGAGACCAATCTTGACGACACGACCGGCGAGGCGCTGGGCTATGTGCAGAGCCGCCTCCTCGAGGCCGGCGCCCTCGATGCCTGGTTCACCCCCATCACCATGAAAAAGAGCCGGCCGGCGGTGCTCCTCTCCGTGCTGGCCCCGCCGGCCCGCGCTTCCGAGCTGGCCTCGCTCTTGCTGCGGGAGACGACAACCCTCGGCGTGCGCTGGCGCGCGGTGCGTCGCACCATCGCCAGCCGCCGTATCGAGGCGGTACAGACGCCCTACGGCCCGGTGCGAGTCAAGGTCAAGGAGTTGGCAGGCAAGACCGCGGGAGCCTCGCCCGAGTATGAGGATTGTGCCAGGCTTGCGCGCGAGGCTGGCGTCCCCTGGCAGCAGGTCTATGACGCTGCCCGCCGGGCCTGGGACGAGGTCGGCCGATCGGTGCCATGAGCGCCGCGGCGGGGAAAAAGGCTCTGACCGAGACATACGCTCAATGGCGAGAGGGATACGATGCGAGCAATCGTACTGGCGGGCGGCAAGGGGGAGCGGCTGAGACCGTACACCACGGACCGCCCCAAACCGATGGTCGAGATACACGGGCGTCCAATCCTGGCCTACCAGCTGAGTTGGCTGCAGCACCACGGTGTGAGCGAGATCGTCATCTCCTGCGGCTACCGCTGCGAGGTCATCAAGGAGTATTTTGGCGATGGCTCGGCGTACGGGCTGTGTATCCGCTACGCGGTCGAAGAGACTCCCCTCGGCCGCGGCGGCGGGATCAAAGCCGCGTTCGCGCTGCTGGACCCCTCTGCGGGCGATGAGCCCATAGTCGGCACGAACGGGGATATCCTCACCGACCTTGACCTCTCCGCCATGGTGACCGAGCATCAGCGGCGCGGGGTCCTGGCCACGCTATACCTGGCGCAACTGCGCAGCCCCTACGGCATCGTCGAGCTGGACGACGCCCGGCTCGTGCGCGCCTTCCGGGAAAAGCCGGAGCTGCCCTACTGGGTCAACGGCGGTCTCTACGTCTTCTCCGCCGCGATCCGCTCCTCCCTCCCCGACCGGGGAGACATCGAGGAGCTCACCTTCCCGCAACTGGCTGCAGCGGGGCAGCTGGCCGGGCACCCGGTCCGCGCCTACTGGCGCCCGGTCGACACCGTCAAGGACCTCAACGAGGTCCAACACGAGCTGGAGGCCCGGCCGCTCCCCAGCCTGCCGCCCTGCCGTGGGATATGACGGGCCTTGGCCGCTCACGGATCGACCCCGGGTCTGGCCTATGGCCCCGACTTTTGCCTCGCTGCACAAAAAAAGGGGGCAGGTACGGATCGTGCCTGCCCCCTTCTCACGAACGGTGTAACGGTTGCCTTGACAACCGCGAAGTGATGGGAAGGCCCGCGTCGGGCGCCTCGCCAGTATGTGCGCTCGCGGCTCGCCAGCGAGCCGCACGATCCTTGAAAGGAGGTTGTCCAGCCGCACCTTCCGGTACGGCTACCTTGTTACGACTTCGTCGCAGTTGTCGCCGCCACCCTGAGCGGCTGCCTCCCGGCAGTGTCCTGACGGGTTGGTGCGCCGCCTTCAGGTGGCAGCGGCTCCCGCGACGTGACGGGCGGTGTGTGCAAGGCCCGGGAACGTATTCACCGCCGTATGGCTGACCGGCGGTTACTAGCAACTCCGGCTTCATGCAGGCG